>JANLRV010000106.1:0-8921 GCA_031361905.1 Actinomycetes bacterium
CCCTACCGGGGGTCAGCTATGGTGCCCCCGGGGCATCCCCCCGTCGACCACGTCGCGGATGATCGCGCAGACGTCGGCCGGGCGCGAGAGGAACGGGGAGTGGCTCGACTCAAGTCGATGCACCGCGTGCGCGTGCGCCGACATGCGCTCCTGCGCCGCCGGCGGGATCGCGTTGTCGAGCTCGCAGATCACGTACGTCGAGGGCACCTCGCGCCAGGCCACGGCGCGGAGCTCCTGCCGGAAGGCGTCCTTCCGGTGTGGCACGAGCGCCGCCTCCGCTCGCGCGGCGACATCCGGCTGGCAATCGCCGTAGAAGACCCGGCGCGGCTCGTCCGGGAGGAGCGTGTACCCGTCGTCCGAGGTCAGCCACCAGTCCGGCTCGATTCCTTGCCGCAGTCCGAGCAGCGACTGCCCCTCTTCGAGCATGAACGCGGCGAGGTAGATCAGGTGCGCCGCGTTGACGGCGCCGGCGAGGCCCTCCGTGACCGGAAGCCCGCCGTACGAGTGCGCGACCACGACAGCCGGACCCGACGCGCCGTCGACGGCGGCGCGAATCACGCGAGCGTCGTCGTAGAGATCGCCGAGCGAGCTCGCGTCCAGACCCGCGCTCGGAAGATCGACCGCGATCACGTCGGCTCCGGCGCTGTGCAGGCGTTCCGCGACGGCGTCCCAGGCCCACGGGCCGTGCCAGGCGCCGTGGACGAGGACGACCGTGGGCACCGGCTGTGGCATCACGTCACGCGCTCGGGCGTCGCGTAGCGCGGGTCGCGGAACGAGCCGCCGTCGAGCACGTCTGCGATCACGTCGACGAGCACCTCGACGTCGCCGAAGCGGTTGTAGAGCGGCGCGAAGCCGAAACGCAGGAGGTCCGGGGCGCGGAAGTCGCCGATGACTCCGCGCTCGATCAGGGCGCGGACGATCGCGTGCCCGTCGGGATGCGTGAGCGCGACGTGGCTGCCGCGCCTCGCGGAGTCGCGCGGGGTAGCGAGCTCGAACCCGCGCGGAGCGAGGCTCTCGTCGAAAAGCTCGAGAAAAAGCTCGCCGAGCGCGACGCTCTTGGCGCGCAGCGCGTCGAGCGAGACGTCCCGGAAGACCTCGAGGCTGGTCGCGAGCGCGCTCATCGAGAGCACCGGGGTCGTGCCGGTCAGGAAGCGCTCGATCCCGGCCGCCGGCCGGTACTCCTGCGTGAACGCGAACGGGTGGTCGTGGCCGAACCAGCCGGTCAGCGGCTGCGCGGCGCGCTCGAGGTGCTCGCGCGCGCAGTAGAGGAAGGCGGGCGCGCCGGGCCCGCCGTTGAGGTACTTGTAGCCGCAGCCGATCGCGAGGTCGGCGCCGAGCTCCTGGACGTCGCAGCGGAGCGCACCGGCACTGTGCGCGAGGTCCCAGACCGCGAGCGCGCCGGCCGCGTGCGCGGCATCGGTGATGCCGGCGAGGTCGTAGATCTCCGAGCTCCGGTAGCTGACGTGGCTGAGGCTGACCACGACGGTGCGCTCGTCGATCGCCGCTGCGATCTCGCTCACCGGCAGCAGCACGAGCTCGAGGCCGCGCTCGTCGGCGACGCTGCGCGCGATATAGACATCCGTCGGGAAGTTGTCGGCGTCGGCGATCAGCCGCGTCCGCCCCGGACGCAGCGCCGCCGCGCAGTGCAGGGCCTTGTAGAGGTTGATCGAGGTCGAGTCGCACGCGACGACCGTGCCGGCCGGGGCACCGATCAGCGGCGCGATCGCGCCGCCGGTGCGTCGGGCGAGGCCGATCCAGTCGGCCGCTCCCCACGAGCGGATCAGCGCGGTGCCCCACTCGTCGGAGATGACGCGCGCGAGCGCCTCGCGCGTGGCGTGCGGCAGCGCGCCGAGCGAGTTCCCGTCGAGGTAGACGACTCCCTCGGGCAGCGCGAAGCGCTCGCGCAGGTGCGCCAGCGGATCGGCGCGATCGAGTGCGGCGGGATCACCCATTCGCGGTCAGGCGCAGCGAGCGGTCGCCGAGCCCGGTCCCGGCGGTGGAGAGGTCGAGGATCACGTCGAAGTGGTTTCGCCCCGCGATCACGAGCTCCGCGACGGGGACGTGGTGCGAGCGCAGGAATGCGGCGTAGTCTGTGCTCTGCGCCTTGAACTCGGCCGTCTCGTTCTCGCCCACGCAGACGAGCGTCGCAGGTCGACCGGGCGGATCGAGCAGCAGCGGGCTCGCCCGTCGCGCTGCCTCCCGGTCGAGCCCGAGCGCGTCGTTGATGGAGGTGCCGATCAGCGGCTCGAGCTCGAAGATGCCGCTGACGAGCACCGCGGCGTCGATCGGCGTGCGCTCGCCGGGCCACGGAGCGAGCGCCACCATCGCGGCGAGGTGCGCGCCGGCGGAGCTGCCCGAGACCGTGATGCGCGCGGGCGTCAGGCCCGACGTGCGCAGCACGTGTGCGAGCGCCTCGCGACAGGCGGCCACGATCTCGTCGATCGTCGCCGCGGGCGCGAGCTCGTAGCCGACCGCCGCGAAGGCGATCCCGCTCGCGGCGAAGCCCGCAGCCGGAAACAGCGAGTCGGCGACGCCGAGCTCCTGCCAGTAGCCGCCGTGGAAGAAGACGTGGAGCGGGGCGCTCGGGTCGTCCACGCGGAAGAGCGCCGTCACCTGCTCGGCGGCCGGGCCGTAGCGCAGCTCCTCTCCGCCTGAGGCGACCGCGTCGCTGCGCGTGCGGTACTCCGCCAGCAGCGGGCCGAGCTCGCCGACGACGGAGCTTGGCGAGTACTCGCGCTGGCGCTCGTCGTCGTCGAGCTCGCGCCAGTGCCCGGCCGGCGACATCTACCCGGAGGCCGTGGCGGACCGGGCTGCGAGCTCGCGCAGCACGCGCACGACAAGGCGGTGGTCCTCGAGCTGGGGCAGGCCCGAGACCGTGACGGTGCCGACGAGGCCCACCCCGCGCACGTTGAGCGGGAACGCCCCGCCGTGGGCGGCGAACTCGGTCTCGTCGACGAGCGCCTGCTCGGCGAAGCTCCGCCCGCTCTGGGCGGCGCGTTGCCCCATCAAGAGCGAGCTGTGCCCGAAGCGGCGCACGACGCGGTTCTTCCGCTCGATCCACACGTCGTTGTCGGCGGAGGTGCCCTCGAGCGCGTGATGGAAGAGGCGCTGCTCGCCCCGGCAGACGTTGACGGTGATCGCGAGGTGCTCGGCGCGTGCCACCTCGACGAGGCGCAGGCCCAGCGCGAGCGCGTCCTCGTTCGTGAACCGGTCGAGCTGCAGCTCGAGCTCCTCGCGCTCGAGCTCGGCCAGGGAGAGGTCGGGGATCGCGCTCATTCGGCCACGAGCGTAGCGTCTCGCGGGACGGCTGCGACCCAGCCGCGGATGAGGGCGTTGACCGCGTCGGCCTGCTCCCACATCGGCAGGTGCCCCGACTCCTCGAAGACGTGCAGCTCGAAGCCGGGCAGCCGCTCGGCGAGCCACTCGCCGGAGGCCACCGGCAGGCACTTCTCGTCGCGACCCCAGACGCCGAGCGTCGGGATCGCCGCGGCGGGCAGGCGACCTGAGTAGTCGCGCACGGTCTGGTCGGCCAGCATCGCCGTCGCGGCGTTCGCGCCGACGCGTCGCATCTCGGCTGCCATCCAGATCTGATCCGCCTCGCTCGGCAGCTCCTTCGTGAAGATCGTCGCCACGAACGCGCACATCCCGGCGTAGTCCTCCTGGCTCTGTTGCAAGAGCCCCGCGAGCCCATCGCGATCGGTGAAGCCGAGCTGCCAGCCGTCGCGGTTGAGATCGCAGGCGCCCTGCGAGATGCAGACGTGTCCGGCCAGGCGGTGGTCGCCGGGATGCGCCAGCAGGTACTCCCAGATCACGAGGTTCCCCATCGACCACCCGACGGCGATCGCGTCCCGCAGATCGAGCGCGGTCAGCAGCGAGTCGACGTCGCGGGCGAGCTGCGGCACCGTGTGCCCGCCGTCGGCGGGCGGTGACTCGCCATGCGAGCGGAAGTCGACGGCGATCACGCGGTGGTCGGCCGCGAGGCCCTCGATCGTACGCGCGAAGAACCGCCGCGAGCCGAGCACGCCGTGCAGCAGGATCAGCGGGCGGCCCTCGCCGATGTCGTCGTACGCTATCGATGCTCCGTCGGGCAGCTCGTGGAAGCGCGTCATGGCGGCAGAGGCTACGCCACCGCACTGCTTGCTCAGTCAACGGGAACGTCCGGTCGTCGCTCGTCGTTGTCATCCCTGTAGGCGTCCGCGTAGCGCGAGCGCCCTGAACGATGGGAGTCCACCATGAAGAGCAACATCCACCCCGCCACCTATGCGATCAGCGTCAGCTGCTCGAGCTGTGGCTCTGTCCACGAGCTGCGCTCGACGGCCGAGGGCCTCGCCGTCGAGGTCTGCGGCGCCTGCCACCCGGCCGTGACCGGCAAGGAGCGCGTCGCCTCGAGCGGCGGCCGGATCGCGCGCTTCGAGCGCAAGCGGGCCGTCACGGCGTAGCGGTCAGTTGGTAGGAAAGTGCCCGGCACTTTCCTACCAACGGCGCTGCTTGGGCCCTGCTAGGGCGGCGCGAACCGGCCCGACACGAGCACTGCGTGCGCCGATGTCGCGAGCGGGACGCAGGTGCGCGTGACGAGCCCGGGCAGGCGGACCCGCCAGCTCGTCGGGTTGCCGGTCCGCGTGTCGATCCCGATGCACCCGCCTGCGCGCCTCGCGCCTCGCCAGGTCAGCGTGAACGGTCCCGCGGTGTTGCCGATGTAGAGCACGGCGTCGTCGTACTGCACCGAGGTCGGCTCGAGCGAGCGGTACGCGTTGCTCAGCGCGAGGCCCCAGCTGAGTCGCCGGCCGTCGTCGGCGCGCAGCGCGAGCACGCGGTGGAACGTCGTCGCGAAGACCGCGTTCGGCCCCGCGGCGAGGCTCGCGACCTGGGGAACGACGGGAAGCTGCGGCCGCCAGGCGAGCGGCTTCCCGCTCGGCGCGACGGCTGCAAAGCTCGCGTGCGGCTTGCCGCCGATCGTCTTGAACTCGCCCGTCAGGAAGATCCGGCCGGCGCTCGTGGCGACGCCGGACGCGTCGCGGTCGAGCCGCGGGTTGAACGGCAGCACGCCTCCGGTCGCGGTGTTCACGGCAACGACGCCGGTGCGGCGCGGCCCGCCGATGACCGACCGGAACGACCCGGCGACGTAGGCCGTCGGGCCGAGCGTCGCGATGCCCGATGCCGACTTCCGGGAGCCGACGAGCTGTGGCCCGAGGTGCTGCACGACGCCGGTCGCCGCCGAGACGATCGCGACCTGCACCGGTGCGCCGCCGCTCTCGACGACCACGAGGCGGCCGCCGGGAACGGCCGCGAGCTGGGTGACGAGGCGCGGTGCGGTTGACGAGTAGGAGAACGCGGGATCGATCGTCCCGTCGCTCGCGATGTGCAAGATCTTCGACCCGAGCGAGGCGAAGAAGCCGCCGCTGCCATCGCCCGCCGAGGCGATCACGTTTCCGGGCAGCGTCACCGGCGTCGTGCTCGCGGTCGAGACGATCGCGTAGCGCACCTGCACCACGGTGCGACCCGCTGTCGCGCCCGCCGGGATGAGCGTCGCGGCGGCGAGCAGAGATCCGATGGCGAGCGAGCGTACGACGCGCATGAGGGGCTCCGGAGCGAGGTTGGAGCCTATGTCGGCAGGTGACGTGAGGGTCTGACGGCGTCGGCCACTCGCGTCACCTACCGACATAGGCTCTTTGGTGCAGAGCTTGGACGAGCGGCCCGGCGGCGTTGTTGTGGGACGCCGGGGGCGGTGCGACGATCCGGGCATGAGGGGAACGCTGCGCACGCCGTTTGTCGTAGCCCTCGTCGTCCTGGTGGCCGGCGGTGCCGCGACGTCGAGCGTCGGAGCGAGCGGCGATGCAGTCGCACAGTGCCGCTCGAAGCAGCTGCTCGTCGTCTCGAGTGAGGCTGGTGCCGCCGCCGGAACGAGCTACCAGGCCTTGATCTTTATCAACAAGGGCTCACGCTGCTCGATGACCGGCTATCCGGGGGTGTCGGCGGTTCGCTACGGCGCCGCCGCCCCCGTGCGGGTCGGGCCTCCGGCAAAGCGCGAGAGCCCGTTCTCGCTTGCCGCCAGAGCCGTCGTCCTGGACCGAAACGGAACGTCCAGTAGCGTGCTCAGCCAGGTCAACGCTCGCAACTTCCCTGCCTCGAGCTGCCATCTCGCGAAGGCCGACGCGCTGCGGATCTACCCGCCGAACGAGCGCACCTCGATCATCATCAACCTGCCGACCGAGGTGTGCCGGAGATTCGCCACCCTCGGCGTCGGTCCCGTGGAGCCCGGCGTGCCGCACGCGCTACAGCGGAGAGGGTAGTCCACGGGCGCTCCGGCTGCGGGAAAGCCGCGATGAGCGAAGGCGCCTGCGCGGATGTGGGCCGCCCGCCCAGCGGACACGCTGCGGGCATGATTCGCGAGCTGGACCGTGACGAGATCGACGAGGTCCTCCGCGATGGCCTCGTCGGGAGGATCGGCTGCCATGCGAACGGGAAGACCTACATCGTCCCGATCACCTACGCCTACGACGGCATGCACGTCTACTGCCACTCCGCCGAGGGCCTCAAGCTGCAGATGCTGCGCGAGAGCCGGCAGGTCTGCTTCGAGGTCGAGGAGCTGGCCGGGCTCGCGAGCTGGCGCAGCGTGATCGCCTGGGGCGTCTTCGAGGAGCTCGCCGGCTACGAGGCCGAGGACGCGCTCCAGCGTCTCAAGGCGCGCGTGCTGCCGCAGCTCGTGGCCGGAAGCGAGCCGTCGGCGCGGCCGCCCACGCACGCCTCCGAGACGAGCGGGCGGGAGGTCGTGGTCTATCGGATCCGGCTCGGCGAGCGAACCGGCCGCGCCGAGGGCGCGCCCGTCGCCTCATGAGGATCGTGGCCGCGCTCGGAGGCAACGCGCTCGTCCGCCGGGGAGACCCGATCAGCGCGGAGACCCAGCGCGAGAACATCGCGGGCGCCGTTCGCTCGCTCGTTCCGCTGCTGGCCGAGCACGAGCTCGTGCTGACGCACGGCAACGGCCCGCAGATCGGCATGCTGCTGCTCGAGAGCGAGCACTCGACCGTCGCGCCGCCCTATCCCCTGGACGTGCTGGGCGCCGAGAGCGAGGGGATGATCGGCTACATGCTCGAGCAGGCGATCCTGTGCGAGCGCCCCGAGCTGCGGATCGTCACGCTGCTGACGCAGACCGTGGTCGCGGCCGATGATCCGGCGTTCCTCCAGCCGACGAAGCCGGTGGGCCCGCTCTACGACGCCGCGATCGCGAGGTATCTCGCGCGTGAACGCGGGTTCGTGGTCGCCCCTGACACGGGTGGCTACCGGCGCGTCGTGCCGTCGCCCGAGCCGCTTCGCCTGCTCGAGGAGCGTCCGCTCAGGCTGCTCGTCGACGACGGGGTCGTGGTGATCGCGTCGGGTGGCGGCGGGGTGCCGGTGACGGTCGACGATGCCGGGCGCCCCACGGGCGTCGAGGGCGTTGTCGACAAGGATCTCGCCGCGGTCGTGCTCGCGCGCGCGGTCGCCGCGGACCTGCTCCTGCTGCTGACCGACGTCGAAGGGGTGTACAGCGATTTCGGCACGGACGGCGCGCAGCTCCTGCGCTCGCTCTCGGCCGAGGATGCGCGCGCGCTCGTGGCCGGCGGCTCGCTCGCGGGCGGGAGCATGCGGCCGAAGGTCGAGGCGGCCGTGCGCTTCGCCGACCTCGGCGGCACCACGTGCATCTGCCAGCTCGACCAGGCCGCGGCCGCCGTCGCCGGCGAGCGCGGGACGCGGGTGGCTGCGGCGACGTCGAGCGCAGCTCGAGAGCCGTAGATAGCCGAAGCCGCCGTCGGCGGCGGCGCCGATGCCGAACCTCCGCGCTGCGGCGACGATCGGCGTCGAGCGTTCCGACCCGGCACGCAACGGCGACTTGGCAAGGAGGGTGCGCGATGGCACCGACGATTCCGCTAGAGGTGACGGCCGAGAGGCTCGACGCGAAGAAGAAGCGACCGCTCGGGCTGTGGATGGCGACGGCGCTCGTCGTCGGCAACATGATCGGATCCGGCGTCTTCCTGCTGCCGGCGCAGCTCGCGGCGATCGGCCCGATCTCGCTGTTCTCGTGGGTGATCACGGGCACCGGGGCGATCCTGCTCGCGCTCGTCTTCGCGAACCTCGGCAAGGCGTACCCGCGCACCGGCGGCCCGTACGCCTACTCGCGGCGCGCGTTCGGCGACTTCATCGGCTTCCAGACGGCCTGGGGCTACTGGATCGCCGTCTGGGCCGGCAATGCCGCGATCGCCGTCGCGTTCGTCGGCTACCTCGCCGTCTTCTGGCCCAACGCGGCCTCGAACCACGTGCTCGGCGCGTCGCTTGCGATCGCGCTGATCTGGCTGCTGACGCTCGTCAACATCGCCGGCGCGCGCCAGAGCGGGATCCTCCAGGTCGTCACCACCGTGCTCAAGTTCGTGCCGCTCGCGGTCGTCGCCCTGCTCGGCCTCTTCTACATGAAGAGCGGGAACTTCACCCCGTTCGCCCCCAACCACGCCTCGTTCGGCGGGCGCTTCAACGACATTACGACGGCCGGCACGCTGACGCTCTGGGCGTTCATCGGCCTCGAGTCGGCGACGGTCCCCGCCGAGGAGGTGAGCGATCCCGAGCGCACGCTGCCGCGTGCGACGATCGTCGGCACGAGCGTCACGACGCTCGTCTACATCGTCGCGACGATCGCGATCATGGGCATCATCCCGGCCGCGCAGCTGGCCGGCTCGACGAGCCCGTTCGCCGACGCTGCGCACGCGATGTTCGGCGGAGGCTGGGGCAAGGTGATCGCCGCCGTCGCGATGATCTCGACGCTCGGCGCGCTCAACGGCTGGATCCTGCTGCAGGGCCGTGTGGGGGGGGCCGCGGGCCCCGGCGGGGGGTTGCCCCCGCCGGTGGGCGCCGTGCCCGGCGGGGAGTGGACGCCGGTCGGGGGGCTCGGCGGG
>JANLRV010000140.1:0-1592 GCA_031361905.1 Actinomycetes bacterium
GGCCGTCCTCGCCCGAGCCGAAGTAGGCGACCTTGCGGATCTCCTCGCGGTCGATCGCGTAGGCGACCGCCTGGCGGAGCGCCTTGTTGTTGAACGGCGCCGTGCGCACGTTGAGCGCGAGATAGTCGGGGATGCCCGCGAGCTTTGAGCGCACGAGCGTCAGCTGCGGGTCCTTCGCGAGCGCGCCGAGCTGCTGCAGCGGCACCGCGTCGGCCCAGTCGAGATCGCCCGACTTGAGCGCGTCGATGCGGCCCTGGTCGACGAGCAGGAACTTGAACTCGATCCCGTCGAGCGAGGGCGCGCCCTTCTTGAAGTAGCCGGGGAACCGCTTCAGCGTGATCCCGTCGCCCTGCCGCCACTGGACGAACTGGAACGGCCCCGTGCCGACCGGCTTGCGCTCGGAGCCCTTGGCCTCGACGGAGCGCTTGTTGACGATCTCGCCGTTGTTTGCGAGGTTCGTCAGGAACGGCCCGAAGGGCGTCTTCAGGTGGAAGACGACGCGCGTCGGCGAGACCACCTCGATCCGCTTGATCGCCGTGTAGAGCCCGGCGTAGCCGCTCGCGACCTTCGGGTTGAGGATCCGCTCGAAGGTGTACTTGACGTCCTTCGCGCCGAACGCGTCGCCGTTGTGGAACTTGACGCCCGAGTGCAGGTCGAAGACCCAGGTCTTCGCGTCCTGCTTCTTGAAGCTGGTCGCGAGCACGCCGTAGAACTTCTGATGCTCGTCGATGTCGATCAGCTTCGAGAAGATGTTGTCGTAGACCTGGGCGCCCGTGTAGATCTGCGAGCGCGTCGGGTCGAGCATGTCGGGCTCGCCCGTCAGGGCGGCCTTCAGCGTGCCGCCGCCGGCCGCGCCCGCGAGCGCGGGAAGCCCGCCCGCGCCGGAGGCCGCGATGCCGAGCACAGCGGCTCTGCGGAGCAGCGTCGCGCGGTCGATCTGGCCGTTCAGGTAGCTGCGCGTGAGCGCGGCCTCTGGATCGTGCATGGTCTCTCCCTCGGTGGGTCTATCGCGCATGGCTGCGCATGAATCGGATGACGGTGTCGTTGAACGGGGTCGGGTGCTCCCAGATGCAGGCGTGGCCGCCCGCCACGGTCGCCCACTCGGCGCCCGCGATGCCCGCGTGCAGGCGGCGCGAGAGCTCGACGGGGATCAGGATGTCCTCCTCGCCGGCGAGCACGAGCGTGGGCGTCGTGATCTGCCCCAGGCGGGCGGTCGTGTCGTGCGTCTGGATCGACGAGAGCTGCGCGAGGTAGGCCTCGAGCGGCTGCGGCAGCGAGGCCATCGCCTCCTCGAACTCCGCGAGCTCGGCCTCGCGCGTCTCGAAGAACTCCTGCGTGAAGGCCCACAGCGTGACGTCCTGCATCACCGCGGCGAGGCCGACCTTGGGCGCCATCTCCTGCCACATCGCGAACATCCGCGAGCAGAACGGGCCGGGCGCGGCGTAGGTGCAGGCGGGGATCAGCGAGCGCAGGTCGCCGGGGTGCGCGAGCGCGTACTCCTGCACGATCATGCCGCCCATCGAGACGCCGAGCAGGTGGAAGTCGCTCAGGCCGAGCTCGTCGACGAGCGCCTTCGTGTCCTCGGCGAGCAG
>JANLRV010000142.1:0-26563 GCA_031361905.1 Actinomycetes bacterium
GCCTCAGAAGCTCTCACAGAATGCCTCGTGAATGACTGGCGGGTGACTCGCAAAGGCTGGGCGGTGATCGCCTTGCAGCGGCTCCTGTATCAAATGGAACCGCAAAAGGCGATCACCGCCCAGGCGCCAGGCAGGTGCAAGCGCAGCGCGCTTGCACCGATCAGAAGCCTGCTGCTACCCAGCAGCAGGCCGATGGCCGCCAGACATCGCGAAGCATTCTGTGAGAGCTTCTCAGCCGAACTTGCCGGTCACGTACTCCTCGGTGACGCGCTGCACCGGGTTCGAGAACACGTCGCTCGTCGGGCCCGCCTCGACGAGCTCGCCGGGCTGCCCCGCCTCCATGATCGTCATGAACGCCGTCGTGTCGGAGACGCGCGCGGCCTGCTGCATGTTGTGCGTCACGATCACGATCGTGTAGCGCTCCTTGAGCGCATGGATCGTCGTCTCGATCCGTGCGGTCGAGATCGGATCGAGCGCCGAGCACGGCTCGTCCATCAGGATGATGTCGGGCTCGACCGCGAGCGCGCGTGCGATGCACATGCGCTGCTGCTGGCCGCCGGAGAGGCCGCCGGCCGACGCGTTCAGCCGATCCTTGACCTCGATCCAGAGATCGGCCTTGCGCAGCGCGTTCTCGACGACGTCGGCGAGCTCGGAGCGCTTCGACCGTCCCGTCAGGCGCAGGCCCGAGGCGACGTTGTCGAAGATCGACATCGTCGGGAACGGGTTCGGGCGCTGGAAGACCATGCCGACCCGTCGCCGCACGAGCACGAGGTCGACTCCCCTCGCGTAGATCGGCGTCCCGTCGAGCAGCACGCCGCCCTCCACACGGGCGCCGGGCACCGCGAGGTGCATCGCGTTGAGGCAGCGCAGGAGCGTCGACTTGCCGCATCCCGAGGGCCCGATCAGCGCGGTCACCTTGTTCGGCTCGATCGCGAGGTTGACGTCGTTGATGATCAGTCGCGGACCGTGGAACGCCGCCAGCTTGACGACGTCCATCCGGCTCGCGCTGCGGGCGCCGTCGGCCGGCCCGCCCTCGAGCGTCGGCGCGTTGCCGGGCACGACTCCCCCGACGGTCGCGACGGCGCCGTTCTCCGTCGAGCTCCCGAGCACGGCCTCGGCCGCAGGGTTCATCGGGTCTCCGGTGGGCTCGGTGTCCATTGCGGCTCCTCGTGCAGGTGGGAATGCGTCGAATTGGTTGGTCGCGTTCACGGGATCACGCCTTGGCGGTGTTGCGGCGGCCGATCAGCCGTGCCGCCACGTAGAGGATGAGGACCATCGCGACGAGCGTCAGCGCGCCCGCCCACGCTCGGGCGAGCGCATCGGGAAAGCCGGCGGTCGCGCTGCCGAAGATCTGCAGCGAGAGCGTCGACATGCGGTGGTTGGGGTCGGATTCCATGTAGAGGTCGTTGCCGAGCGTCGTCAGGAGCAGCGGAGCCGTCTCGCCCATCGCGCGCGCGACCGCGAGCATCACGCCGGTGATCAGCCCCGAGGTGGCGGCCGGAAGCACCACCGAGAGCGTCGTGCGCGCCCGCGTCACGCCCATCGCGAGGCTCGCCTCGCGCAGGTCGTTCGGAACGAGCCGGAGCATCTCCTCGCTCGCGCGAACGATCAGCGGCACCATCACGACCGCCATCGCGAGCCCGCCGGCGTAGCCGCTGAAGCCGAAGTTGAGCACCCAGACGGCGTAGACGAAGGCGCCGACGACGATCGTCGGGATGCCGAGCGTCACGTCGGTGAGGAAGCGCACGAGACCGGCGAAGCGGTCACCGCCGTACTCGCTCAGATAGATCGCGGCGCCGATGCCGACCGGCACGGCGATCACGGTCGCGATGCCGACGATGATCAGGCTGCCGACGATTCCGTTGGCGAACCCGCCGCCGGGATCGCTCGGGTTGCCGGGCGGCGTATCCGTCAGGAACGTCCAGTTGAGCGCGCTGTAGCCCTTCAGCGCGACGTACGCGAGCACCCACACCAGGATCGCGACCACGCCGGCCATCAGCGCGGTCAGGAGCCAGCTCATCAGGCGGTTCTTGCGGTGACGGCCGGCGAGGCTGCCGCCGGCGATATCGCTTGCGAGCTGGGCCATCAGGCGATCCTCGTGCCGACGCGGCTGATGATCAGTTTGCCGGCGGTGTTGACGATCAGGGAGACGACGAGCAGGCAGAGCGCCACGACGAACAGCGAGTCCAGGTGAAACGGCTCGGTGGCCTCGGTGAACTCGTTCGCGATCACGCTCGGCATCGTCGCGCCCTGGCCGAAGATGCTCGTCGTGATGCCGAGCACGCTGTTGCCGATCACCATCGTGACGGCGATCGTCTCACCGAACGCGCGCCCGAGCCCGAGGATCGCGGCGCCGAAGATGCCGACGCGCGAGCGCTTGAGGATGGCGAGCTTGATCATCTCCCAGCGCGTCGCGCCGAGCGCGAGCGCCGCCTCCTTCTCGGCGAGCGGCGCGACCGCGAAGACCTCGCGGCAGATCGCCGTGACGATCGGCAGCACCATGATCGCGAGCACGAGGGCGGCGACGAAGTACGAGGGGCCGAAGAACGGACCCGCGAAGATCGGGCCCACCACCGGGATCGAGTGCAGCCAGTCGGAGAGATCGTTGGCCACCGGCTTGACCGCGGGGATCAGCGCGAAGATGCCCCAGAAGCCGTAGACCACGCTCGGCACCGAGGCCAGGATGTCGATCACGTAGGCGAGCGGACGGCGGATCAGGCTCGGCGCGATCTCTGTGATGTAGAGCGCCAGCCCGACGGCGATCGGCACCGCGAGGAGCAGCGCGATCGCCGACGTCAGGACGGTTCCGTAGACGAACTGGAGGATCCCGTACGGGTTCTTGCCCTCGAGGTTGAGAGCGGCCTCCGACGGCGCCCAGCGGCTGCCGCTGAGAAAGCTGCCGATGCCGTAGTGGCTGATCGCGGGCCACGCCTCGTCGAGGATGAAGATGCCGATCGCGAGGAAGATCGCAACGATCAGCGCTCCGCTCCCCGAGACGAGCGCGCGGAAGGTCAGATCGCCGAGGCGCGGACGCTGTCGTGACAGCGCCCGCGCCTCCGCTCCGACCGTGACCGGCGGCGGTGCCGCTGCCTGGCCGGATGCGCTCACTTCTTCTTGGCCTTCGGGATCGTGAACTTGACGACCGGCTTGCCGCCGAACTGGATCTTCCCGAGCTGGAGGAGCGCCTTCTGCTGGAGCAGGGAGCCCATCGGCGCGTAGTTGATCGAGGCCGGGAAGTTCTGCCCGATCGTGAGCATCCAGGAGAAGTAGTTCACGATCGCCTTGGCCTTGCCCTCATCGGTCTGGTTCTGGTAGATCAGGGCGTAGACGGTGCCCGTGATCGGGTAGGCCAGCGGGCCCGGCTCGTTCGTCACGGTCGTACGCAGGTCGGCAGGGAACACGCCCTTGTCGACGGCCGCGCGGACCGTCGCGACGCATGGCTCGATGTAGGCACCCGTCGAGTTCTTGACGAACGCGTAGGTCAGCTTCTGCGCGATCGCGTACTGCAGCTCGACGTAGCCGATCGCACCCTCGGTCTGGCTGACGACGGCGGCGACGCCCTCGTTGCCCTTGCCGCCGATGCCGACCGGCCAGGCGACCGTCTTGCCGCGGCTCGTGGCCTCGCCGCCCAGCTTGGCGGTCCACGATGGGCTGGTCTTCGTCAGGTAGTCGGTGAAGATCGCGCTCGTGCCCGAGCCGTCGGAGCGATGGGCCACCGCGATGCTCTGATCCGGCAGCGCGAACTGCGAGTTCTGCGCCTTGATCGCCGGGTCGTTCCACTTCGTGATCTGGCCGGCGTAGATCTTGCCGAGCGTCTCGCCGTCGAGACGAAGGCCGTTCGCGAGGCCCTTCACGTTGTAGACGGCGACGACGGCGCCGAGCACCATCGGAACGTGCAGGATGGGCCCGCCCTTGGCGGCCGCGGCCTCGGTATCGGAGAGCGCGATGTCGGTCGCGCCGAAGTCGACGGTCTGCGCCTGGATCTGCGCGATGCCGCCACCCGAGCCGATCGACTGGTAGGCGACCTTTGTGCCCTGCTTGGCGAACGTCGAGGACCAGATCGACATGATCGGATTGACGAACGTCGAGCCGGCGCCGCTGAGCGAGTCGGATGCGCCTGCGAGCTTCGGCACCGGATTCGTGTAGTGCGGCCGAAGCACCTTCAGCGACGTGCTGCACTGCTTCGTCGGCTTCTTCGTGGCGCTCGCCGACGTGGAGACTGCAGACGCGCTGCTGCTCCCGATGGCGGCGAACACGACCGCGGTTGCCCCCGCGACCGCCAAGATGGAGATTCCTCGCTTCATTCCGATCCCTTCCCGTGGTCGAGCTCTCGTGTGAGTGACGTTCAGGCGCAGGCCCATGCGGGCTCTCGCCTGACTCGAGGCCAACCTATCCCGGCCGGAAAGGCACGGGGGGAGAAAGCTGGTGACGTTGTGGTGAAGATCTGGTGACGACGATTCGGACACGAATCGGCGCCGAGCGATCACCGCTGGTTCACCGCGGGGGGGCCTCAGCCTGGGGCGCGCCGCCGGACCGGGACGTACAGCGAGGGAAACTCGTGCCGCATGGTCAGAGCCCCGGTCGCCCGCTCGTCGGCGATGCGCTCGATCTCGGCCCTGACAGGCTCTTCCAGAGCGGACGTGCGCGCGATCTCGCGCAGCCGCGCCTCCGCGACGCAGGCATCCTGATGGTCGCCGAGCAGCGCCTGCAGCGCGCGCAGCTCGGCGAGCGCTTCGGGATCGGGGTCGAGGACCTCGAGCGTGTAGCGCAGGCGCTTGACCGCGATCCGCAGCGCGTGGTACGGATCCGCGGCGCTGCCGGAGTCGATCGCGTCTCCGAGCACCCTCACGCGCCGGTATCGCCGCGCCAGCTGCCGCGCGCTACCGGCCTGCGACCGGACCTGCAGCTCAGGCAGCGTCGCCGCGAGCTCGTCGAGCGACTTGCCGAGCCGGTGGAAGCGGGGCTCCACGGTGAGCGCGGCGAGCATCTGCCGTGCGGAAGCCCGCTCGCGCGTGAGGATTGCCGAGACCGCGGAGAGCGCGGCCTCGCGAACCGGCTCGCAGGCGGTCTCCCGCTCACCCTCGATCGCGGCGATCTGCACGTCGAGGTCACGCAGCTCGCCGAGCGCGGAGGCGAGGTCTGCGATCTCGGCTCGCAGGGACTCGATCTCCGGCGCGGTGGCGATTCGGAGGATCGCCCGCAGGCGCCGTGCCGCCACGCGAGCCTTGCGCACGTCGCGCTCGGTGCCGGCGTCGGCGGCCTCCCACGCGCGCCGTCGGAAGGCGGCGATCGCCGCCGAGAGGTGCCCGGCCGGTCCATCGTGCGATGCGGTCATCCGCTCTGATCATCTCACGGAGACGGCCACCGATCGCCGAATTTCGCCGACGCCTCCCCGGAGCTCTCAGACGGCCGGGACCTCGTCGGCCTCGTGCGAGGCGTCCGAGAACTCGCGGTACTCGCCCGTGACGAGGTAGTACGTCTGCTCGCCGATGTCGACGGCGTGGTCGCCGATCCGCTCGAGACAGCGCGAGACGACGATCATGCGCATCCCCCACTCGCGCATGCTCTTGTCGCCGCCGAGGTCGAGCAGATGGCTGACGACGCGGCGGTTGCCGCGATCGATCAGCTCGTCGAGGTCGGGCAGCGTCTCTGCGGCGGCGACATCGCGCGCGGCGAACGAGTCGAGCGCGATCTGCAGCATCTCCTCGGCGCGCGAGGTCATCTCCTCGAACGCCTGCAGCAGAGCCGCGTCGGAGGCGAGACCGTGCGACAGCTTGGCGAGCTTCGAGATCGTCACGCAGTTGTCGCCCGAGCGCTCGATCGTGCGGCCGATGTGCAGGAGCGCGAGGATGCGGCGCAGATCGCTCGCGACCGGAGCCTGGCGCGCGAGCAGCCGCTCGACCGAGAGGAGCACGCGCCGGTACATCGCGTCGACCGCGTCGTCGTGCGCGATCACCTCGTCCGCGAGCGCGAGGTCGCTGCGATCGAGCGCGTTCATGCTGGATCGCAGGGCGCGCAGGACCCGGCGCCCCTCCTCCTGCACGTCGGCCTCGAGCTCGTCGAGATACTGATCGAACGTCTGCCTCACGGATGGAGCTTACAAGTGCCGGTCATCCCAACGGCATGCGGCAGCGCACCTGCAGTCCCTTGCCGGGCCTGCCCGTCGCCTCGACGGTCCCGCCGGCCGCGACGACGATGTGCTTGACGATCGAGAGGCCGAGGCCCGTCCCCCGGCTCGTGCGCGAGCGGTCGCCGCGGAAGAACCGCTCGAACAGCCGCTCGGCGTCGCGCTGCAGCACGCCGACGCCGTCATCGGCGCCCTCGAGCACGACAGCCGAACCTTCGGCGAAGGCGCGCAGCGTGAACGTGGCGTGGCGTCCCGCGTAGCGCAGCGCGTTGTCGGCGAGGTTCTCGACGACCACGCGCAGCATGCGCGGACGCAGCGGGGCCTCGAGACGGTCGGCGACCTCGCTCACGAGCGCAACCTCGGCGACGTCGGCCCGCCCGCGCAGCGCGGCGAACGTCTCGGCGACCACGGAGGCGACCGGCGTGGAGCCGAGCGAGACGATCTCACGCCCCTGCTCGAGCTCGCTGAGAAAGAGGATATCGTTGATCAGATCGTTCATCTCGATCACCTCGAGGCGCGCATCGGCGATGATCTCGTCCTTGTCGACGCCCGGCAGCGATGCCGTGTCGAGCAGCGAGAGCAGCCGGGCGAGCGGCGTCCGGAGCTCGTGCGAGACCGCCGCCGTGAAGCCGACGCGGAGCCCCTCGTACTGGTCGTCGTGGGCGTTCACGCGGGCTCGGAGGAGGCGTCGGTCAGCTCGCGCAGCTCGCCCGTGACGAGGTACAGCGCGCGCTCGGCGATGTCGACCGCGTTGTCGCCGATCCGCTCGAGCGCGCGCGCCGCGAGCACCATGTGAATCGCCCACTCGCGCCGGTCGGGATCGGCTCCGAGCTCGATCGCCTGGCGGAAGACAAAGCGGTTGAGGTCGTCGATCGGGTCGTCGAGCTGCTCGATCTGCTCGGCGCGCGCGACGTCGCGCCGCTCAAGGCTCTCGAGCGCGACGCGCGTCATGCGGCGCGCCCGCTGGCCCATCTCATGCAGCGCGGCGAGCACGCCGTCGTCGTCCGAGAGGCCGTCTGCGAGCTGGATCAGCTTCGCGACCGTGACGCACTGGTCGCCGATGCGCTCGAGCGAGCGCGAGATGTGCTGCACGGCGAGCACGAGCCGCAGGTCCCCCGCGACCGGCTGCTGCAGCGCGAGCAGCGCCTCGACGGCCTGCTCGATCGCGCGGTGGTGCTCGTCGATCCGATCGTCGAAGGCGACGACCTCGCCCGCCAGCTCGACGTCGCGCCGCTCGAGCACCGCGAGCATCGCCCGCAGCGCCTCGCGCACGAGCGCGCCCTCGTCTCGCAGCGCCGTCTCGAGTCGCTCGAGATCTGCCGCGAAGGCGCCTCTCATCCGAAGCGACCGGTCACGTAGTCCTCGGTCCGTTTCTCGCGCGGGTTCGTGAAGATCACGTTCGTGCGGTCGAACTCGACGAGCCGCCCGCAGCGGCTGCCGTCCTCCGCCACGTCGACGCTGAAGAACGCCGTGCGATCTGCGACGCGGGCGGCCTGCTGCATGTTGTGCGTGACGATGATGATCGTGTAGCGCGTCTTCAGCTCGCTCATCAGCTCCTCGATGCGCGCGGTCGCGATCGGGTCGAGCGCCGATGCCGGCTCGTCCATCAGCAGGACGTCCGGCTCGACCGCGAGACAGCGCGCGATGCAGAGGCGCTGCTGCTGGCCGCCCGACATCGTCAGCGCGCTCGACTTCAGGCGATCCTTGACCTCGTCCCACAGGGCCGCCCGCCGGATCGCCTTCTCGACGCGCTCGTCGAGACCGTCGGTGAGGCCGAGGATGCGCGGGCCGAAGGCGACGTTGTCGTAGATCGACTTCGGGAACGGGTTCGGCTTCTGGAAGACCATGCCGATGCGCTTGCGCACCTCGACCGGATCGACCTCGGAGCCGTACAGATCGTCGCCGTGATAGAGGATCCTGCCCTCGACCAGCGCGCCCGGAACGAGGTCGTTCATCCGGTTGAAGCAGCGGATCAGCGTGCTCTTGCCGCAACCCGACGGTCCGATGAAGGCCGTCACGCGGTGCTCCTCGATCGGCAGCGCCGTCGCGCGCACCGCCGGCGTGCCGCCATACGAGACGGTCAGATCGGTGACATCGAAGACGAGCGGCGAGGCGGCTTCCTCGGCCGGCGAGACGGACGTCTCCGGCAGCCGGATGCCCGCGGGATGATCGGTCGGGTTCTGGGTCACCATGTCCTGTGGGATCGATTGCGGATGATGATCGCGACGGTGTTCATCGAGAGCAGGAGCACGAGCAGCACCACGATCGAGGCGGCCGCGAGCCCGTGGAACTTGTCGCTCGGATCGATCGTCCAGCGGTAGATCTGCACCGGCAGGGCGATGAACCGCGAGAACGGGTCGGGGTCCTTCGAGGCCGTCAGGATCACGCCGAGCATCAGCAGGGGGGCCGATTCGCCGATCGCCCGCGAGAGACCGAGGATCGAGCCGGTCGCGATGCCCGGCGTCGCCGCCGGCAGCACCTGCGTGCGGATCATCTGCCACTGCGTCGCGCCGAGCGCGAACGCGCCGTAGCGGATCGAGTTGGGAACCGCCCGGATCGCCTCGCGCGAGGCGATGATCACGGTCGGCAGCACGAGCAGGGTGAGGATCAGCCCGCCCGCCAGCGTGATCCGGCCGAGCCCCGCGCCGTTGACGATGAAGCCGAGGCCGAGGATGCCGTAGACGATCGACGGCACGGCCGCGAGGTTCTGGATGTTGAGCTCGATCAGCCGGTTCCTCAAGCGGGAGCGGTCGGCGTACTCCTCGAGGTAGATCGCGGTGCCGACGCCGATCGGCACGGCGAGCACGATCACGATCCCCATCAGCCAGAGCGTCGCGAGGATCGCGGTGCGCGCTCCCGCGATGTCCGGGTTGAACGACGTCGGGCTCGAGATCAGCGTCCAGTCGAGGAACGGCAGCCCGTCGCCGATCACGGTGATCGTGAGCACGAGCAGCGTGACGAGCCCGACACCGACCGAGAGGTAGAGCAGCGCCCGGAAGCCGCGCTCGAGCGGCGTCTCCCTCACTCGTAGACCTCGCGGAAGCGGTTGACGAGGCGGATCGCGACCGCATTCAGCACGAGCGTGATCGTGAACAGCGTGAGCCCGACGGCGAAGATCGTCTTGTACTCGATCGAGCCGACCGGGACGTCGCCGTTCGCCGTCGCCGCCATGAAGCCGGTCATCGTCTCGACCGAGGCGAACGGGTTGAGCGAGAGGTTCGGCTGCAGGCCGGCCGCGACGGCGACGATCATCGTCTCGCCGACCGCGCGCGAGATCGCCAGCACGAAGCTCGCGATGATGCCCGAGAGCGCCGCGGGCACGACCACCCGGAGCGCGACCTGCAGGCGGTTCGCGCCGAGCGCGTAGGCGCCCTGGCGGAGGCCGGACGGGACCGCCGTCATCGCATCCTCTGAGAGCGACGCGACCGTGGGGATCAGCATCACGCCGACGACGATGCCGGCCGAGAGCGCGTTGAAGGTGCTGACCGGCAGGCCGATCGACTTGAGGAACGGGGTCACCGACTGCAACGCGAAGTACCCGAAGACGACCGTCGGAACGCCCGCCAGCACCTCGAGCGTCGGCTTCAGCGCCTGGCGCACGCGCGGGCTCGCGTACTCCGCGAGATAGATCGCCGCACCGAGACCGAACGGGATCGCGACCAGGCTCGCCCAGAGGGCGATCGAGAGCGTGCCGGCGATCAGCGGCAGCACCCCGAAGCTCGGCTTCGCGAAGAGCGGCGCCCAGTCGGTCCCGCCGAAGAAATCGAGCGGCGACACCTCGGAGAAGAACTCGATCGACGGGATCACGAGCGCGAGCACGATCCCGACCGTGGTCGCGATCGAGACCAGCGCGCAGAGGGCGAGCAGGCCACGGATGGCACGCTCGCCCCGGCGCGAGGTTTTGGCGGCGAGCGCGGGTCGGGTGAGCGAGCTCGCCTCCACGCCGGGAACCCTATGCGCCTTCGCCCGTGGCGGCCTTGAGCTCGCTGGCCGCCGTCGTCAGCTGCGCCTTCGTGAGCGGCACGAACTTCGCCTCCTTGGCGAACGACTCGGCGTTGTCGATCCAGTACTTGAGGAACGCCTTGACCTCGGGCCGCTTCGCGGACTCGTCCTTGACGTAGACGTAGAGCGGCCGCGAGAGGGGCGTGTACGTGCCGTCCTGAACCGTGGCGGCGGTCGGCGTGACGCAGCCGGCCCCGCCGTCGACCTGGATCAGCGTGAGCTTGTCGATGTTCGCCTCGGCGTACGAGAGCCCGAAGTAGCCGAGCGCCCCCTTGTCGCCCTCGACGCCCGAGACCGTCACGTTGTCGTCCTCGGTCGCGGAGTAGTCGGTGCGGCTCGCGCCCTCCTCGCCGTTGATCTTGCCGGTGAAGAAGTCGAACGTGCCGGAGTCCGTTCCCGGCCCGTACAGCTTGAGCGACTCGTCCGGGAACGAGGCGTCGATCGCCTTCCAGCTCTTCGCCTTCGAGTCGGGCCCCCAGATCTTCGCGAGCTGCGCCACCGTGAGGCACTTCGCCCAGGTGTTGTCCTTGTTGCCCACGAGGGCGATGCCGTCGTTCGCCACGATCAGCTCGTGATAGGCGACGCCGGCGTCCTTGCAGGCCTTCGCCTCCTCGTCCTTGATCGGGCGCGACGCGTTCGAGAGGTCCGTCTCGCCCTTGCAGAAGCGCTGGAACCCGCCGCCGGTGCCGGAGACGCCGACGTTGACGGTGACGCCCGAGTTCGCGCCGGCGAACTTCTCGGCGGCGACCTGCGCGAGCGGGCCGACCGTGCTCGAGCCGTCCGCCTCGATCGTGCCCGAGAGATCCGATCCGGCCGACGTGGCGTCGCTCGAGGACGAGCTGTCACGCCCCGAGCCTCCACATCCTGCGGCGACGAGCAGCGCGACGAGGGCGAGCAGCGCGAGAGTGAGCGGGGGTCGCTTCACGGAAGAGCCTTTCGATGTGCGTGGCCACGAGGACACCTCGACTATCGCAAGGACCCGGGGCCCGGGCGCGTCCGCGTGGTGAGCATCTGGTGAAGAAGTGGTGAACCGCCTCGCGCCGAGTTTCGCGCGAGGACTATCCTCAGTGCATGGAGGTAGTGCTGGTGCGTCACGCGAAGGCGGTCGAGCTGTCTGAGGCAGCGAGCGACGCGGCGCGCGAGCTCGTCCCCGAGGGGATCGAGCGGTCGCGCGCGGTCGGGCGCGCCCTCGCCGCGCTCTTTCCGGAGCCGGACGCGATCGTCACGAGCCCGCTCCTGCGCGCGCGCCAGACCGCCGCCGAGATCGCAGGCGAGCTCGGTCTCGACGTGACCGAGGATCGAGCCGTCGTCGGGCTCGTCCACCCCAAGGTGCTCGCACGCCACGGCGAGCGTCTGATCGTGGTCGGCCACGAGCCCGACTTCTCGGGTGTCGTGCGCGCCCTCACCGGTGCCCGCATCGACTTCCCCAAGGCGGGTGCCGCCTGCCTCCGCGGCGACGAGCTGCGCTGGTTCATGCGACCGAGCCAGCTCGAGCTCGTGAGCGCGCGATGAGCGCGACCATCCACCGCACCGCCGACGAGCGCTACCTCGTCCGCCAGCTCTCGATGCTCGAGTTCAACGCGCGCGTGCTCGCGCTCGTCGAGGACCCGTCGACGCCGCTGCTCGAGCGACTCCGCTTCGTCTCGATCTGCTCGTCGAACCTGGACGAGTTCTACCAGGTGCGCGTGGGCGAGCTGCTCGACGCGCTGCGTGACGGCCAGATGACGGCGTCGACCGTGCTCGGGGCGATCGAGACGCGGGTCACGGCGCTCGTCAAGCGCGAGCACGAGGCGCTTCGCGAGATCCTCGAGCTGCTGGGCGCGCAGGGCGTCTCGATCGTCTCGATGGAGTCGCTCGCCGACTCGGAGCGCGCCGAGCTCGCGGCCCAGTTCCACTCCACGATCCTGCCGGTGCTGACGCCGCTCGCGGTCGGCACCGGCCGGCCGTTCCCCTACATCTCGAGCCTCTCGCTCTCGCTCGCCGTGACCGTTCGCGATCCCGAGACCGGTGCGGAGCGGCTCGCGCGCGTGAAGGTGCCCGAGATGCTGCCGCGCTTCCTGCGGATCGGCGAGAGCGAGCGCTTCGTCACGCTCGAGGCCCTGATCTCGACCCACCTCTCCGCGCTCTTCGCCGGCATGGAGATCGTCGAGCACTCCACCTTCCGCGTCACGCGCGACGCCGACATCGATGTCGAGGAGGCCGAGGAGGACGTGCTCAGCGCGGTCGAGCGCCAGCTCTCGCGCCGCCGCTTCGGCGAGCTCGTCCGCGTCGAGCTCGCGGCCGGCATGTCCGAGGCGATGCGCACGCGGCTGCTCGGCCACCTCGAGATCGCGGGCGCGCACATCTATCAGATCGAGGGCCTGCTCGATCTCGCAGATCTCGCCGAGATCGCCTCGCTCGACCGGCCCGACCTGCGCTTCGCCGAGTGGACGGGCATCACGCAGCACCGTCTGCGTTCCGCCGGCGACGAGCCCGTCGACATGTTCGCCGCGATCCGCGAAGGCGACATCCTCGTCTCGCACCCCTACGACTCGTTCGCCACCTCGGTCGAGCGCTTCATCGAGCAGGCGGTCGACGACCCGGACGTGCTCGCGATCAAGCACACGATCTACCGCACGTCCGGCGACTCGCCGATCGTGCCGGGGCTGATCCGCGCGGCCGAGCAGGGCAAGCAGGCCGTGGTGCTCGTCGAGCTGAAGGCGCGCTTCGACGAGGAGCGCAACATCCGCTGGGCGCGCGCGCTGGAGCGCTCCGGCGTCCACGTCGTCTACGGCTTCACGGCGCTCAAGACCCACGCCAAGTGCGCGCTCGTGGTCCGCCGCGAGGGTCGCGGGATCCGGCGCTACGTGCACATCGGCACCGGCAACTACCACCCCAAGACGGCGCGGCTCTATACCGATGTCGGGCTCTTCACCTGCCGTCCCGACATCGCGGGCGACGTCGCCGACCTCTTCAACTACCTGACCGGCTTCGCGCGGCCCGCGCACTATCGCAAGCTGCTGGTGGCGCCGACCGACCTGCGCGAGGGGATCCTCGGCGAGGTGCGCCGCGTGACGGACGAGGGCGGGCGCATCGTGATGAAGATGAATGGCCTCTCCGATCGCGGCGTGATCGACGCGCTCTACGCCGCCTCGCAGGCGGGCGTCGAGATCGACCTCGTCGTGCGCGGGATCTGCTGCCTGCGGCCCGGCATCGAGGGCCTCTCCGAGCGCATCCGGGTGCGCAGCGTGCTCGGCCGGTTCCTCGAGCACGAGCGGGTCTACCGGTTCGAGGGTGCCGGCACGCTGCGCACGTTCATCGGCTCCGCCGACCTGATGCCCCGCAACATCAACGGGCGCGTCGAGGTGCTCGTGCCGGTCGAGGACCCGACGCTCGCGGACGAGCTCGCCGAGCACCTCTTCGAGTCGCTCAACGACACGAGCGGCGCGTGGGAGCTCGCGGGCGACGGCGTCTGGACGCACTGCGAGCCGGCTCCGGGGGAGCCGCCGCGTTCGAGCCAGCAGCGGATGATGACGCGCGCCCTGGCGATCCTCGAAGAGGAGCCGGCCGAGACGGCCGAGCGCATCGCGCGCCAGCGCGCACGCAGCGACGACTAGCGTCCCGTTCTGCGAGTGGCGTGGGTTTCGGTGAGTGGCGGTCGCTCTCGGTCGGGATCTGCCTGCGCAGGGAAAGCTGGTGGCCTCCTCGAGCCGTGACCCCGCCTGTGAGACTGTGTCCCGTGGGTCGCAGAATCGCCGTCATCGACGTGGGCACGAACACGATCCGCCTGCTCGTCAGCGATGTTGCAGACGGCGTGATCGCTCCGGTCTTCACCGACAAGGTGCTCGTACGACTCGGTCGCGATCTCGCCCGCCACGGGGAGTTCAGCGAGGAGCTCTTGGGCCATGTGACGCGGACGCTCGCGCTCTTCGCGGCGAAGGCGGAGGAGCTCGGCGCCCAGCCGATCCGGGTGCTCGCGACGTCGGCCTCGCGCGAGGCCGCGAACGGCGCGGAGCTCGCGAGCCGAGCGCGTGCAGCGACCGGGATCGAGCTCGAGATCATCGGCGAGGACGAGGAGGCGCGGCTGGCGTTCACAGGCGCGCTCAACTCGCTCGTCGAGCCTTGGGAGGGTGACGTCGGCGTCGTCGATGTCGGCGGCGGATCGACCGAGATCGTCGTCGGCTCGGCGCGCGACGGCATCGGCTGGGCGCGCTCGTTCCGGCTCGGCTCGGGTCGCCTGACGGATGCCTACGTCGTCAACGACCCCCCCGGGCCGACCGAGATCGCGGCGATGCGCCGCCAGATCGACGAGGTGCTGCCGCCGACCGGCGAGATCCCGCGGCCGCTGCACGCGACCGCCGTCGCCGGATCGGCCTCGAACCTGCGCCGGCTCGTCGGCCCGCTGCTCGATCTCGAGGCGATCAACCGCGCGCTGCGCATCACCTGCGATGAGCCGAGCGAGCGGATCGCCCAGCACTTCGACATCGACCCGGAGCGCGCGCGGATACTGCCCGCCGGCGCGCTGATCCTGCACGCGTGCTCGGTCCGGCTGGGCGAGCCACTCTGGTTCAGCCGGGGCGGCATCCGCGAGGGCGCCGTGCTCGAGATCGCCGGCGCGCGGCGGTTGGCCCGCTAGCTGGCGATGGCGTTGACGAGGCGCACGAGCGGCGTTCCGTCGCTGAACCAGTCGATCACGCTGATCGCCCCGTAGTCCTGCGCGAGGCGGAAGATCGCGTCATCGGGCATCGCAAGCGCCTCGGCGATCAGCGCGCGGCAGACGCCGCCGTGCGTGATCACGCAGAACGCCCGCCCGGAGTGCCGCCGTCGCAGCTCGGCCACCTCGGCGGTCGCGCGCTCGCGCAGGTCGCGATAGCTCTCGCCGCCTGGGAAGCGCACCTGCGTCGGGCGCTCCATCCACTCGGCGTACTCCAGCGGATGCCGCTCTGCGATCTCGTCGTAGCTGCGCCCCTCGAACGCGCCGAAGTCGATCTCGCGCAGCGCGTCACGAATCTCGGCGAGCGGGCCGAGCGCCCGCGCGGTCTGCACGGCGCGAGCGCGCGGGCTCGAGTAGACGGCGGCGAGGCCCTCGCGTCCGAGCGGCAGGGCGAGCCGTGCGGCCTGTGCGCGTCCGAGCGGCGACAGCTCGACGTCGAGCGAGCCGTAGCAGACCCCCTTGCTCGAGTCCTCGGTCGCGCCGTGGCGCACGAGCACGAGCCGCGTCGTGCCGGGAAGGCGCTCCGGGATCACGTCGCGATCGCCACTGCGACGACGAGCACGAGCGTCTCGGCGAGCTCGCTGCAGGCCCCGAGGAGATCGCCCGTGACGCCGCCGAAGCGTCGCCGGCAGAAGCCTCCCCAGGCCAGGGCGAAGAGCCCGACGCAGGCCGCGAGGACGAGGGCGCGCAGGCCGAAGCTGAGGGAGAGGAGCACGCCGAGCGCGGTCGCGACGAGTGCAGCGGGCAGGCCTGCCCCCTCCAGCACGCGGCCCTTCCCGTCGCCCGCCCGCGCGTAGGGAAGCGCGACGGCGAGCGGCACGATCGCGGCACGCGAGAGGCCGCCGGCGGCGACGAGCGCCCAGGCGCCGCCATCGACGGCGAGCAGCGCGCCGACCGCGATCGTCTTGACGAGCAGGACGCTGATCAGCGCAACGGCGCCGTACGCGCCGACCGTGTGCTCGCGCATGATCCGCAGGGCGTCCTCGCGCGTTCGCCCGCCGAGGCCGTCGGCTGCGTCGGCGAGCGCGTCGAGGTGCAGCACGCCGGTCAGGAGCGCGCCCGCCGCGAGCGCGAGCGCCGCCGCGAGCAGGGGCGGCAGCTCCCGCGCCGCGAGCGATCCCGTGACCGCGACGACGCCGCCGACGGCCGCCCCGACGAGCGGGAAGAGCGGCGCGCCCCGGGCCACGTCGGCTCCGCTGAAGGCGATCGCGCGACCGACGGGCACGCGCGTGAGAAACGAGACGGCGGCGAGCGCAGCGCGCGCGCCCGACGTCACCGCGCCGCTCCCGCGATCACGGCGGCGCCCGCAAGCGCCGTGGCCGCGCCGAGCGAGAACACGGTGCCCGGACCGGCGACGTCCCAGAGGATGCCGGCGCCGAGGCTCGCGATCAGCGCGCACAGGCCCGCGACCGCCGTGAACACGCCGAGCACGGCACCCACGTGCGCGCGTGGCGCGGCATCGGCGACGAGCGCCTTCGCGATGCCGTCGGTCAGCGCCACGGCGATGCCGTAGACGAGGAAGAGCGGCCACACCTGCCAGCTCTGCTCGAGACCGGCGAAGCCGAGGTAGACGACCGCGAAGACGACCATCCCGCCCACGAGCAGCGCGCGCCGTCCGATGCGGTCCGAGAGCGCTCCCGCCGGCCACGCGACGCTCGCCGAGACGACGTTGTAGGCCGCGTAGGCGAGCACGCAGAGCACCGTCGAGAGCCCGAGATCGCTCGCCCGCAGGATCAGGAAGGCATCGGACGAGTTCCCCAGCGAGAACAGCGCCACGCCGATCGTGATCCACACGAGCCGGCGGTCGAACGCCTCGAATCGCTCGCGCCACGGGACCCGCTCGGGCGTGGCGACGGTCGTGCGCGTGGGCTCCTCGAGCGCCCGCAGGGCGTACAGCGTGATCAGTCCCGGCACGATCGCGACCGCGAGGACCCAGCGAATCGGCACGCCCAGCGCGAGCAGGCCGAGCGCGATCAGCGGCCCCAGCACGGCGCCGAGCGTGTCGAGCGAGCGGTGATAGCCGAACGCCGCCCCGCGCGTCTCGGGCGTCGTGGCATCGCTGATCAGCGCGTCGCGGGGTGCCGTGCGGATGCCCTTGCCGGTGCGGTCGGCCATGCGCAGGGCGAGCACGAGCGGCCACACCGTCGCGATCGCGATCAGCGGCTTGGCAACCGCCGCGATCCCGTACCCGGCGACGATCAGCGGCCGGCGGCCGTGCCGATCCGACCAGGCGCCGGCCGGCCCGCGGAGCACGTTCGCGAGCGCCTCGGCGACGCCCTCGATCAGCCCCACGACGGCCACGGGCGCGCCGAGCGTGCGCGTCAGGAAGAGCGGGATCAACGGGTAGGCGAGCTCGCTCGCGGTGTCGTTCCAGAAGCTCAGCACCGAGAGGCGCCGGACGACCGGGGGCACGCTCTCGCGGGCTCGCATGATCGCGCTCATCGGCGTCTATCTTCCGGTATCGGTCACGCCCGCGCTCGCGAACGACGCCATCTCGCGCAGGATCGCGAGCGCCGCCGCGCAGAGCGGGAGCGCGAGGGCCGCGCCGGAGCCCTCTCCGAGACGCAGCTTAAGCTCGAGCAGCGGCTCGAGCCCGAGATGCTCGAGCAGCACCCGGTGGCCGGGCTCGATCGAGCAGTGCCCAGCCACGAGCGCACCGGCCGCGGCCGGGTCGAGGGCGACCGCGACGACCGCGGCGGAGGTCACGATGAAGCCGTCGAGCACCACCGGAATGCGCTCGGAAGCGGCGCCGAGCGTGAGGCCGGCGAGCAGTCCGATCTCGAACCCGCCGAGCGCGGCGAGCACCCCGAGCGGATCAGAAGGATCTGGCCGGTGCAGCGCCACGGCACGCTCGACGACCTCGATCTTCCTCGCCAGGCCGGCATCGTCGATGCCGGTTCCGCGGCCGCACACGAGGGCGGCCGAGGCGCCGGTGAAGGCCGCGGCGAGGGCACTCGCGGCCGTCGTGTTGGCGATGCCCATCTCGCCCAGCGCGACGATCCCGACGCCGTCGCGCGCGAGCTCTAGGGCGAGCTCGATGCCCGCGGCAATCGACTGCTCGGCCTGCGCCCGCGTCATCGCAGGCTCGCGCGTCGCGTTCCGCGTGCCCGGGCCGATCCGGAGGTCTCGCACGGCTGGATCGCCGAGCGCCACGACGACGCCGGCGTCGCAGACGACGAGCCTCGCCCCCGCCTGGCGCGCGAGCACGCAGACCGCCGAGCCGCCCGCCGCGAAGCTCGCGAGCATCTGCCGCGTCACCTCCTGCGGGTAGGCGCTGACGCCCTCCTGCGCGTAGCCGTGGTCTGCGGCCGCGAGCACGATTGCCGGCTCGAGCGGCCCGGGGTCCGCCACGCCGCGGATCGCGGCCAGCGACGCGGCGAGCGTCTCGAGCCGGCCGAGGCTGCCTCGCGGCTTGACCTTGCCGTCCATCGCCGCCTGGGCGCGCGAGCGGACGGACTCGTCGGGCAGGGCGATCAGGGGGAGATCCACAGGTCCTCAGGTCGGTCGAGTCGGAGCGCGCGGCCGGCGACGACGAGCGCTGCGCGGTCGGCGTGGTCGCAGAAAGAGCTGTTGAGGCGGCCGAGCACGTCGCGATAGCGCCGCGTCAGCTCGCCGAGCGGCACGATCCCGAGGCCGATCTCGTTCGAGACGACGATCGTCGGTCCCGCCCGCTCTCGGGCGCGCTCGAGCGCCGAGAGCGCCGCGCCATCGATCTGCTCGTCGGCGAGTCCGGCCTCGAGCAGGTTCGACGCCCACAGCGAGAGGCAGTCGACGATCGCGAGGGACTCACCGGGCACGCCGGCGAGTGCGGCGGCGAGCTCGAGGGGCTCCTCGATCACGGCCCAGCCCGGCGGGCGCTCGTCACGGTGGCGCTGGATCCGGTCGGCCATCTCGCGATCGCGGGCCTCGGCGGTCGCGATGAAGACGACCGGCCTCCCCGAGCTCCGGGCAAGCGAGAGCGCGAGCGACGACTTGCCGCTGCGCGCGCCGCCGAGCAGCACGGTCAGCTCACCCAACGTCGTAGCGCCCCTCGGCCGGAAGCTCGCCGCCGTCTTGGACGGCGCGCGCGAGCGCGACGACTCGCCCCTCGTCCATCCCGGCGTACCAGGCCTCGCGGCCGTTCGCGTAGCAGGCGACCGCGGGCCCGTACGAGCAGGCGCCGAGGCACCCGCACTCGGTCAGCCTGATCGTGCCCCCGCTGCGGTAGTACGCGAGCCGCTCCTGCTCGAAGCGCAGCCACAGCCGATCGAAGAGCTCGCGCGACCCGCGGCCCGCACAGTTCGGGCCCGTGCAGACGAGGACGTGCCCGCGCGTCGGGTAGTGGAGGGGCGTCACGCGCCGCGGCTGATCTCAGAGGCGCGCGCAGAGCGCGTCGGGATCACCGCGGTCGAGCCGTCGGCGGAGCTGACGATGCGGACCGTGGCGCCGTAATGCTCCGCGATCGTCGTCTCGGTCAGCACCTCGGCCGGCAGGCCGCTCGCGATCGTGCGACCGCTCGCGAGCAGCACGAGGCGGTCGGCATAGAGGCCTGCGAGCGTCAGATCGTGCATCGCCGAGATCACCGTCAGCCCGCACTCGTCGCGCATGCGCGCGACGAGGTCGAGCACGCCCTGCTGGTGGCCGACGTCCAGCGCGCTCGTCGGCTCGTCGAGCAGCAGCACGCCCGCGCCCTGCGCGATCGCGCGAGCGAGCACGGCCCGCTGGCGCTCGCCGCCCGAGAGCGTCGTCAGGTGCCGCGATGCGAGCCCGGCCAGATCGAGCCGGTCGAGCACGTCCGCGACGATCGTGAGATCCGCCGGCCCCTCGCGCCGGAAGGCGGCGAGGTGCGGCGTCCGGCCGAGCAGCACGTAGTCGGCGACCGTCACGAGCGGCGGGGTCACGGGAAGCTGCGGCACGAGCGCCACGCGGCGGGCGCGCTCGCCGCGCGCGAGGCGTGTCAGATCGTCGCCGCCGATCGCGATCGAGCCGCTGTAGGCGATCAGCCCGGCGATCGCCGCGAGCGCCGTCGACTTGCCGGCGCCGTTCGGGCCGATCAGCGCCACCCAGCTGCCGCGCGGGACCTCGAGCGAGAGCTCGTGCACGGCCTCGATCGCGCCGCGCTGGACCGACACGCGGCTGAGCGCGACGGTGCTCACGTGAGCCCCCGGCTCGTGCGCAGGACGACCGCGAAGAAGGGCGCGCCGATGAAGGCGGTGACGACGCCGATCGGCAGCTCGGCCGGGGCCTCGATCGTGCGTGCGATCAGATCGCAGCCGACGACGAGCGCGCCGCCGATCAGCACCGAGAGCGGCAGCAGCACCCGCTGGCTGCCGACGCCGAGAGCGAGCCGGATCAGGTGCGGGACGATGATGCCGACGAAGCCGATCAGGCCGCTCACGGCGACGACCGAGGCGGTGCCGACAGTCGCGGCGAGCACGACGACGAGGCGCACGCGGCGCACGTTGACGCCCAGGCTCGCGGCCTCGACATCGCCGAGGGCGAGCACGTCGAGCTTGCGCGCCGAGAACAGGATCAGGGCGGCCGAGATGGCCACGTAGGGCGCCACGAGGCGGACGTCGGCCCAGTCGCTGCCGCCGAGTCCGCCGAGGATGAAGGAGTAGACGAGCTGCAGCTGGTCGACGTGGTGCTGCTGGACGTAGGTCTGGAGCGCCGTGCAGAACGCCGCGACGGTGATGCCGGCGAGCAGCAGCGAGGCGACGCTGCCCCCGGCAGACCGGCCGACGGCATAGGTGCAGCCGACCGCTGCGAGCGCTCCGACGAATGCGAGCAAAGGCAGCGTGTCGACCCCTGCGAGGTGCCCGCGGATGCCGTACGCGATCGCGATCGTCGCGCCCAGCCCGGCGCCGGCGGCGACGCCGAGCAGGTACGGATCGGCGAGCGGGTTGCGGAAGACGCCCTGGTAGGCCGAGCCCGCGAGCGCGAGCGTGCCACCCACGATCACGCCGAGCGCGACCCGCGGCAGCCGGATCTGCCAGACGATGTCCGACTGCAGCTGCGTGAACCCCGAGTGCAGGCCGAGCAGCTCGCGGGCGACGCGTGTCACCGGCAGCCCGCTCGGCCCGAACGCGACGCCGCAGACGATCGCGGCGAAGAGCAGCACGAGCGCGCCGGCCGCCCAGGCGAGGCGCAGGCGGACACGACCGGCCGGGAGCGTCTCCCGTGCCGGCCGCACCTGCTCCACCTGGGCGGCCAGACCGCTCACTTCAATCCGGCGACCCGGTCGGCGACGGTCTTGAGGAACGAGACGACGCGTGGTCCCCAGCGCGACGCGATGTCGTCGTCCAGCTCGACGACCCCGCCATTCGTGACGGCGGCGATGTTCGACCAGCCCGGACGCGCCGCGACGGCGGCCGCGTTGATCTGGCAGCACTTCGTGTCCGCCAGGAAGACGAGGCTCGGATTCTTCGCCACGATCGCCTCGGACGAGAGCTGCGGATAGCCGGACTCGGCGCCCGTTGCATCGTCGGCGATGTTCTTCAGGCCGAGCAGGCTGTAGATCTTCCCGATGAACGTCGACGACGTCACCGAGTAGAAGGTCGGGTCGAGCTCGTGGTAGTAGGTCAGCGGCGTCGTGCGCGCCGTCACCGAGGCGACGATCGCCGCGATCCGGCTCTTCATCGATGCGACGAGCTTGGCGGCCTTCGGCCGGTGGCCCGTGGCGGCGCCGAGCTGGGTGATCTCCGCGTACACCTGCGTGAGATCGGTCGCGGCCGGCTGGATCAGCACGCGGATCTTGAGCTTCTTCAGCTGCGCGGCGAGCTTGCCCGTGTCGTTTGCGATCACGACGAGGTCGGGCTTGTACTTCGCGATCGCCTCGACGTTCGGCTTGAAGCCCGAGAGCTTCGTGCGCGGTGCCGCCTTGGGGTAGGTCGACTGATCGTCGACCGCGATCACCTGTGCGCCCGCGTTGATCGCGAACAGGTCCTCCGTCGCGGTGGGCGACAGCGAGACGATGCGCGCCGGCGGCGATGGAGCCGTCGCAGCCTGGGCCGCCGCCGCGAGGGCTCCGACGGCGAGGATGGCGACCACTGTGCGAGCTCTGACCATTCGAACCTCCTTCTGTCGGAGGCTCTTCGTCAGGCTCGATGGTGACGCCCGCGCAGTCCTTCCTCCGAGGACACTACGGAGACAGGGGAGCAGGCGACCGGACTCGTTCCCGAGGGAACACCACCGTTGCGGGACAGCGCCGGAATCTCACCGGACTTCGCTGACACCCCCATCACCCGGCCGGGTGGCCGAGCCAGCCGACTCTAGCGGAGTCACCGGAGCTCCGCGAGCGCGACCACCCGGTCGCCGACCGAGGTCGCCTCGGCGAGATCGTGCGTCACGTGGATCGCGGCGATCCCGACCTCGCGAAGGATCCGCCGCAGGTCGATCGCGAGACGATCGCGGAGCTCGCGATCGAGCGACGCGAGCGGCTCGTCGAGCAACAGCAGGCGCGGGCGCGGCGCGAGCGCCCGCGCGAGCGCGACGCGCTGCTGCTCGCCGCCCGAGAGCGTCGTCACGTCACGGCGCTCGGCTCCCTCGAGGCCGACGAGCGCGAGCTGATCGGCCACGCTCGCTGCGAGCTCGCGTCCGCGCACGCCCTGCATGCGCAGGCCGAACCCGACGTTCCCCGCAACGTCGCGGTGCGGGAAGAGCGCGTGGTCTTGGAAGACCAGGCCGAACCCGCGCCGGTGGACCGGCACGTCGCGCAGGTCGGCGCCATCGAGCGCGACCGTGCCCGCGTCGGGCTCCGTGAGGCCGCAGACGACGCGCAGGAGGGTCGTCTTGCCGGACCCGCTCGGGCCGGTCAGGCAGACGATCTCGCCGTCTGCGACGGTCAACGAGACGCCGTCGAGAATCGTCCGGCCGCCCCGCGCGACGGTGATCTCTCGCAGCTCGAGCGTCACAGCTCTGCGACCTCCGGATCGCGCACGAGCTCGAGCGCGAGCATCACGAGCAGCACGAGACCCGCGAGGATCGTCGCGAGCGCGAAGGCCTGCCGGTGCGCGAGCTCTCCCGGGCGGCCGAGCAGCCGAGCGATCGCGACGGGCACCGTCGGAGCGTCGGGCCGGGCCAGGAACGAGGCGGCGCCGAACTCGCCGAGGCTGACCGCGAAGGCGAAGCCGAGGCCGACCGCGAGCGCGCGGCGCGAGAGCGGCAGGTCGATCTCCCGCCAGACGCGCCCCGGCGATGCGCCGAGCACGGCCGCGGCCTCCCGCAGGCGCGGGTCGATGCTGCGCAGGACCGGCAGAACGCTTCGCACCACGAACGGGATGCCGACGACGGCCTGCGCGAGCGGCACGGCGAGCCAGGCCGACCGCCAGTCGATCGGCCGCTCGTCGAAGGCGATCAGGAACCCGAAGCCGACCGTCACCGCAGAGGTGCCGAGCGGCAGCATCAGCGCGGTCTCGAGCACGCCGCCGCGCACCGCGTAGGCGGCGCACGCTCCGACCACGAGCGCGATCGCGCCGGCGACCGCGGCGACCTCGAGCGAGCGCACGACCGACGCCAGCGGGGCCTCGAGGAAGCCGGCCTCGGTGCGGGTCAGCGAGGAGTAGGCGCCGAGACCTCCGGCCTCACGCGCCAGCATCGCGAGCGGCAGCACGCAGAACACGAGCGCCGGGCCGAGCAGCGCGATCGCGGCGGCGAGGCTGATCGGGCGGCGCTCGATCGGCGCACCCCGCCGCAGCGCGACGCCGCGCCGGCGCGCGAACCAGCTCGCGAGTGCCAGCACGACGGCCATCCCCGCGAGCTGGGCGAGCGCGATCGTCGAGGCGCGGTCGAGCGCGAGATCCTGCGTCGTCGCGCGATAGATCTCGCTCTCTACGGTCACGCGCGTCGGCCCGCCGAGCAGCTGCACGACGCCGAAGGACGTGAACGAGAAGAGGAAGACGAGGCTCCCGGCCGCCGCGAGCGCGGGCGCGAGCAGCGGCAGCGTGAGCTCGCGTGCGACGCGCGCCGGCGAGGCCCCGAGCACGCGCGCAGCCTCGCCGAGACGCGGATCGAGCCGCCCCCAGAGCGCGCCGACCGTCCGCGTCACGACCGCGACGTTGAAGGTCGCGTGCGCCGCGATGATCGCCCACCAGGTCTCGGCGGCCTGTGCCGGCAAAAGCGCGAGGTAGGCGGCGCCGACGACGACGGCGGGCAGCACGAACGGCGCCGTCAGCGCGGCCCCGATCAGCCGCCTGGCCGGGACGCGGCGGCGTGCGAGCACGTACGCGGCGGGCAGGCCGACGGCCATCGTCAGCACGGTCGACGCGAGCGCCTGCCCCGCCGTGATCAGCGCGATCCGGCCGAGCTCGGCGTCGAACGCCGAGGCGCTCAGGCCCCGCGCGGCGATCGTCGCGAGCGGGTACGCGAAGAACAGCCCGAGGAACGCCCCCGGAACCAATCTCAGAGCCGGTCTCAGGATGGATCGTGAGTGGCTGGCGACCGGCTCGCCAGCCTGGGGCGAGATCACCTCGCAGCCGCTCCTGTACCGAACGGAACGGCAAGAGGCGATCTCGCCCCAGGCACCAGCGAGACGCCGCCAGACGCCACGAGGCATCGTGCGGCAGGCTCTTAACGCAAGACGGTGGTGGTCCACTGCCGGATCCAGCGGTCGCGGTTTGCTTCGATCTGCGCCGCCGGCATGCTCAGCGGGTGCGGCGGGAGCCGGGCGAAGCGGCGGAAGAGCGGCGGCAGCGCGGCCTGCTCGTTGACCGGGAACACGAACAGCGAGAGCGGCATCGCCTGCTGGAACGTGCGGCCGGCGAGGAAGTCGACGAGCTTTCCGGCCTCCGTCGCGTGCTTCGTGCCGGCGAGCACGCCGGCGAACTCGGTGACGCGGAAGCAGCTGTCCTCGAGCACGCCGACGGGCGTCGTCCTCGCATCCGGATGATCCGAGTAGAGGACGGCCGCCGGCGGGCTCGAGGCATACGAGACGACGAGCGGGTGCGTGCCCTTCCCACCGCCCGAGAACTCGCCCTCGTAGGCGCGCGTCCAGCCGTCGACGACCTTCACGCCGTTCGCGCGCAGGCGCTTCCAGTAGTCGAGCCAGCGGTCGCCGTAGCGCGCCCGGGTTGCCAGCATGAACGCGAGGCCCGGCGATGCCGTGGCGGGGTTCTCGACGACGAGCCGGCCCTTGTAGCGCGGGTCGGCGAGGGCCTCGAGGGTCGTCGGCACGGGCTCCCCGAGCCTCGCGAACGCCGCCTTGTCGGTGTTCACGCAGACATCCGAGACGTCGACGGGCGTGACCTCGTGCCCGGGCACCAGCGCGCGCACATCGGCGCGCAGCTTCGGTAGCACGGGCGACGTGTGCGGGGCAAAGATCCCGGCCTCGATCGCGCGCGAGAGAAACGTCGAGTCGACGCCGAAGAGCACGTCGCCAAGCGGGTGGTCCTTCGTCAGCACCGCCTTGTTGACGATCTCGCCGCCGTCGCCTGCGAGCAGAACCTTGACGCGGATCCCCGCGCTCTGCTCGAACGCCTTCCAGACGCTCGCCGGCGGCGTGAACGAGTCGTAGGCGACGAGCGTCAGCGTGACCGGGCCGCTCGCCTTGCCGCCGCCGCAGGCCGCGACCGTGAGCGCGACGAGACACGTTGCGAGCAAGCGCTTCACGGCTGGATCACGAGCAGCACGCCCGCCGCGATCATCACCGTCGCGCGCTCCCCGACGAGCTCGTTCGAGACCCCGCGGGTCGTGCCGAACCGCAGCGTCTCGCCGTCCAGCGGCCAGCGGAGGCCGTGCGTCGTCACGCCCCTTGCATCTCCCCGCGCGGTCACGAGCGAGACGAGGCCGCCGGGCTCGCCGCAGACGTCGGCGCTGCCCGGGCCGCGCACGACCTGGATGCGGGACCCGCCGACGAGCGCCTCGGCCGGGCCGCCGTCGCTCGCGAGCAGCGCGAGCTCGGCGACGAAGTGGTCGAGCCGCTCGCCAGGCCCGCCGCTGACGACGACGACGCGATCGGCGCCACGCGCGGCCGCGGCCGCGAGCGCGAGCTCGAGGTCGGTGGCGTCCTTGTCGACGGGGTGCTGCTCGATCTCGACGCCGGCGGCCCGTGCGGCCGCGAGCACGCCGGGATCGACCGAGTCGAGGTCGCCGACCACGAGGTCGGGGCGCAGGCCGAGCAGCTCGGCCGACTCGAGCCCCGAATCGGCGCAGATCACGAGCGCGTGCTCCGGCAGCACGAGCCGCCGGTCGGCGCGCTGCCCACCGCTCAAGATGACCGCCTGCATCGCCGCTCCCTCCGCTGGAATTACCCAGATCAGGTTCACGGGTCGATGACGGCTCGCTCATCCTCTCAGCCCGGCGCCTCCGAGCTCCCCCCTGCGCGGTAGCTTAGGGCCTATGTCGGTACGTGACGTGAGGGTCTGACGAGTGGCGGGCAAGCAGGGCGTGAGATCGTCTCGCAGACGCTCCTGTACCAAACGGAACGACAATCTCCGCGGCGTGCAAAGCACACCGCTCCACACGGCTGTCAAGCACTGCTTGACAGCCTGATCTCACGCCCTGCGCCAGCCCAGGTGCAAGTGCTCGCACTTGCACCGACCAGAGGCCTGCTGCTACCCGGCAGCAGGGCGATGCGTCAGACACCGCGTCACCTACCGACATAGGCTCTGAGAGCCGGTTTCAAGAGTGTCGTTCGTGTCTGGGGTTGCTGGAGCGAGCGGGGGTGCCGGCCGGCTCGCGGGGCAGGCTGGTGGCCTGTTCAAGAGCCGGCCGGTGCTCCCGCGAAGCCCCGCAGACCGCGCGTAGCGCGGGCTGCGGGTCGCCGC
>JANLRV010000160.1:0-7610 GCA_031361905.1 Actinomycetes bacterium
AGCCCGTCCCCGCCGACCGGGAGCACCGCCGCCGAGTCGTGCGGGATCGCCTCGCCGAGGATCCGCAGGAGCGCCTCGGCGACGTCGCTCTGCGACCGCGTCGCCGAGAGCTCGGTGGCGAGATCCTGGAGCAGGCGGATCTGCTCGAACGAGCGGCGCGTGCGGGCCGCCATCGACGGCGAGCGCCGCGCGATCAGCCGCTCGTCCGCGAACGTGATCCGATCCTTGCCCAGGCGCTTCGCCTCGTAGAGCGCCGAGTCGGCCGCCTGGGTGAGGTCGCGCAGCTCGGTCCCGTCCTCGGGGCAGCTCGCCACGCCGAACGACAGCGTCAGCTTCCAGCCGTCGAAATCGGCGGCGGCGAAGGCGCGCTGGAGACGGCGGCAGACGGTGCGCGCGTTCGCCTTCGTCGTGGCCGGCAAGAGCATCGCGAACTCTTCGCCGCCGAGCCGGTAGACGCTGTCGGCCGAGCGCATGCCTCGCCGCAGGAGCCGTCCGGCCGTGCGCAGCGCATCGTCCCCCGCGACGTGGCCGCGCGAGTCGTTGAGCTCCTTGAAGTCGTCGATGTCGGCGAGCACGAGCGTGAAGCCGCCGACGGACTGGGAGTCGATCAGCGCCTGCCCCGCCTCGTGGAATCGCCGGTGATTCGCGAGACCCGTGAGAGCGTCGGTCGAGGCCTCCAGCTCCTTGCGCTCGAACGCGCGCAGGTTCTCGAGCGAGGCGGCGGCGTGCGCGGCGAGCAGCGCGGCCTCGTCGAGCGCGTCCGCGGCGACGCGCAACGGCTTCAGCGAGAGGCCCACGAGGTATCCGTGCAGGCCGGTCGGCGTTCGCAGCGGAAGGCCGATCGCCGCGCGGGCGCGCTGCTCGACCAGGCCGACCTCGAGGGCCGGGTGACCGCGCTTGCGCGAGCCGGCACTCCAGCGCCAGCGCTCCCCTGCGGCGTGCTCGGCGATCAGCGGCGCGAGCTCGTCGGCGAAGGCGAGCGTGCTCTCGCTGTCGCGCGCCCACGCATGCGCGAGCGAGAGGCCGTCGGGCGTGTACTCGACGATCTGAACGCAGTCGAGGTCGAGCGCGCCGCCAACGGTCCTGGCGGTCAGCTCGAGCACGCTGCCCGCATCGCGCATCGTCGCGAGGCGGGCGAAGGCGGGCCACAGCAGCCGATCACGGGCGGTCAGCGCACGCGACTCGCCGGCCAGCCGCTCGATCGCCGCGCCGATCGCGATCGTGGCGGTGTCCGTCGCCTCGACCCAGCCGGATGGGATCTCGCTGCGCGATTCGATCGCGAGCACGCCGACGATCGCGTCTCGGCGGAACGGAGCGGCGATGATGCCCTCGATCGCGTCGACGAGGGTGAAAAAGCGCGGGTGGGTCGACGCGCCCCGCGGGATCACGACGATCTCCGACTGCTCAAGCGCGAGCGAGACCACGCCGGCGTCGCCGTCGAGCGAGCCGACGGTGCGCTCGTGCCCGCGCTGCGCTCGCAGCCAGCGGCGACCCTCGGCCTCGGTGTAGATGGAGATCAGCGCCTCGTCGCCGAGCCGGTGGCGGAGCACGGCGCAGGTGATGTCGAACAGCTCGTCGAGCGTGACCGCGCGCGCGAACGCCTGCGCCAGCGCCTCGTCGAGCTCGAGATCCCCGTCCCCTGCGGAGCCTTCCATACCACTCACTGTAGGTGCGTCTCGGCACATTTTTCCGGCACGAGAGCCTATCTCGGTGGGTGGCGCGGTGTCTGGCGGCGTTGAGCTGGTGCGAGGATCGAGATCGCCTCTTGCCGTTCCGTTTGGTACAGGAGCGTCCGCGAGGCGATCTCGATCCTCGCTTGCTCACCACTCGCCACACTCCCACGCCACCCACCGACAGAGGCTCTAAGCTGCCACCTCTGTGAATAATCATGCAGCCCCGGAGTTCTCGGCGCCGGCCTCGCTCGCCGGTCGCGACCTGCTGCGGATCAGCGATCTCTCGGGTGCGGAGCTGCTGGGCCTGCTCGATCTCGCGGCCGTGCTGAAGCACGCGCAGGCGGCGCGCGTTCCGCACCCGCTCTGCACGGGACGCTCGCTCGGGATGATCTTCCAGAAGTCCTCGACGCGGACGCGCGTCTCGTTCGAGGTCGGCATGACGCAGCTCGGAGGGCATGCGCTCAACCTGGCCGCGAGCGAGCTGCAGCTCGGGCGCGGCGAGACGATCGACGACACGGGCATGGTGCTCGCGCGCTTCCTCGACGCGATCATGATCCGCACGTACGCGCAGGACGACATCGACGAGCTCGCGGCAGCCGCGAGCATCCCGGTGATCAACGGGCTCTCAGACGATCATCACCCGTGCCAGGCCCTCGCCGATCTGCTCACGCTGCGCGAGCGCTTCGGTGACGATCTTCGCGGCGTGCGCGTCGGCTACACGGGAGACGGCAACAACGTCTGCCGGTCGTTCATCGACGCGGGGGCGCTGGTGGGCCTCGAGATGCTCGTCGCCTCGCCGCCGGGCTACGAGCTCGATCCGCCGACGGCACGGCGCGCGGCTCGCACGGCCGAGGAGAACGGCGGCTCGCTGACGCTGACAGGCGATCCGCAGGAGGTCGCGGCCGGCTCGCGGGCGCTCTACACCGACACGTTCATCTCGATGGGACAGGAGCTCGAATCGGCAGGGCGCCTGCGGGACCTGATGCCCTACCGGATCGACGAGGAGCGCGCCGGCCAGCTCGCGCAGGACGGCGTGATCCTGCACTGCCTCCCCGCGCACCATGGCCAGGAGATCGACCGCGAGGTGCTCTACGGATACCGCACGGCGGTCTGGGACCAGGCCGAGAACCGCCTGCATGCGCAGAAGGCGCTGCTCGTCGCCGTGCTCGGCGCTACTGCCTGACGATCAGGCCGTTCGCCGGCGTCCAGATCGGCAACGGCGCGGGCCCGCCGACCGTCGCACCCGGCTCGGTCGCGGCGACCGACGCCTCGCGCGTGACGAGATCGAGCGAGACCGCGAACTCGCGCGTCTCGTGCGGCCAGGCGAACGCGATCCGGATGCGCCGCGGAAGGGCGATGCCGGCGATGCCCATGCGCACGCTCGGATCGCCGAGCGCGGCCGCGAGCTCGCGTACCTCGGCCGCGTACGGTGACCCGTTGAACGCGCGGGCGGCGATCTCGCAGAGATCGGCCGCGTCGGCCTCGCGTGCCCGCGCCCGCAGCACGAGCGTGCGCGCAGCCGAGGCGTCCGCGCGGTCTCGCTCCCCTGCCTCGGCCGAGACCGCGGCCTGCTCCAGCCGCTGCGCCTCGGCGCGCGCTTCGCCCACCTGCAGCCGCAGCTTCTCGAGCTCGATCGCCTGCTCACCGGCGAGCGCCTCGTAGCGCGCTGCGCGCTCGCGCATCTCGCTGAGATCGCGGCCGCGCTGCTCGGCCTCGGCGAGCGAGCCCTGGGTCGCCGTGAGCTCACGCTCGACCGTCTGCAGCTGGCCCGAGAGGCGATCGACGAGCGAGTCCCGTCGTTGGGTCTGCTCCTGGCGGCCGGGGTCTGCCGGCGTCCGCAACGGCTGCGAGAGCGTCTGCTCGACCGCCTCCCACCCGCGCGCCTGGGCCGTGTGCAGGCAGAGCGCGCAGACGCGCAGCGCCGGTCTCTGGGGCGCCTCGCGATACAGCCGCACCGACTCGCCGGGCAGGAACGTGCGGTGACAGATCGCGCAGGCGTGTGCTTTCGCAGACGTCGCCATCGCCGCGATGCTACTCGTTTGCAGCAATTCCGGTTCGTGAACCCGCTACCCTCAGGCCTGCGGGGTCGTAGCTCAGATGGGAGAGCGCCTGGTTTGCATCCAGGAGGTCAGGGGTTCGATCCCCCTCGACTCCATCGGCCGGAATCGGCCTGGATGCCGGGTTGTAGCCAAGTTGAGGCCCTCCCTCACTGGATGCCCGCGAACGTCTTGAGGACCTCCCCGCACCTTCCCGCACCGACAACGTGGTGCGGGAGATGGTGCCGGGGGGTCGCATCGGGCACTCCGAAGAGGTGAGGGGGCGAAGTCGCGGGATCCCTTTCATGGGATCCCCTGGAAGCGGAGTTTCATACTCGGAGTCCCCATCGGACGAATGTGAAGCCCAAGCCGCCGCCCTGCCACGCTGGATCGAGCACTACAACCAGCAGAGAACCAACAGCGCCATCGGCGCACCACCGACCACCCGCGTTCCCAACGTCTCAAGCCACGACACCTAGGACTCGCCGAGCCGAGCGCTATCGGGCGTGGAACTGGTGGTCCTTGAAACAACCCATCGCTGCCGCTCGACGCTCGTGCCACCTTGTCTTCAACGTCTCGATCGGCAATGCTCGCTCTGACCACCCAGGTCATCTCCTTGGAGGAGCTATGAGACTTGCTCGCGCGTTCTCCCGGTCGCCACTTGTGATTGCCTGCGTGGCGGCTGGATTCACTCTCGCGACGGTGGGCGGGATCGCGGTGGCGTCGACATCGCCATCCACGCACCCGGCCAAGAAGAAGCCACCCAAGAAGGTGCTACGTGGGCCGCGCGGGCCCCGCGGGCCGGCCGGCCCGGCCGGCGCGAACGGAGCGGCCGGAACTGCTGGAGCCGCGGGTGCCCCTGGACTCGCGGGGCTGACGGCTGTTTGGAGCGCATCGGCCTACCCCGCGGCACGAGTTCCGCTCCCGAGCGGTGAGGTCGCCCACCTCACGTTCACGTCGCCGGCCGCCGGGTTCGCCATCGTCACGGCGAACTTCTCCACGCGTGCGCACAACACCGCTGGCGTGGATTGCCGCGTCCAGTCGCAGATCGCCCCGACCGCAGCCGCTCCGACGGTTCCGGTCGGCGGAGCGTCGGCTCCGGGTTTCGCCGATCAGTGGATCAACGGCAACCTGCCCACCCAAAACGGTGCGGGCACGTACCTTGGGTTTAGCGCCTCGGCGACACGCGTCCTACCGATCATCGCGGGCGCGAACACCATCTACCTGAACGGCGCGTCCGACTGTCCCGCGGTCCTTTGGGGGCCGATCACCATGACGGCCGAACTCGCGCAGAGCAACCCGGCCGCGACCCTCGTCGCTTCCTGAACACGACGCGAGCGGGGGTCGGCGGCACCCGATGCCGACCCCCGCTCATGCCTCCACCCCCAACGCGGCGAGCAGGGCGCACCTGCTCCCAGCACGGCGTCGCCGGGTGCGACGAGTCATGTTGAAAGCGCTTCGCATGGGGCTGCCTGCGCCACTGCACCCTTCGCGAGCCGCGCTCCAGCAGGACGACGAGCACCACGGCGGTCGCCGGCGAGAGGTCGAACGACGGCCAGCTCGACGTGTTCGCAGCTGCCTTCGACGACGAGATGGTGCGGGAGATGGTGCGGGAGCCGGCCCTGTAGCTCTCGAACCGTATGGCTAGTAGGGTTTAGGCTCGGATGACCGGCCTGTTTTGCATCCAGGAGGTCAGGGGTTCGATCCCCCTCGACTCCATCGCCGAAAACCAGCCTTGTCCAGAGGAATTTCGAAGCGTTGCAATCGTAGCTGCGCGCGATCGATCGCAAGCTCGGCCTCGAGCTCGGCGATCCGACGGCGAGCAGCGACCAGCTCTGGATCCTCCGTCGACGAGACCCGAGCGACCTCGCCGCGATCTTTAGACTCAAGCGGGTGAATGGCACCGACGCCGAGACGCGAGATGCCTGCGCGGGCGTGAGCGAGGAGATCCTCGGGCGCCTCGCGCCGCTGCTCGCAGCGCGCGGCGTGGCGGGATCGAACTGCCGCGTCGAGCTGCTCGCAGGCGGCTGGTGGAACCGCCTGGCCCGCGTCACCGGAGCCGGGCTCGACTGGGTCGTCAAGGTCTACGCCGACGGATCGAGCTCGACGCTCTTCCCGATCCTGCCGCACAGCGAGGCGCACGCGCTCGAGCTCCTGGCCGGCCGGGAGCTCGCCCCTGCGATCGTCGCCTTCCTGCCGGACGAGCCCTGCACGCTCGTCTACGAGCACTGCCCGGGGGCGGCCTGGTCCGCCGGCGTCGAGCCGGTGGCGCGGCTTCTGCGGCGCTGCCACGCGCTCGCAGCAGAGGGCTTCCGCGAAGTCCCAGTCGATGCCGCGGGGATCCTCGAGCAAGGCGCGGGGCTCCTCGCAAGCGCGCCACCCGCTCCCGAGCTCGTCCGTTCGCGCCCCTCGGCGGTCGCCGTCGAGCGCGGACCCAGCTCGCTCGTCCACACCGACTGCGGTCCGTCGAACCTGATCGACGGGCCTGCTGGGGTCCGGCTGATCGACTGGCAGTGCCCCGCGAGCGGCGATGCCTGCGAGGACGTCTACGCGTTTCTCTCGTCGCCGTTCCAGATTCTCTCGGGCTGCGCCCCGCTCGCGGAGTCCGAGCGGCGGGCCTTCCTGAACGCCTACGGCGATCCGGCGATGGAGCGGCGGCTCGCCGGGCTCTGGCCTGCGCTCGCCTGGCGGATGGCGGCCTACTGCCACGTCCGGCGAGGCGACCTTGCGGGCGTCGATCCGGCGGGGGCCGAGCGCTACGAGCGAGCTCTGAGCGCCGCGCTTGCCGAGCGGGAGCCAGCCGCATGATCGACCTCGTCCTGCACTCCTACGGCTCCCGCTTCGCCTTCCTGCACGACCCGAGCTTCGACGTCTTCGACTTCCTCGAGCGGGCCTCCGAGGGCGGCTACGACGCGGTCGCGATCAACTGCAACGGCCCGCAGCTCCGCCATCTCGGCGGCGACGGTCGAGGCCACGTGCGGGCCGTGCGCGCTGCGCTCGCCGAGCGCGGGCTCGGCCTCGATATCGAGACGAGCGGCACGGCGCCCGGCCATCTGCGGCGCATGCTCGATCTCGCGGTCGCGCTCAGCGCGCTCAACCTGCGGACCTACACACGGCACGACGGCGAGCGCGGGGCGGTGATCGAGGCCACGATCGCCGACCTGCGCGCCGCTGCGCCGCTCGCGGCGGAGCGGGGCGTCCCGATCCTGCTCGAGAACCACGAGGAGTTCACCGGTCGCGAGATCGCGCGCGTGCTCGAGGCGGTCGACAGCGACTGGGTCGCGGCGCTCTACGACTACGGCAACTCGATGATGGTCCACGAGGACCCGCTCGACTGCCTCGACGCGATGCTGCCGTGGATCCGCAAGAGCCACCTCAAGGACCATGTCGTGATCGAGCGCGAGGGCGGCCAGTTGATCGCAGGCGTGCCGCTCGGCTGCGGCAACCTCTCCCTGGTCGAGACGACGCGGCGCCTGCTCGCCGCGGGCGCGGGGCGGATCGCGTTCGAGAACGTCTGGTCCTACACCGCCGCGTTCCGCCCGCGGCTCGACGGCCGACCGTCCGAGCCGATCGGTGCCGGCGTCTTCGCCCTCTCCCGGCCGCCCTGGCCCGAGAGCGTGTTCCTACCGGACGTCGCGAAGGCCGTCAGCGATGATCCCGCGCGCGTGGTCCGCCTCGAGGCGGAGGCGTTCACGATCGCCGAGCAGAACCTCCGCGCGATCCTGCGGGACGTCGCGCAGACCTGAGCCCTTCCTGAGAGCTGAATTCGGAATGAGCGCGGCGGTTGGAGCGGCTGGATCGTCCTCCCTCTTGCTGGGTCGGCGCGCCCCGCCGACCCCGCAAGACACCGGCGACCCGGGGCCCCCACCTAGAGGGGGGGGCCCGGGGTGGCGGGGGGGGG
>JANLRV010000177.1:0-22934 GCA_031361905.1 Actinomycetes bacterium
CGGCGATAGACCACGCGCGCCGGCAGCATCGCGTTGCGCACCGTCGAGGCATCGAAGCCGTCCTTGCGGATCCGCTCGACGAGGCGCTGGAAGTCGCCGGTCGTGAGATCGTCGAGCCGACGCGCACCGAGATCGGGCAGCAGATGGATGCGCAGGCTCTGCTCGTAGCCGCGCGTCACGCTCGGCTTATAGGTGTCGCCGCTGAGGTTGACGATCGAGCCGTCGCGCATTCCCGTTAGGAGCTCGTCGGCCGCCTCGCGCAAGGTCATCGGCCTAGCCGCCGCCCGCTTCGACTGGAACGCCTTGAGCAGCTCGCGCGATCGCCACAGCTTCGCCTCGTCCGCCGAGCCAAACGACTTCGTCCGCACGCTCCCCCGCTCCCCGAGCGGAACCCGCGCCTGGAACGTCGGCATGCACGAGCAGCGGCCCCCGTCACGCGACGCGCAGCGACGGCCATGGCGGATCTGGACCCCCTCCGGCAGCGTCTTGTTCGCAACGGCCATGAGGCGACTGTACCGCTGAAATGTCGTCTGCGCTACTCCCTGCGCTACTCCCGATGCCCTTCATCGGCCCCCTGGAGCGCCTTTGAGCGGTGCGTCCGAAAACGAGAGAGAGGCCTGAAATACCCTATTTACCAGGTATTTCAGGCCTCTCTGTGGGACAGGGGCGACAGGGCTCGAACCTGCGACCTGCGGTTTTGGAGACCGCTGCTCTACCAACTGAGCTACACCCCTTGGTCTCTTCGAGTGTAACCGACGCCTGAGACCGTCGGCTCGAGGGCGACGAGCGTGCCGTCCTGCTCTAGCACGATCAGACCGGCGAGCTCCAGCTCGGTCACCGCGGCCGCTGCACGCGGCGCCGTGAGGCCGGGCAGCACGGCGAGCGCCTGGCGACTACGGGGTCGCTCGCGGAGCGCGGTCCAGACGGTTCCCGCGTCGCCTGTCGGCGGCGCGGCGGTTGTCTGGACCGTGATCTGGAGCCCGAGCTCGTCGAGCACGTCGGCTGCGGAGCCGATCGGGATCGCGCCGGCGCGCAGCAGCTTCAAGGTGCCCTGGCCGAGCTCGCTCCACGGCGATCCGGGCACGGCGTAGACGTCGCGGCCGAGCGCGAGCGCGTGGTCGGCCGTGATCAGCGCGCCGGAGCGACGGCTCGCCTCGATCACGACCGTGGCGTCGGCGAGCGCGGCCACGAGACGGTTTCTGACCGGGAAGCGCCACGGCGCCGGCTCGACTCCCGGCCCCCACTCCGAGATCACGGCGCCCTCCGCGATCACCCGGTGCGCCAGATCATCGTTCGTGCGCGGGTAGAGACGATCGATGCCGCACCCCAGCACCGCGATCGTGCGACCGTCGCAGGCGAGCGCCCCCTCGTGTGCGGCCGCGTCGATCCCCAGCGCGAGCCCGCTGATCACGGCCACGCCGCGAGCCGCGAGCTCGGCCGTGAGCGTGCGCGTGAACGCGAGCGCCGCGCGCGAGCAGCGGCGCGCCCCGACGATCGCGACGCTCGGAGAGGCCGCGAGCTCCGCGACGGTCCGCTCCCCGCGCACGTAGAGCCCGGCGGGTGCCGCACGCCCGAGATGGTCGAGCTGTGGCGGCCACTCATCCGACGCGCGCGTGACGAGCCTCACAGCCCATCCCCTCTCGGATGGAGCGAGAGCGCCTCGGCGACGTGCGTGCGCTCGATCGCGCCCGCCCCGTCGAGGTCGGCGGCCGAACGTGCCAGCCGCAGCAGCCGAACCTGGCCTCGTGCGCTGATAGAGCGCGCGCTTGCCGCCTGCTCGACGAGGCGGCGAGCGTCCTCGGCGATCCCGTGCAGCTCGAGCTGGCCGAGCTCGAGGCGCCCGTTGTCACAGGTCTGGGCGCGCAGCACCTGATGGGCACGCGCCGCCAGCACGCGCTCGCGCACGATCGCCGTCGTCTCGGGCCGATCGTGCGTGAGCACCTCGGGATCGGGTGGATCGACGCGGACGACAAGATCGATGCGGTCCACGAGCGGCCCGGAGAGCCGCGCGCGGTAGCGCTCGAGTCGCTCCGTCGTGCAGCGGCAGCCACCGAGACCACCGCAGGGGCACGGGTTCGTGGCGGCCACGAGCTGAACCGCGGCCGGGAAGCGAGCGCGGCCGGTCACCCGCGCGATCGTCACCTCGCCGTCCTCGAGCGGCTGGCGGAGCGCCTCGAGCGCCGGCCGCGTGAACTCCGAGAGCTCGTCGAGGAAGAGCACGCCGCCGTGTGCGAGCGTGACCTCGCCGGGCTGCGGGCCGACGCCGCCGCCCGTCAGCGCCGCGGCCGAGGCACCATGATGCGGGGCACGGAAGGGCGGCCGCAGCGAGATGCCCGCGCCCGCCTGCAGCAGCCCCGCAGCCGAGTGGATGCGCGTGACCGCGAGCGCGCGCGGCCCATCGAGATCGGGGAGGAGCGGCACGAGCCGCCTTGCGAGCATCGTCTTGCCCACGCCCGGCGGGCCGACGAGCAGCAGGCTGTGTCCTCCGACCGCGGCGAGCTCGAGCGCGCGACGCCCGAGCGGCTGGCCGCGCACATCCGCGAGCTCGAGCCCCTCGTCCTCGTGGGCCGACTCGGCCGGCTCGGCGGCATCGAGCACGAGCTCCCCGCGAAGCCACAGCGCCGCGTCGAGCAGGTGATCGACGCCGATCGCTGCGATCTGCGGCACGAGCGCAGCCTCGCGCGCGGAGGCGCGGGCGCAGATCACCGTCTCGATGCCCCCGCGCCGGGCCGTCTCGGCGGCCAGCAACGCTCCGGGCACCGGCCGCACGCGACCGTCGAGGGCGAGCTCGCCGAGCAGCAGCACGCGCTCGACCCGGTGCTTCGGCAGCTGTCCCGTCGCCGCGAGCAGCGCGACGGCGATCGCGAGGTCGTGCCGCGCGCCGAGCTTGCGCAGGCTGCCCGGTGCGAGATTGACCGTGACGCGCTCGTAGGGAAACCGGAAGGACGCGGCGATGATGCCCGAGCGCACGCGCTCGCGCGCCTCGCGAACGCCCTGATCGGGCAGCCCGACGATCGTGAAGCTGGCGTGCGTCGCCGTCGTCACATCCGCCTCGACCTCGACCGGGTGGCCGTCGATGCCGACGAGCGCCTGGCTGTGAGCGAGTGCGAGCACGCAGGCGATCGTGCGGGCTGCGCTGCAGCGAGGGCGTGCCGTAGCGTGCCGCCTTCGTGCAGCTCTAGAACGCGTCTGCGAGGTAGCGGATGCGACGACCCTCGATCGCGACGATGTCGTGCCGGATGCGCGTGGCCCACGCGTGCTCGCGCCGCGCGGCGAGGATCTCGCCGGCGCGCCGGAGATCGTGCTGGCGTCGGAAGTCGACCGCCTCGACGGCCCCGCCTGCGCGGCGCGTCTTGACCTCGACGACCAGCAGCGTCATCCCCGAGCGCGCGACGATGTCGACCTCGCAGCCGCCCCTCACGCGCAGGTTGTGGGCGAGCACGCGGCCACCCCTCAGCCGGACGAGCAGCCGCGCGATCCGCTCACCGCGACGGCCGAGCGCCTTGCGTCGCCGCTCGAACTCTGCGTCCATCGCTCACGAGCCGTGCTGGGCGATCGGCGAGAACGATCGCCGATGCAGCTCGCACGGGCCGTGCAGAGCGAGCGCGCGCCGGTGCTGCGGCGTGCCGTAGCCGACGTGCTCGAGGAAGCCGTAGACGGGGAAGCGGTCGTGCACGCGCAGCATCAGCCGGTCGCGCGTGACCTTCGCGACGATCGACGCCGCGGCGATCGCAGCCGAGCGCCCGTCGCCGCCGATCACCGCACGATGGGCGCGGTCGAGCGGCAGCCGGAAGCCGTCGGAGAGCAGCACCGCCTCGGCTGGTGCGTCGACGCCGACGAGCGCGCTCGCAAGACCCCGCAGGTTCGCGTGATGCACGCCACGCTCGTCGATCACGCCGGCCGGGAAGACGCGCACGCAGACGCGCACCGCCGCGGCGCAGACCACGTGGAAGAGCTCCTCGCGGCTCTCATGGCTGAGACGCTTGGAGTCGTCGAGGAATGCGAGCGGCGCGCACGCCGAGCCGGCGAGGCGCCGGTGGTCGAAGAGCACCGCGGCCGTCACGAGCGGGCCTGCGAGCGCTCCCCTGCCCGCCTCATCGGCCCCGGCGACGAAGGGCGACTCGAGCGCCCGGTCGAAGCGGAGCAGGCGATGGCCCGAGGGTGCGCGCGAACGGGTGCGGACGGCGACGGCCATTGCCGCGGACCGTAGCGTCCTCACCGGCCGGCGGCGGCCAAGCGGCACGCTTCCGGCACGATCCACGTCTAGAAGAAGCGAATCCGCGTGAGCGGCCAGTAGATCGAGAACGCCCGGCCGAGCATCTGGCTCTTCTTGATGCAACCCCAGTAGCGCGAGTCGTTCGACGATCCGCGGTTGTCGCCCATCATGAAGTAGCAGCCCTTCGGCACCGTCGTCTCGTAGTGGTCGAGATCGCTCGACGACGACGCGACGTACGGCTCGGGGTACGAGCGGCAGCCGGCGCCGGCCGGACCCGTGCAGATCTGCAGCTTCTGGTTCTCGAACCGGAGCGTGTCGCCTGGCAGGCCGATCAGCCGCTTCACGAAGACGCGGCTCGAGACGCTCGTGGTCGTCCGGAACGGCTCTCCGTCTCCCTTGCCATTCGGATGGAAGACGATCACCTCGCCCCGCTTCGGATCGTCGAAGCGGTACCAGAAGCGTGCGGCCAGGATGCGGTCGCCGATCAGCAGCGTGCGCTCCATCGACTCGGACGGCACCTTGTAGGGCTTGACGACGTACTCCTGGCCGACGAGGATCACGACGATCGCGATCGCGAGCCAGACGACCGTGTCGATGATCGGGTTCTGGCGCAGCTCGCGCCAGCGCCGCCGGTAGTGCAGGAGCGTGTTCACAGCCCGCCGAGCCGGTTCACAGGCCAGTACGTCGCGAACGCGATGCCGACGACGTTCGCGCGGGGCAGGAGTCCCCAGACGCGGCTGTCCTCGGAGTCGAGCCGGTTGTCGCCCATCATGAAGAAGTAGCCTTTGGGGATCGTGACCTGGGAAAAGTCGAGCGTGCGCCCGCGAACGTACGGCTCGACGAGCGTGCTGCACTTCTTCGCCGCGCTGCACACGATCACCTTGCCGTCCTTCCCCTCGATGGTCTCGCCGCCGACGCCGATCACGCGCTTGACGTAGGTCACCGAGGCCTTCGTCTTGGCGCCGCGGATCGCCGTGTCACCGAGCCCCGGCGGGTGGAAGACGACGACCTGCCCGCGATGGGGATCCGTGTAGAACAGCGGGAAGCGCGCCGCGAGGATGCGATCGCCCTCCTCGAGCGTCGTGCGCATCGAGGCCGACGGGATGCGGTACGGCTTGACGATGAACCGCTGCACCGACCAGGCCAGGCCGCCGGCGAGCAGGAGCACCCACGCGACCTCCGCGACCTGGCGCCAGCGCGTCGAGCGCAGGTCGCCTCGCGCGGTGCCGAACGAGACCTCGACGCGCCTCGCCAGCTCGAGCTCGGGCGTGGTCACGCCCTCCCCCGACGGTCGCGAGTCAGCGCTGCTTCTCGCGGATGCGGGCGCGCTTGCCGACGCGATCACGCAGGAAGTACAGCTTCGCGCGGTTCACGTCGCCGATCGCCATGACCTCGATCTGGTCGATCTTGGGCGAGTGGAGCGGAAACGTCCGCTCGACGCCGACTCCGAACGAGAGCTTGCGGACCGTGAACGTCTCACGCGCTCCCGAGCCCTGCTTCTTGATCACGACGCCCTCGAACACCTGCACGCGGCGACGCGAGCCTTCGATCACCTGGAAGTGCACGCGCACCGTGTCGCCGGCTTTGAAGACCGGCACTGCGCGCATCTGGCGCGCCTCGAGTTCGGAGATGACGTTCATGGTCTCTTCTTCAGGGGAACTTTCAGCGCCGAAGGGTAGCCGAGGTTCGGCTGACGCGGGTCCGGTTGCCGCCCGGCCGCTTGCTCTCGGCGCCACTCCTCGATGCGCGCGTGGTGGCCCGAGAGCAGCACGGCAGGGGTCTGCCAGCCGCGGAACTCCTCGGGACGCGTGTAGTGCGGGTACTCGAGGTCGCCGCCGAGCGCCGGCGCGAACGACTCCTGCTCGCTCGAGACATCGCTCTCGAGCGAGCCGGGCAGCAGGCGCGCGATCGCGTCGCAGACCACCATCGCCACGGGCTCCCCGCCCGAGACGACGAAGCGGCCGAGCGAGAGCGACTCGGTCGCGACATGCTCGATCACGCGCGCGTCGAACCCCTCGTAGCGCCCGCACAGCAGCGTGATCCGGTCGGCCGCCGCCAGCTCGCGCGCGTAGGCGTCGTCGAAGAGCCGACCGCCCGGATCGAGCGCGATGATGCGCCGCTCGCCGCGCACGGTCTCGAGCGGCTGGTCGTAGGCGCCCTCGACGGCCGCGCAGACCGCGTCGACCCGCAGCAGCATCCCGGCCCCGCCACCGAACGGCATGTCATCGACCTGCCGGTGCTTGAGCGGCGAGAAGTCTCGATAGCCCAGATAGCGCAGCTCGAGCTCGCCGCCGAGCGCGCGCTGCACCGCGGACTCCTCGGAGAGCCACGAGAACCAGTGCGGGAAGAGCGTGAAGACGTCGACGGAGAGCACGCGCGGAGCCTACTCGGCGGCCGGCTCGGCAAATCCCTCGGCGATCTCGATCACGCGCGCGTCGAGGTCGACGACGGGCACGGCCTCGCGGATGAAAGGCACGAGCAGGCCGCCGCCGATCACGAGGATGTCGTTCGCGGGCCGGTCGAGCACCTCCACCACCTCGCCGAGGCGACGCTCACCGCAGACCGCCGCGCACCCGATCAGGTCGAAGATCCAGAACGCGTCCTCCTCCGGCTCCGGCGCCTCGTCGGCCGGTATCTCGACGACGCGGTTGCGCAGCGCGTCGGCCTCCTCGCGCGTGGAGATCCCGGCGAAGTCCACGAGCGCGCCGCGCACCAGGAGCGCGTGCATCGGCTCGCCGCCGACGATCAGCTCGGCCCCCGTGACCAGCGTGAACCAGTCCGGGAGGCCGACGATGCGGACCGTCCCGGCGATGCCGTGCGGGCGGCCGATCGAGCCGACGCGCAGGCGCTCAGGCCTGGGGCGTGGCGGCGTCAACGATCTCGAGGTTGATGCGCTCGCCGGGAGGAGCCGCGGCCCGCGCCACCGCACGCAGCGCGCGCACGGTGCGACCGCCCCTGCCGATCAGGCGGCCGAGGTCGGCCGGGTCACAATGCACCTCGAAGACCCTGCCCTCGGCCGTCGCATGCTCGCGCACGTCGACGGCGTCGGGTGCCGAGGCAAGCGACTGAGCGAGGAAGTCGAGCAGCTCGCGCAGGGTCAGACCCCTGCGATCTTGAGCAGCTTGCTGACGGTGTTGGTCGGCTGGGCGCCCGTCGCGAGCCAGGCTCGCGCGCGGTCGACGTCGATCTCGATCGTCGACGGATTCGTCTGCGGGTTGTAGCGCCCGATCGTCTCGAGCGCAGCCCCGTCGCGCGGCTTGTGGGAATCAAGCACCACGACGCGGTAGTGCGGGTTCTTCTTCGAACCGAGGCGGGTAAGTCGGATTTTGACCATTACGTACTCACCTCCTTCGCTTCTTCTTGGACGACGAGCGGGACGACGAGCGCGCCGGAGCCCTGCTTCCGGTCGCGCCGGGCGCAGGCAGCTTGCCCTTGGTCGCCTGCTTCATCATTGTCTGCATCTGCTTGTGCTGCTGCAAGAGCTGATTGACGGCCTGCACCGTGGTGCCGGACCCCTTCGCGATGCGCCGGCGCCGCTGACCGTCGATCACCGACGGGCTGCGACGCTCCTTCGGAGTCATCGAGAGGATGATGGCCTCGACGCGAGCCAGCTGGCCCTCGTCGACGTCCACGTCTTTCAGCTGGCTGCCCAGCCCGGGAATCATACCGAGCATCGAGCGCAGCGACCCCATTCGCTTCAAGCGGTTGAGCATGCTGAGCATGTCGTCGAGCCCGAAATCGGACTGCTTGATCTTGCGCTCGAGGTCTTTTGCCTCGTCCTGCGTGATCTCGGCCTCGGCCTTCTCGATCAGCGAGAGCACGTCGCCCATGCCGAGGATGCGAGAGGCCAGGCGGTCGGGATGGAACTCCTCGAGGGCGTCGAGCTTCTCGCCGACGGAGGCGTATTTGATCGGTCGCCCCGTGACCGCGCGGATCGAGAGCGCGGCGCCGCCACGCGCGTCACCGTCGAGCTTCGTCAGCAGCACGCCGTCGAAATCGACGGCCTCCTGGAACTGCTCGGCGACGTTGACGGCGTCCTGTCCGAGCATCGAGTCGATCACGAGCAGCACGTTGTGCGGCTTGACGGCCTGCTTCACGCGCACGAGCTCGTCCATCAGGTCGCGGTCGACGTGCAGGCGGCCCGCGGTGTCGACGATCAGGACGTCGCGGCCCTGCGAGCGCGCGGTCTCGAGGCCGTAGCGCGCGACCGCGACGGGATCGCCCCCGACCCCGCGCTCGAAGACCGGCACGTCGATCTGGCGCCCGAGCGTCTTCAGCTGCTCGACGGCGGCGGGCCGCTGCAGGTCGCAGGCGACGAGCGCGGGATTCTTGCCCTGCTTCTTGAGCAGCTTCGCGAGCTTGCCCGCGGCGGTCGTCTTGCCCGACCCCTGCAGGCCGCAGAGCAGGATCACGGTCGGAGGCGTCTGCGCGAAGACGAGCTTCGAGCCCGTCGTCCCGAGCAGCTCGGTCAGCTCGTCGTTGACGATCTTGACGACCTGCTGGCCCGGCGTCAGGCTGGCGCGCACCTCCTCGCCGATCGCGCGCTCGCGCACGGCCTCGACGAACGTCTTGACGACGCGGAAGTTGACGTCGGCCTCGAGCAGCGCGAGGCGGATCTCGCGCATCGCGGCAGCGAGATCGTCCTCCGAGAGCGTGCCCTTCGAGCGCAGGTCGCCGAGGGTCGCCTGCAGCTTGTCGGAAAGGGACTCGAACACGTCTCTCATCGTAAACGGTGCAGAAACGAGGAGCGGCGTGCGAGACTTGCATGATGGTGACCTTGGCGCACGCAGCGTGCGGCGCGGCGATCGGGCATCGGGTCCGCTCTCCGCTTGCGGCCATCGCCGCCTGCGTCGGCGCGCACGGCCTGCTCGACCTGCCGCGCCACCAGGATCTCGACGAGCGGCGCGAGGGCGTGCTCACGGTCGCGACGGTCGGCCTGATGGCGGCGCTCTTCGGCGTGCGCAGCCGCGAGGCCTGGTGCGGCTTCGCCTGCTCGGCGCCCGATCTGGAGCACGTGTTCCGCCGCGGTCGCCGGGGCCTCTACCCGAGCCACCGCTTCCGCTCGCTGCACGGCACGATCCCGACGCCGCGCGCGAGCGCCCGCACGCAGGTCGCCGCCGCGCTGATCGCGCTCGTCCTGACTGCGAGGACGCGTGCCTGACCTCGCCGGCATGCTGCTGATCGCGGCGCCGGGTCTGCTCGACCCGAACTTCCGTCGCTGCGCGGTGCTCGTGATCGACCACGATGGCGACGGCGCGCTCGGCGTGATCCTCAACCGCCCGGCCGACCTGACGGTCGGCGAGGTCGTGCCCGAGCTCTCGGCCCTCGCGGGCGAGCACGCTCGCATCCACCAGGGCGGCCCCGTCCAGCCGGACGGGCTCGTCGTGCTGGCGGACTTCACCGATCCGGGAGACGGGCAGCAGACCGTGCTCGGCAGCGTGGCGCTCGTCAGCGGGGCCGATGACATCGACTCGCTCGTCGGCACGATCGAGCGCGCCCGCGTGTTCGCGGGCTACGCCGGCTGGGCCGCGGGGCAGCTCGAGGGCGAGCTCGAGCGCGACGACTGGATCGTCGAGCCGGCGCGCGTCGAGGACGTCTTCAGCGACGCGCCCGAGGAGCTCTGGGCGAGCGTGCTCGAGCGCAAGGGCGGCAGCTACCGCTTCATGGTCAGCATGCCGGACGACCCGACGCTGAACTGAGCGGTCAACCCTCGATGGTCTCGAGCGCCGCCACCTTGGCGCGCTCGCGCATGCTCTTCGTGCGACCGTTGGCGGGCAGCACGACCTTGCGCAGGCGCACGTGCGCCGGCGTCACCTCGACGCTCTCGTCGTCGCGGATGAACTCCAGCGCCTGCTCGAGCGAGAGCAGCCGCGGGGGCGCCAGGCGCACGAGCTCCTCGGCGTTCGCCGAGCGCATGTTGCTCGCGAGCTTCGCCTTGCAGACGTTCACGTCGAGGTCCTCGGCGCGGGCATTGACGCCGATCACCATGCCCTCGTAGACCTCGACGGCGGGGCCGATGAACATCTCGCCGCGCTCCTGCAGCGCCATCAGCGCGTAGGACGTCGAGACGCCGATGCGGTCGGCGACGAGGCTGCCGTTCGGGCGCGTCTTGATGTCGCCGAACCAGGGTGCGAAGCCGTCGAAGACGTGATGCAGGATGCCCGTGCCGCGCGTGTCGGTGAGGAACTCGGTGCGGAAGCCGATCAGGCCGCGCGCCGGCACGATGTACTCGAGCCGCACCCAGCCCGTGCCGTGGTTGACCATCTGCTCCATCCGCCCCTTGCGCAGGGCGAGCAGACCGATCACGACCCCGGAGAACTCTTCGGGCACGTCGATCGCGAGGCGCTCGACGGGCTCGTGGAGCTTGCCGTCGATGCGCCGCGTGACGACCTGCGGCTTGCCGATCGTCAGCTCGAATCCCTCACGCCGCATCTGCTCGACGAGCACCGCGAGCTGCAGCTCGCCACGGCCCTGCACCTCCCAGGCGTCCGGGCGCTCGGTGTCGAGCACGCGCAGCGAGACGTTGCCGACGAGCTCCTGATCGAGCCGGTTGCGGAGCTGACGCGCCGTCAGCAGCTTGCCGTCCTTGCCGGCGAGCGGCGAGGTGTTGATCCCGATCAGCATCGAGAGGCTGGGCTCGTCGATCGAGATCACGGGCAGCGCCACCGGCTCGTCGGGGTCGGCCAGCGTCTCGCCGATCATCACGTCGTCGATGCCGGCGATCGCGATGATCTCGCCCGGTCCGGCCTCCTCGACGCTGACGCGGTCGAGCGCCTCCGTCACGGTCAGATCGGTGATCTTGACGCGCTCCATGGTGCCGTCGATGCGGCAGCGCGTGACGAGCTTTCCCTTGCGCATCACGCCGTTGCGCACGCGGCAGAGGGCCAGGCGACCGAGATAGGGCGAGGCGTCGAGATTCGTCACCAGGGCCTGCAGCGCGTGGCCCTCCTCGTAGACCGGCGGCGGAACGCGCTCGAGCAGCGTCTCGAAGAGCGCCTTGAGGTCGTCACCGGGGTGGTCGGGATCGAGCGTCGCCTGTCCCGCGCGGGCGTTGCAGTAGACGATCGGGAAGTCGATCTGGCGCTCCGTCGCGTCGAGGTCGAGGAAGAGCGCGTAGACCTCGTCCACGACGTCCTTGATGCGCGCGTCGGGCCGGTCGATCTTGTTGATCACGAGGATCACGGGAAGCTGCAGCTCGAGCGCCTTGCGCAGCACGAAACGCGTCTGCGGGAGCGGTCCCTCGCTCGCGTCCACCAGCAGCACGACGGCGTCGACCATCGTCAGGCCACGCTCCACCTCGCCGCCGAAGTCGGCATGGCCGGGCGTGTCGATGATGTTGAGCTTGACGTCGCCATAGCGAACCGACGTGTTCTTGGCGAGGATCGTGATGCCCTTCTCACGCTCCAGGTCGCCGGAGTCCATCACGCGATCGGCGACATCCTGGTTCGCGCGGAACGCGCCGGTCTGCCAGAGCATCGCGTCGACGAGCGTCGTCTTGCCATGGTCGACGTGCGCGATGATCGCGACGTTTCGGAGATCGGTGCGGACGGCCACGAACCCAGTCTGGTTGAGATCGCGCCGAGCCGCGGCATCAAGCTGCCGACTCGGTGCACCATGCACGGAGTCGGATCGCGGAATGTGCCGTGATGCGCGCGCGTTACCGACGGGAGTCTGCCGAGCCAGCTGTCGAAAGGAACCATGTCCTCTGCCACCACCGATCCGCGCCGCTGGATCGCGCTCGCACTGCTCTGCGCCACGCAGTTCATGCTCGTCATCGACGTCTCGATCATCAACGTCGCGCTGCCGACGATCCAGCGCGCGCTCGACTTCACGACCTCCAACCTGCAGTGGATCTCGAGCGGCTATGCGCTCACGTTCGGCGGCTTCCTGCTGCTCGGCGGCCGTGCCGCCGACCTGCTCGGCCGGCGCCGCATGTTCATGATCGGGCTCGGGCTGTTCGTGGCGGCGTCGCTCGCGTGCGGATTCGCGACCACGAGCGGGCTCCTGATCGGCGCGCGGGCCGTGCAGGGGCTGGGCGCGGCGATGGTGGCCCCGGCCGCCCTCTCGATCCTCACGACGACATTCGCAGAGGGTGCCGAGCGCAACAAGGCGCTCGGCGTCTGGGGCGCCGTCTCGGGCGCGGGCGGCGCCGTGGGCGTGCTGCTCGGTGGCGTCTTCACGGAGTACCTCGGCTGGGAGTGGGTGTTCTACGTGAACGTGCCGATCGGCCTCGCAGCGATCTTCCTCGCACCGCGCCTGCTGCGCGAGAGCCGCGTCGATGACGCCATCCACAGCTTCGACATCGCGGGCGCGATCAGCGTCACCGCGGGTCTCTCGCTGCTCGTCTACACGCTCGTCAAGACGAACGAGAACCACTGGCTGTCGGGAACGACGAGCGGGCTGTTCGGCGTGTCCGCGATCCTGCTCGCGCTGTTCGTCGCGATCGAGCGCCGCACGGCGCACCCGCTGCTCGACCTCTCGATCTTCCGGCTGCGCACCCTGAGCGGGGCGAACGTCGTCGGCTTCATGCTCGGCGCCTCGATCTTCTCGATGTTCTTCCTGCTCGCGCTCTACATGCAGAGCCCGGGCGGCCTCGGCTACACGGCGCTGAGGAGCGGCTTCGGCTACCTGCTCGTGGCTGTCACGATCATCGTCTCGGCGGGAGCGTCGCAGGCGATCGTGACGAAGGTCGGCGTGACGAAGGTGATGGCGGTCGGGCTCGCGCTGCTGACTGCGGGCCTGCTCTGGTTCACACAGGTCTCGCCGCACGGCTCATACCTGGTCGATCTCGCCCCCGGCTTCGTGCTGGCCGGCGTTGGCCTTGGCTTCTCGTTCATCCCGGTCACGATCGCGGCGCTCGAGGGCATCACCAATCGCCAGGCAGGGCTCGCGTCGGGCCTGATCAACACGAGCCAGCAGATCGGCGGCGCCGTTGGCGTCGCGCTGCTGACGACCGTGTTCACGAGCTACCTCGCCTCGCACAGCGGCCCGGCGGCCGGACCCGCCGTGTTCACCGACGGCCTCTCGCGTGCATTCCTCGTCGGAGCGGGCCTCGCGGTGATCGCATTCATCGCCAATGCGATGCTCGTGCGCCAGTCGGCGCTGAGCGCCTCGGCAGAGGCAGAGGCGGTCGTGGAGGCGGCGTAAACGAGGCCGGTGAATAGCCCGGGGTCAGGCCCTGGGCTATTCACGACGTGCGACAAACGGCTTGGACAAGCCGGATGAATAGCCCGGGGCCTGACCCCGGGCTATTCATCCGGCCGTCACGCAGCGCGCGGCGTTTGCGCTCCGCCCCGCTCGCGCCGCAGCTCCAGCAGCACGATCGCGCCGATCACGAGCGCCCCGCCCACGAGCTGCAGCGAGCGCAGCGTCTCGCCCAGCACGAACACTCCCAGGAGCACCGCGACGGCCGGCTCGAGCGCGCCGATGATGCTGGCACGAGGCGCGCCGATGCGAGAGATCCCCCGCAGGAACGCGAAGAAGCCGAACGCGGTCGGCACGAGCGCGAAGACCAGGATCAAGACGATTCCACCCGTGGAGGAGACGCCCGCCGGACCCCGCACCAGGTCGGCGACGGCGAACGCCGCGCCCGCGCCGGTGGCGACGAGCGCCGCGAACGGGAGCGCCTCGACCTTGTCGCCGAGCGACGACGCGATCAGCACGTACGCGGTGTAGACGAGCGCCGAGGCGAGCGCGAACATCGCCCCCGTCGAGTCGATCGCGCCGAGGCCCTGTCCCGCCACGAGCAAGGCGATGCCTCCGAGCGCGATGCCGAGCGCACAGACCGCGCGCAGCGACAGCCGCTCGCGCCCGAGCGCCACGGCGCCAGCGGTCACGAGCACCGGGTAGCTGTAGCCGACGAGTGCCGCCATGCCGGCGCCCATGCGCTCGATGGCGGCGAAGTTGAGCGCCGAGGAGACCGAGAACCCGGTTGCGCCGAGCGCGAGCCCCGCGAGCGCGACGCGCCACGTGGGCAGCGCCTGGCGGAACGCGATCACGGCGATCCAGAGCGCCGCCGAGGCGATCAGGAAGCGGCCGGTGAGCAGAGCCGTCAGGCTCAGATGCTCATCGTGCGCGAGCTTCGCCAAGAGCCCGACTGTCCCGAACAGGGCGGCCGAGCCGGCGACCTCGGCGAGTCCACGGCGCTCGTCGTTCATCTGCGTCGATCCGGGCGCGAGGGCGAGCTCTTGGTGAGGCTGTGAACGACAAGCAACGCAAGGAGACCAGCAGGCATGAGATCCTCCAGAGGATGTAGGTGAGAGTCGCGCCTTGCGAACGGCGCGAGAGCTGACTCGCTGAGCACCCCGGATGGAGTGGCGATTTGGCTCCTGACCTCAGAGTACGGGCAATCGATCAGTAGTCCTACCCTCTCTTATCTCTAAACTAGATAGTTTTTACCTATGAATATCCCTCAACTGGCGTACTTTCTCAGCGCGGCCGAGCACGGATCGTTCTCGGCCGCCGCCAAGTCGCTGCACCTGGCCCAGCCCTCGCTCTCGGAGCAGATCCGCCGGCTCGAGGGCGAGCTCGGCGTGCCGCTCTTCGTGCGCGTCGGCCGCGGCGTCACGCTGACCGAGGCGGGCAAGACGCTCGTGCCCCACGCACAGTCCGTGCTCGCCAGCATCGAGGCGGCGCGCGAGGCAGTCGCAGGCGTGCGTGACGTGCGCGCCGGGGTAGCCACGTTCGGGACGTTCTCGACCGCCGTCTACTACCTGCTCGCCGACCTCGCCGAGGACTTCGCGGCGCGCTACCCGGGCGTCCGGGTGCGGCTCACCGGTCTCAACTCCGCCGCGGTCGCCGAGGACGTGCGCAGCGGCCAGCTCGAGGCCGGCCTCGTCGTCCTGCCCGTCGACGACGAGGGTCTCCACGTCCGCCCCGTGATGCGGGACGAGGTGCTCTACCTGAGCGCGCACGAGCACCGGCTGCGGCGCCCGATCCGCATCACCGATCTGGCCGACCGCCCGATCGTGCTGTCGGACGCGAGCCACGTCAACTCCGACCCGAGCCGGCGCCTCTTCACGGAGCGCGCCCAGGCGGCCGGCGTGACGATCGAGCCGCTGATCGAGGTCGAGCACCTCTCGACCGCGCTCGAGCTCGCCGCGCGCGGCATCGTCGACACGATCGCGCCGAGCACGGTCGCGCGCAGCCGGCGCTTTCCCGCCGGACTCAAGGGAGTCCGCTTCGCCGATCGGATCTACGACACGTTCGCCTTTATCACGCGGCGCGGAGGCGTGGTCTCGCCCGCAACCCAGGCGCTGATGTCCCTCGCCGAGGCTCGCCTCGCCGATCTTCAACGCGAGATCGACGAGCGCGACTAGCGCCTCGACGAGAGCACGCACGCCGGTCTGCAAACGGCTCGACGCTCCACTAGGTTGAGAGATGCATGCCTGGCAGATCGACTCTGCACGTCCCTCAACGCTTCGCGCCGTACCTCGCGGGCACCGAGCGCGTGCTCGCAATCGTGCAGGCGACCCGCGATCTCGACCGGCTGATGGGCGTCGCGACGCACTCCGGGACGCTGATCCTGACGGACCGGCGCCTGATCTTCGTGGCGGCGTTCCCCGACGAGGGAGTCGTCGGCTATTACCCGCTCGCCGCGATCGAGCGCCTCGACGGGACGCGCAGCCTGCTCGGCTGGCAGGTCAGCTTCGAGCATGCTCGCGACGTGCTGCACTTCAAGTGGATCACGGCAGCCAACGCGCGCGCCTTCTATCGCGCCATCCGCGACCAGCAGAAGGTCGCGCGGCGCGAGGCCAAGAAGGTGCAGACGCGCGTCAGCAAGCCCGTTCCGCCGTCGCAGCGCGCGGCCTGACGGCGCGTCAGAGTCGCCGCTCGCGGACCTCGTCCGTGAGCGTCGCGACGAGCTCGTCGAGCGGCTGCACGCCGAGATCGACGCGTCCTCGGCGACGCACCGAGACGGTGCCCTCCTCGGCCTCGCGCGCGCCGACCGTGAGCATCACCGGCACCTTCTGCCCCTCGGCATCGCGGATCTTGCGTCCGATCTTCTCGTCGCGCAGGTCGGCCTCGACGCGCAGGCCGGCGCCGCGCAGGCGCGCCGCGACGCCCTCCGCGAACGGAACCTGAGCCTCGGAGATCGGCAGCACGGCGACCTGCACGGGCGCGAGCCAGAGCGGGAACGCTCCGGCGAAGTGCTCGATCAGCACGCCGATGAACCGCTCGAACGAACCGAACAGCGCACGGTGGATCATCAGCGGCCGCTCCTGCACGTCCTCGGCCGTCGTGTAGGTGGCGTCGAGCCGCTCCGGCAGGAAGCCGTCGAGCTGGATCGTGCCGACCTGCCAGCTGCGCGCGAGCGAGTCCGTCATGTGGAGGTCGATCTTGGGCGCGTAGAACGCACCATCGCCCCCGTTCACGCGGTAGTCCCAGCCGGCGGCGGCGAGCGCGCTCGCGAGCACCTTCTCCATCCGATCCCACTGCTCGTCCGTGCCGATCCGCTTCTCGGGCCGCGTCGAGAGCTCTGCGCGCACGTCGAGCCCCATCGTGTCGTAGATCACCTGCGCGAGATCGAGGCAGGCGCGCACCTCGTCCTCAACCTGCTCCCAGGTACAGAAGATGTGCGCGTCGTCCTGCGTGATGTGACGCACGCGCAGGAGCCCGTGCATCGACCCCGAGTCCTCGTTGCGATGGACGAGTCCCTGCTCGGCGAGGCGCAGCGGCAGCTCGCGATAGCTCCGTCTCGCGTGCTTGAAAATCTCGACGTGGCCAGGGCAGTTCATCGGCTTGAGCCCGAGCTGCCGATCGTCGACCTCGGTGAAGAACATCTTCTCGCGGTAGTTGTCCCAGTGGCCGGAGCGCTTCCACAGCTCGGCGTCGAAGAGGATCGGCGTCTTCACCTCCTTGTAGCCACGCGCGGCGTTCAGCTCGCGCCAGAACGCGGCGAGCTCGTTGAAGATCGCCATCCCCTTCGGGTGCCAGAACGGGCCTCCCGGCGAGATCTCGCTGAAGTGGAAGAGGTCGAGCTGCTGGCCGAGGCGCCGATGATCCCGCCGCTTGGCCTCCTCGATCCGCTCCAGGTGCGCGTCGAGCTCCTCCTGCGAGAAGAACGCGGTGCCGTAGATGCGCGTCAGCTGGTCGCGCGCCGCATCGCCCCGCCAGTACGCGCCCGCGAGCGAGGTCAGCTTGAACGCCTTGATCGGCGCCGTCGTCTGCAGGTGGGGACCGCGGCAGAGATCGACCCACCCGTCGTGCGTGTAGAACGTCACCTCGTCGCCCTCAGGGAGCCCCTCGGCGAGCTCGACCTTGAACAGCTCGTCGTCGGCGCGGAACCGCTCGACGGCGCCCTCGCGCGTCGTCACGCTGCGCTCGATCGGATGCGGGCCGCGCTTGAGAATGCGGCGCATCTCGTTCTCGATCCGCGCGAGGTCGCCTTCGACGGGCGGCTCGGCGAACAGAAAGTCGTAGTAGAAGCCGTCTGCGATCGATGGGCCGATCGTGACCTTCGTTCCCGGGAAGACCGACTGCACGGCCTCGGCGAGCACGTGCGCCGTCGAGTGGCGCAGGACGGGCAGCGCATCGTCATCCCCGACGCGCACTATCTCGAGCGCCGCACCATCGCGCAGCGGGAGGCGCAGGTCTTGCAGCGTGCCGTCGAGCTTGACCGCCGCGGTCGCCGACGCGAGGCGCTCGCCGATCGCGCGGGCGGCATCGAGGCCCGTCGCTTCGGCGGGAAGCTCGAGCCTCGCACCGTCGGGGAGCGTCACATGCATCACGCCAGTGTAGGAATCCCCGCGCCCGGCGGCGTCGCGCGCCGTCCCCCGGACGGGTGATCTTCGAATCGCTGCGTAAGGATGGATCGGCTGGACGGTTATCCCAGCGTCCACCCGCTACGGCGTGGACATTCCCCCATACTGATCCCAACGCCGGACCGGCGCGACGGATCGGACTATAGACCGGACGCGCAGGCGGGCCTTCCCCACCCCTCCCCGCCGCCTCCGCTTCCGGACAAGTTGCAGGGCGGACGCAGCGCAGACATGCGCAGCGTCCGCCCGCTTCCGTTTTCGGGCGTTGCTACCGTTCGGGCATGCCGCAACCCTCCGAGCTGAAGGCGCTGATCGAACAGAACCTCCCAGGCTCCACCGCCACCGTGGTCGATTTCACCGGCACGGGCGACCACTTCGAGGCGCACGTGGTCTCGACGGAGTTCGGCGGGCTCTCGCGGATTCAGCAGCACAAGCTCGTGCACGCCGCAGTCAAGGAGCGCTGGGACGACGGCTCGATCCACGCGCTCTCCATCAAGACCGCCACCCCGAAGGACTGAGCATGTCGCAGCCACAGATCATCAGCGAGGAGCAGATCCGCGAGGCGATCGATACGGCGATCGCCGGACACCGCGTGATGCTGTTCATGAAGGGCACCCCCGAGCAGCCGCAGTGCGGCTTCTCGGCGCGCACCGTGCAGGCGCTGCGCACGGTCGACGCGGACTTCGCCGCGATGAACATCCTTCCCGATCCGCGCATCCGCGAGGTGCTCTCGCAGCGATCGGAGTGGCCGACGATCCCCCAGCTCTTCGTGGACGGCGAGTTCGTCGGCGGCGCCGACATCACGCTCGAGCTGTTCGAGAGCGGCGAGCTCGCCGAGCTGGTCAAGGCCCCCGCCGCTTCATAGAGTTCGTTTCAGAATGAATCGTGGGTGGCTGGTGAGTGGCTTCTTTGCTGTGTCTGCTGGATAGCAGACAGAGCAAACACCGCGTCAAGCCGCGGCTTGACGCGGCTTGACGCTCTCTGAGGCGGGATCGCCTCGAAGCCGCTCCTGTACCAAACGGAACGGCAAACTCCGCGGTGTGCTGATTAGCACACCGCTCCACACGGTCGTCAAGCTGCGCTTGACGACCTGATCACGACTCAGGCGCCAGCCAGGTGCAAGCGCGCAGCGCTTGCACGGGACTGCTGCTGCTACTCAGCAGCAGGCCGATGGCCACCAGACGCCACGAGGCATTTTGAAACGAGCTCATAGCCTGTTCACCGCTGCCTGACGGCGGTCGGGGATACCATCGGGGCGGCTGTGACCGCGCCTCCCATCGATCGTTGGCACGGCGTGACCGCGCACGAGGCGCTCGGCGGCCGTTGAGATGCGCCGCGCGCCCGTGCTGATCGCGTGGAGCGAGCTGCGTGCCCGCCGCGCCTGAGGGGCTTCTGCAGACGATCGCGAGCGAGCCCTGGCGCCGGCCGTGGGCTCGCGCGAGTGGGCTCGCGATCTGCGCGCTGGCCGCAGCCGTCTCGTTCGCCGGATCGTTCGAGCTCGGTGGCGCGTCGGCACCCCTCTTCCTCGGGCTGCGCGACAAGCCGTTGATCGGGAACCTCATCGTCGCCATCGGGGTGACGTTGCTCGCGGTGCCGATCGGCCTCGCGCTCGTGCGCCTGCCCTCCCGTCTCGTCGCCGCCGGCCTGTTCGCCCTGGGCCTCGCCACGCGGCTCGCGCTCAACCAGGCCCAGCGCGGCACCTACGAGTGGCATCGCCCGTTCGTGCGCGGCCACGGGACGCGCGAGTACCCCGGGGCCTTCCATCTCGTCACCCCGGATCCGCTGCGCTTCATCGACCGCTTCGCCGAGCTCGTGGCGACGCCCGCGATGCCCGTGCATCCGTCGGGCCATCCGGTCGGCGCGACGCTGCTCGCCTGGGCGCTCGACCGTCTCACGGGAGGCGTGGACGGCCTCGCGCTGAGCGTGATCGTGCTCGGCGCGGCCGGCGCCTGGCCGGTGCTCGCGCTCGCTCGCCGTCTCCTGGACGAGCGCGCGGCGCGCATCGCGTGCCTCGTCTGGGCGCTCGCGCCATCGACGTTGATCTACGGCGCGACGTCGCTCGACGGGGTCTTCGTGACGATCGCTGCTGCCGCCGCCTGCGCCGTTGCGGGCCGCCGCTTCGCGCTCGCCGCGGTCGCCTCGGCGATCGCGTTCCTGTGCTCGTACGCGCTCGCGCTCGCACCGCTCTGGGCGGCGCTCGTGCTCGGCAGGAACGGCTTCGCCCGCGCGGCCGCCTGGTGCGCCGGGGGGACGCTCGCCGTGCTCGCCGCGCTGGCGCTCCTGCTGGGCTACGACCCGGTCGGCGCGCTCCAGCACACGTTCGACGCCTACCAGCGCGGGATCGGCAGCCACCGGCCCTCTGCGTACTGGGTCTTCGGCGGCCCGGCGGCCTTCCTGCTCGCGCTCGGCCCCGGGCTCGCGGCGACGACGCTCGGCGGGATCGACCGGGCGACGGCCGGCGCCCGGGCACTCGCCGCCTGCATCGTGCTGGCCGCGCTCTCGGGGGTGATGGAGGCCGAGGTCGAGCGGATCTGGCAGTTCATGGTGCCCGCGGCTGCGATCGCGGCCGCGCCCCTGCTCCGCTCCCGCACGCTGCTCGTCACGGTGCTCGTGCTCGGCGCCGCTCAGGCGGTGGCGCTCGAGCTGCTCTTCGACACCAGCTGGTAGAGGCCGAGCGCTCCGGCCAGCGCGAGCGCCAGCGGCAGGGCGATGATCGCGAGCACCGACGACCACGCGCCCGTGTGCCAGAACGGGCCGGGTGCGATCGCCCCGAGCCCGCCGGCGGTGTAGTAGAGCGACATGTAGAGGCTCGTCGCTGCTCCCCGATCGGTCTCGGCGGCGTGCGCGAGCACGATCTGGCAGCAGGTGTGGCTCGCGAACATCGCCGTGGTCGCGATTCCCAGGCCGATCACGATCGGGACCAGCGAGTCGACGGCCGTCATCGCCAGTCCGACGGAGATCACGAGCACGATCGGCACGAGCAGCCGCTCGGCCCCTACGCGCCCGGCGTGGCGGCCGACGAGCGGGCCGCCGAGGCCGGTCACCCAGAGCGCGAAGAGCAGCCCCGTCTGGGCCGCGGTCAGGTTGAACGGCGGGTCGACGAGCCGGTAGGCGACATACGAGAAGACGGCCTGGAAGACGAAGAACAGCGGCGGCCCGACGCACAGGACGAGCAGCATCGAGCGTGTGCGGAGGTGGCCGCGCACGGCTGCGACGAGCCCCTGCGGATCACGCGGTCGCACCGGCTCGGGCGGAAGCGCCCGCGACATCAAGAGCGCCGCGGCAGCCGTCGGCAGCGCGAGGGCGCCGATCGCGACACGCCAGCCGACGACGTCGGCGAGCAGCGCGACGCCCAGCCGGCCCGTCATGCCGCCGGCCACGAGCGCCGTCGTGTAGATGCCGAGCATCGAGGGGACCGAGCGGGCCGGGAAGGCCTCGCGGATGAATGCCGTGCCCACCGTCAGGAGGCCCGGCATGCAGAGGCCCTGCAAGAGCCGCGCCACGAGCAGGGCGTTGATCGAGGGCGCGAAGCCGACCGCGAGGGTCGGCACGACGATCAGCGCACAGCTCGCGACGAGCACGCGCCGCCGACCGATCCGGTCGGAGAGCGGCCCGGCGAACCAGGCGCCGAGCGCGAGGCCCCAGACCACGATGCCGATCGTCAGCCCCGTCTGCGTCGGCGTTGCCTGGAGGTCGGTCGCGAGCTCGGGCAGGATCCCCTGCGTCGAGTACATGTTCGCGAAGAACGCGGATGCCCCCAGCAGCAGGCCGACGCGTGCGGCTCGTCCCGGGTCGACTGGATCGGAGCGCATTCGCGTACCATCGTGCCGTATGAGGAGTCGTCCCCGCATCGGTGTCACGATCGAACTCGACGACTCGATGCTGCCGCAGATCGACGTTCGCCTGCGCGAGATCATCGAGCCGGCGGGCGGGCTCGCGATCTACATCCCACGCTCGCCGGACCCCGACGCGTGGGCCGACGTCTACTCGCTCTGCGACGCGATCCTGCTGATGGGCGGACCCGACGTCGACCCGCTCCACTACGGAGCCGAGGCGCACGAGAAGACGAGTGTCGGGCCGTATCCGGGCTACGACACGACCGAGCTCGGCCTCGCCCGCCAGGCGCTCGCCGACGGCAAGCCGCTGATGGGCATCTGCCGCGGCACCCAGGTGATCAACGTCGCGTCAGGCGGCACGCTGATCCAGGACGTCCCGTCGACCGGGACCGAGATCCCGCACGCCGGAAACTGGCGGACCGTCGCCGACGGCCCGCCCGACTCGCAGCACGGGCTGCGGATCGACCCCGCAAGCACGCTCGCAGCGCTGTTCGGCGCAGAGCCCGTGATCGTCAACTCCTACCACCACCAGGCCGTCGACCAGACCGGGCCCGGCATGCGGGCAGTCGCCTGGGCGCCGGACGGGATCGTCGAGGCGATCGAGTCGCGGAACGGCGCATTCGCGCTCGGCATGCAGTGGCACAACGAGTTCCACATGCGGGACGGCGAGCGCTACGCACGACCGTTGCAGGCGCTGATCGACGCGACGCGCTGATCGAGAGCCACGTACGGGCGCCGCCTCCGGCCCGCCGTCGGCGGGCCGGAGATCTCAGCGTCAGTTCACTGCAAAGAGGAACCCGCGGTTGCTGAACGCGTTGTTGACAAGCGTGGCGATGCTGAACTGCGTGCCAACGGGGCAGCCCGACTGGGCGCCGATTTCGGTGTAGATATCGGGGCCGGGCACCGCGCCCCCGTTGCTGATTGCGATGTTGGCGACCACGTTGAGCGGCGTGAACGGGAGACCCGAGAAGCAGTAGACACCCGTGGCCGGGTGCGAGATGTTGACTTGCGCGATGTTCTTGGCCCTCGTCACGTCGAGCGTCCCGTCAGAGGCCACGGTTCCGTATGCGACCGCGCTACCTGCGTCGCCCTTCGCGCCGGCCGCTCCCGTCGCGCCGGTCG
>JANLRV010000189.1:0-14438 GCA_031361905.1 Actinomycetes bacterium
GCGGGCTCCCAGCCGCGTGGTGTGCTCCGGGCTGCGCTGTCTGGCCGAGGCGTCCGGCCGCGCCTGCGACAGCGCAGCCCGTCCTGACGGCCACCAGCAGGCCCGCCACGAACCCACCAGACGGTGGATCCAGGCTAACCAGGTTGCTAGGCTCGCCGCATGTGTGGTGATCTCGGGTCCTTCCTGTTCGAGCCGCTGCTGGAGCGCGACGGCGTCACGGTCACGAAGAGCCCGTGGGGACCCGATGACCAGATCGGCCGGCTCAACTGGATCACGCCGGAGTCGACCGGCGAGCTGATGGCGATGCTCGACGGGCGCCACGTGTTCGACCTCTCCGTGGACTTCTTCAAGGGCATGCCGTCGTGGATCGCGGCCGGCGATCCGGTCTACGACATCTGGATGACGCACACGCCCGACGGCTCGACGATCGATGGGCTCGCGGGCGTCGAGCCACGCCTGCTCGAGAAGTACAGCTACGCGGGCGACGCGATCCAGATGTACGTGCACTGCGGCACGCACCTCGACACGCTCAACCACTTCGGCCACTTCGGCATGTTCTGGAACGGCTGGAACCAGAAGCAGCACCTCGGCAGCCGGCACTGGTTGAAGGGCGGCGCCGAGCACTTCCCGCCGATCATCTCGCGTGGCGTGCTGCTCGACATCGCCGGCCTGCACGGGGTCGACTGCCTGCCGCCGCGCTACGAGATCACGGTCGCCGATCTCGAGAGCGCGTGCCGCCAGCAGGGCGTCGCGGTCCGGCCGCGGGAGATCGTCGGCATCCGCACGGGGCGCATGTCGGTCTGGCCCGACGTGCAGGGCTACATCACCGACCAGCCGGGGATCGGGCTCGACGCCGCGCGCTGGCTGTGCGAGGAGCGCGGTGCCATGTGCGTCGCATCCGACAGCCTCTCGCTCGAGGTCGTGCCGAATCCCGACCCCGAGAAGTTCCTGCCGGTGCACTCCTATCTGTGCGCGACCGCGGGTGCTCCGATCATCGAGGTCGTCGACTTTCAGGAGCTCGCGGCAGAGCGGATCTACGAGTTCGCATTCCTCGGCTTCCCGCTCAAGCTGACAGGCGCCACCGGCAGCCCGCTACGGCCTGTGGCGATCCCGCTGCGCGGATGACCGCCGCGCCGGTGATCCGCGCTCCGCGCGGCACGACGATCTCGTGCAAGGGATGGCTGCAGGAGGCCGCCCTCCGCATGCTCATGAACAACCTCGACCCGGATGTCGCCGAGGATCCCGCGAACCTCGTCGTCTATGGCGGAACGGGACGGGCGGCGCGCTCGTGGGATGCCTACCACCGCATCGTCGCCACGTTGCGGCGGCTCGAGGACGACGAGACGCTGCTGATCCAGTCGGGGCAGCCTGCCGGCGTCTTCCGCACGCACCGGATGGCGCCGCGGGTGCTGCTCGCGAACAGCCTGATCGTGCCGGAGTGGGCGACCTGGGACGAGTTCCGGCGGCTCGAGGCGGCCGGCCTGACGATGTACGGCCAGATGACGGCCGGATCGTGGATCTACATCGGCACGCAGGGCATCTTGCAGGGCACCTACGAGACGTTCGCGGCCGCGGCCCGAGAGCGCTTCGACGGGACGCTGCGCGGGCGGCTCGTGCTCACGGCCGGCTGTGGCGGCATGGGCGGCGCGCAGCCGCTCGCCGTCTCGATGCTGGACGGCGTGTGCCTCGTCGTCGACGTCGATCCACACCGGCTCGAGCGCCGGCTCGAGACGCGCTACCTCGATCTCGTGGCACCGGACCTCGATGCCGCGTTGCGAGAAGCCGAGGAGGCGCGGGCGCAGGGTGACGGCCGCTCGATCGGCATCGTCGGCCACGCCTCGGAGGTGTTCGAGGCGATCGCGGCGCGCGGCATCGTGCCGGACATCGTGACCGACCAGACGAGCGCGCACGACCCGCTCGGAGGGTACGTGCCGGACGGGTTCACGCTCGCCGAGGCGGCCGACCTTCGCGTGGCCGACCCGAAGCGCTACATCGACGAGTCCCGCCGCTCGATGGCGAGGCACTGCGCGGCCATGGTGCGCTTCCAGGAGTTCGGCGCCGACGTGTTCGACTACGGCAACAGCTTGCGGGCGGAGGCGAGGCTCGGCGGCTACGAGAACGCGTTCGCGTTCAAGGGCTTCGTCGAGAAATACGTGCGCCCGCTGTTCTGCACCGGCACCGGGCCGTTCCGCTGGGTCGCGCTCTCGGGCGATCCCGCCGACATCGCGCGCACCGACGAGGCGCTCGTCGAGCTGTTCCCCGAGAACGCGCACCTGCATCGCTGGCTCCAGATGGCCGCCGAGCGCGTCGCCTTCCAAGGTCTGCCGGCGCGCATCTGCTGGCTCGGCTACGGAGAGCGACACCTCGCAGGGCTCCGCTTCAACGAGCTCGTGCGCTCCGGCGAGGTCTCTGCGCCGATCGTGATCGGGCGGGATCACCTGGACTCCGGATCGGTTGCGAGCCCGTATCGCGAGACGGAGGGGATGCTCGACGGCTCGGACGCGATCGCCGACTGGCCCGTGCTGAACGCGATGCTGAACGTCGCGTCCGGCGCCGCCTGGGTTGCTCTCCACCACGGCGGCGGGGTCGGCATCGGACGGTCGATCCACTCGGGCTCCCAGGTCGTCGCGGACGGGACCGACGAGGCCGACCTGCGGCTCGCGCGGGTGCTCACGAATGACTCGGGCACCGGCGTGATGCGCCATGCCGACGCCGGCTACGAGATCGCGCTCGCGCACGCCCGCGCGACCGGTCTCGATCTGCCGATGCTCAGAGAGTGAGCGCGCGGGCGCCGGGACTCGCCCTCGTTGCGCTGATCGTCTCGTGCGCCTTCCTCGTGGCACGGGCGATCGACCAGGCCGTCTCGCCGCTCGTGCTCGCGCTCGCCGCGGGCATCGTGCTCTCGTCCTCGGGCCGGGTCCCGGCAGCGGTCTCGCCCGGGGCGCAGTTCGCTGCGCGCTGGCTCTTGCGGTTCGGCGTCGCGCTGCTCGGCTTCCGCGTCACGTTCCCCGAGCTCGCGGGCGTCGGGCTGGCACCGCTCGTCGCCGTGATCGCGATCTCGTGTCTGACGTTCGCGGGGGCCGTCGTCGCCGGCCGGCGGCTCGGCCTCTCGCCCGGGCTGTCGCTGATCGTCGCGAGCGGGTTCTCGATCTGCGGGGCCTCGGCGGTGGCCGCGACGAAGGAGCCCGCGGGCGCGACTGACGACGAGGCGGCCTACGCGGTTGCCCTCGTGACGCTCTGCGGCACGCTGATGGTCGTGATCCTGCCCGCGCTGGGCGCCCTGATCGGCCTCTCGGACCGGGCCTTCGGCGCCTGGGCCGGGGCCAGCGTCCACGACGTCGCCCAGGTCGTCGCGGCCGCGTCGACTCAAGGCAGCGCCGCCGTCGAGACCGCCGTCGTCGTCAAGCTCGTCCGCGTCGCGTTGCTCGCGCCCGCGGTCGTGGCAGTTGGCATGCTCGCGCGCCGCGAGCGGGGGAGCGGCTCGGCGGCGACGGCGACGCCGTGGTTCCTGATCGCCTTCGCGGTCGGCGTGGCGGTAGCGTCGAGCGGCGTGCTCGACGGCGAGCCGCGCCGCGTGATCGCGCACGTGACGGAGGTGCTGCTCGTCTCGGCGCTCGCAGGCCTCGGACTCTCGACGAGGCTCGGAGCGCTCTGGCGCGTGGGCGGGCGGCCGTTGCTCGTCGGCGTGGGGGCGACGGTTGCGATCGCCTCGCTGGCGCTCGTCGTCGTCGAGCTCGTCGGCTCGTTCGCGTGAATAGCCCGGGGCCTGACCCCGGGCTATTCACGGCGCGATCGTGGCTACGATCGGCTCTCGATGGCGGTCGACACGCAAGCGGGTAGCCCGTTCCGGAGCAAGATCTTCCGCGCGCTCTGGATCGCCGCGCTCGTCTCTAACCTCGGCTCCTGGATGCACAGCGTCGGGGCCGCGTGGCTGCTCACCGACCTCTCGCGCTCCCCCGGCGTGATCGCGCTGCTGGCGGCTGCCTCGGCGCTCCCCGTGTTCGTGCTCTCGCTGCCGGCCGGCGCGCTCGCCGACGTCGTCGATCGTCGCAAGCTCTTGCTGGTCACGCAAACGTGGATGTTCGTCGTCGCAGCCGCGTTTGCGGCGATGGCGCTGCTCGACCGCTCGACTCCGGCACTCGTGCTCGTGCTCACCGGGCTGCTCGCCGTCGGCTCGGCGCTGAACATGCCGGCCTGGAGCGCGATCACGCCCGAGCTCGTGCCGCGCGAGCAGCTCTCGCAGGCGATCGTGCTGAACGGCGTCGCGATGAACGCGTCGCAGGCGATCGGGCCGGCGATCGGCGGCGCGATCATCGCCGCCAGCGGCCCCGCTCTCGTCTTCCTGCTCAACGCGGTCTCGTTCATCGCGGTGATCGTCGTCGTGTTCGGGTGGAAGCGGGCGCCGGATGAGCACCGTCTGCCGCCGGAGCACGTCTTCGGAGCTGTGCGCGCCGGAGCCCGCTACGCGCGCAACGCGCCGTCGCTGCAGGCCGTGCTCGTGCGCGCGATCGGGTTCATGCTGCCCGTCGCGGCGCTGATCTCGTTGCTGCCGCTGATCGCCCGTCAACGGCTCGGGATGGGCGCCGGCGGCTATGGCGTCTTGATGGGCTGTGCGGGCGTGGGCGCGGTGCTCGCCGCCGTGATCGTGCCGCGCATCGGGCGCCGCGCCTCGCCCGACGTCAGGCTTGCGCTCGCTACCGTCCTCGAGGTGGGCGTGCTCGCCGGCTATGCGATCACGCACAGCCCTGCGGTCGCCTACGGCCTCGCGCTCGTCTCCGGGATCGGCCAGATGCTGGCGATGTCGACCCTCAACCTGGCGGCGCAATCCGTCTTGCCGGGCTGGGTGCGCGGCCGCGGCCTCGCGCTCTTCATGCTCACGTTCCAGGTCGCGATCGCCGCCGGTGCGTTCCTCTGGGGCGCGATCGCGACCCAGGGCAGCCTCGCGCTCGCGTGCGCCGTCGCCGCAGGCGTGCTGCTCGCGTCGCTTGCGCTGCTCGCGCCCGAGCGGTTCCGGCTCGACTCGACGAGCAACCTCGACATGACGCCGAACCAGTGGCCGGAGCCACACATCGTGCTCGAGCCCGATCCGAACGACGGACCGATCATGGTGCTCACCGACTACCATGTGCGCGATCAGGACGATGCGGCGTTCGCGCTCGCGCTGCACGGCCTCGCGGCACGCCGGCGCCGCGGGGGCGCGGTCAGGTGGGGCGCGTATCGGGATCTCACCCAGCCCGGTCGCTGGGTCGAGATGTACGTCGTCTCCTCCTGGGCCGAGCATCTGCGCCAGCGCGCCCGCTCGACGACCTCGGACCGCGATGCCTGGCTCGCGGTGCGCGATCTCGATCTCCGGCCGGATGGCCCGCAGGTGCGCCATCACCTCGCCGGGCGCCCGGGACAGCCGGCGCCGGTGATGCACGAGGCGGCGCTCGTCCCGGCCGGCCTGCTCGCGCCCGAAGAGCTGACCGCGCGTGAGTGACGAGGCGGAGGAGCGGCTCGTCACGCGTTCCGTCGCCGTGCTGCTCGCCGCAGAGGTGACCGGCTCGGCGGCCTCGCTCGCGATCATCACGACGCTCGGCTGGCAGGGCTACACGCGCAGCCACGAGGCCCTCGTGCTCGGCCTGCTCGGCCTCGCGCAGTTTCTGCCGGCGCTCGGTCTCGCGATTCCCGCCGGGCACGCGGCCGACCGCTACGACCGCCGGCGCGTCGGACAGTGGGGCTCGCTCGCGCTCGCCGTCGTCGCCATCGCGCTCGCGATCGACGCCGCGTCCGACGATCATGCCGTCTGGCCGCTCTACCTCCTCGCCTTCGCCTCGGGCGTGGCACAGGCGTTCCTCGCTCCGATCTTCAATCCGCTGATCGCAGCGCTCTCGGGCGACGCGAGATCGCTCTCACGCCTCGTCGCCCTGAACTCGCTCGCCTGGCAGAGCGCCTCGATCGCCGGCCCCGCCGCCGCAGGGCTGCTGAACGCCTGGAGCGACCCGGCGCCGTACGTGGCCTGCGCGATCCTGCTCGTGATCTCTGCCGGGCTGCTCGGCTTGATCCCGCACTCGGTGGGGACGGCACACGTGACCTCCCGTCAGGCCGAGGCGAGCTTCGGCGGCGCGCTCGCCGGGGTCCGGCTGATCGCCCGCTCGCCGGCGCTGATCGGCGCGATCACGCTCGATCTCGCGGCCGTCCTGTTCGGTGGTGCGACGGCGCTCCTGCCGATCTTCGCGAGCGACATCCTGCACGTCGGCGCGCTCGGCAACGGCATTCTGCGCGCGGCACCGGGCGTGGGGGCCGTCGTGGTCGGCATCGTCCTCGCCGGCCGTCCGATCCGGCGCCACGTCGGCCGGCTCCTGTTCGGGGCGGTCGCGGCGTTCGGCGTGTTTACGGTCGCGTTTGGCGCGTCGCGCTCATTCGCGCTCTCGTTGATCACGCTCGCGCTGCTCGCCGGCGCCGACATGGTCAGCGTGCTGATCCGCTCGACGCTCGGCCCGCTCTTCACCCCGCCCGCCCTGCAGGGTCGGGTCGGCGCGGTCGAGCACGTCTTCATCGGTGCGTCGAACGAGCTCGGCGCGTTCGAGTCGGGCGTCGCCGCAGCCCTGCTCGGTGCCGTGCCCGCCGTGATCCTCGGCGGCGTGCTCTCGATCGCGGTCGCGATCGTCTGGGCCTGGCGGTTCCCCCAGCTGCGCACGATCGATCGCTTCGAGGACATCGAGCACGTGCGCCTGAAGTAGTCTCACGAGCACGAAATGCGATCGATCCGGCTGGGCGGAAGGGGAGTGCGGTGGGCGCGAAGATCGGCGTGATGGGGCTCGCGGTGATGGGGGAGAACCTGATCCTGAACATGGCCTCGCGGGGCTTCGAGACGGCGGCCTACAACCGCACGACCGACAAGGTCGATGCGTTCCTCGCCGGCCGCGCGGCGGGCCAGCCGATCGTCGGGGCGCACTCGATCGCCGAGTTCGTCGCGGCGCTCGAGCCCCCGCGCATCGCGATGCTGATGATCAAGGCCGGCTCCGCGGTCGACGCCACGCTCGCCGAGCTGATCCCGCTGCTGGAGCCCGGCGATGTCGTCGTCGACGGCGGCAACAGCCAGTTCCAGGACACGACGCGGCGCACGCGCCTGCTCGCCGAGCACGGGCTGCGCTACGTCGGCACGGGCGTCTCCGGCGGCGAGGAGGGCGCGCTCCACGGCCCGTCGATCATGCCCGGTGGAGACATCGACGCCTGGCCGCTCGTGAAGCCGATCTTCCAGTCGATCGCGGCCAAGGCGCCCGATGGCACGCCGTGCTGCGAGTGGGTCGGACCGGACGGCGCAGGGCATTTCGTCAAGATGGTCCATAACGGCATCGAGTACGGCGACATGCAGATGATCGCGGAGGCCTACAGCCTGCTGCGCTCGGTCGCGGACCTGACGAACGCCGAGATCGCCGACGCGCTCGCGCGCTGGAACGAGGGCGAGCTCGACAGCTTCCTCGTCGACATCACCGTCGACATCCTGCGCACGCGAGATCCCGAGACCGGCGGCGACCTGATCGACGTGATCCTCGACGCCGCCGGGCAGAAGGGCACGGGCAAGTGGACGAGCGTCACGGCGCTCGACGTCGGTGCGCCGGCGAGCACGATCGCCGAGGCGGTCTTCGCCCGCTGCCTGAGCGCGCGCACCGACGAGCGACGGCTCGGCTCGGCGCTCTACCCGTCGCCCGTCGCCGAGCTCGGCGAGCAGCGCGACGTGTTCGTCGAGCAGGTCCGCCAGGCGCTCTACGCGAGCAAGATCTGCTCGTACGCGCAGGGGTTCCAGCTGATGCGCATGGCGGCCGACGAGTATGGCTGGCCGCTCGATCTCGGCGCGATCGCGCTGCTCTGGCGGGCGGGCTGCATCATCCGCGCCCGCTTCCTCGACGACATCGCCGCTGCCTTTCGCCGTGACGACTCGCTGCCGAACCTCCTGCTCGACGCCGGCTTCGTCTCGACGATGCGAGCGGCCGAGCCGGCCTGGCGGCAGATCGTCGCCACGGCGGCCTTGCACGGCGTCTGGACGCCGGCGTTCTCGAGCGCGCTCGCGTACTTCGACGGGTTCCGCAGCGAGCGGCTCTCGACGAGCATCGTGCAGGCGCAGCGCGACTACTTCGGCGCGCACACCTACGAGCGCACCGACCGCCCGCGAGGCGAGCGATTCCACACGAACTGGACGGGCCGCGGAGGCTCCACGAGCTCCACGAGCTACACGGTGTAGCGCGCTTTCGAGGCTGCTACCGTCACGGAATGACCGATTCCAAGCCCTCTGTCCAGGTTCCCGCAGGCGATCCGCCCACCGACCTCGCGATCGACGACCTCGTCGTCGGCGACGGCGAAGAGGCGGTCGCCGGCAAGACCGTCGAGGTCCACTACGTCGGCCACTCGTGGTCGAACGGAGAGCAGTTCGACGCGTCCTGGGACCGCGGCTCGACGTTCCGCTTCGGGCTCGGCGGCGGACAGGTGATCGCAGGCTGGGACCAGGGCGTCGCCGGCATGCGCATCGGCGGTCGGCGCCAGCTGACGATCCCGCCGCAGCTCGGCTACGGCAGCCGAGGCGCCGGCGGCGCGATCGGGCCGAACGAGACGCTCGTCTTCGTCGTCGATCTGATCGGCCTCTCCTAGCCCGGATCAACCGCCTGAGGGATGCGCTCAGACGTTCGATCGCCGATCTGATCTGCATGCGGAGAACGCCTGCGTTGCTTGCAATCGTGCTCGTCTGCGCCGTGCCGGCCGCGGGGGCCACGACCGATCCGCCGGAGCCGCGTGGCCACGTCAGCGTGCGCGGAACGCCGAGGGTCGGCCGAATCGTGCGCTGCAACCCGGGCGCGTGGCTGCACGCCGGGCTGTTCCGCTACCGCTGGATGCGGAACGGCGCACCGATCAAGCGTGCGCACCTGATCCGCTACCGCTTGGAGCGCGACGACCTGCACACACGGCTGAGCTGCCGCGTGACGGCTGCGAATGCGGCTGGGAACACGACGAGCGTCTCGGTCGCCGTGTGGATCAAGCAGCGCACCGTACGCCGCACGACGTAGCCGAGCTCCAATGCTCGATAATCATGATTATGACAAGTAGGGGCCGAGAAGGGCCTCTGACTGAGGAGCACTCTGTGAGAGTTCTCAGAGTTCGTTTCAGAATGAATCGTGAGTGGCTGGTGAGTGGCTCGCCAGCCTGAGGCGGGATCGCCTCGAAGCCGCTCCTGTACCAAACGGAACAGCAAGAGGCGATCACGACTCAGGCACCAGCGAGACGCCGCCAGACGCCACGAGACATTTTGAACGAGCTCTAACCGTCGAGCATGCCGAGGATCGCCGAGACGGTCCTCCAGTTCCGCACCGTCGCCCGCGTGCCGAGGGCTCGCTCGCTGAGCAGCCGGAAGATCTTCGTGCGTCCGACGCCGTTCGGCAGGTGCAGGTAGATCTGCTGCGGCGCGAGCGCGAACTCGTCCGGCAGGAATGGCGTGCCGTCGAGGTCTGCGAGGCGCGAGGGCTCGATCGGATGCGCGAGCAGCATCAGGTGGAGGCTCGTGGGCTCGCACCCGCGGGCAAGGAACGGGTTGCCGGCCGCCGCCTCGGCGAGCTCGGCACGCGTCCGCAAGACGACGTCGACGTCGTCGTAGCCGAAGCGCTCGAAGATCGCGTCGTGGATCGCTACGGCGAGCGCCCCGACGTCGCCGGTCTCGGTGCTGAACACGACGTTGCCGCTCTGGACGTAGCTCTGCACGTCCTCGTGGCCGAGCGCGCGGTGCAGCTCGCGTAGCTCCGCCATCTTGACGATGCGGGAGCCGCCGACGTTGATGCCGCGAAGCAGCGAGACGTAGCGCGCCACGAGGCGATCATGGCATGCCGATCCGCGCATCCCTCGATCGAGCTATTCGTCCGACCGGTTGACGTCCTCGGCTTTGCGTCGAAGATGGTGCCCGTGGTTCGTCTCTCCCTCTTCTGCTGGCTCCTCGTCGCGCTGCTCTTCGGAGTCGCCCTCGGCGGTCCGGGCGGCCTCACGGGCGCCGTGCGCGAGGGGAACCTGGTCTTCGATCGCGGGCACCAGCACTGGCGCAGCGACACGCTGCTGACGCCGTGGAACCCGTTCGAGGAGCAGCCCGGGGAGCGGGCTCACACGACGGCGTCCTGAGTGCTCTGTCAAGCCCGAGAATCACCCATCTAGTCTGCAGCCGTGAGTGATGTCCCCCGCCTCACGCGCCGCTCGCTGCTCGGCGCGTCGCTCGGCCTCGGGCTCACCAGAGGCGTCGTCGCGGTGGGTCCAACTCGGCCCGCGCGGCCCTGGCGACCCGGTCCGTACGGTGTGCGGGTCCCGCATCGGGCCCTCCTCGTAGAGAGCTCGAGGCAGCTCGCCTCCGCGCTCAGGCGGCGAAACCCGAGGGACATCGTGCTGGCGGATGGGACCTACGACCATGACGGCCCAGTCGTCGCGCGCGCCGGCCATCGCCTGTGGGCACTCAACCCGCCCGCCCGCGGCGTGCCCAGCGCGGTGCTGCGCTTCGGGCTCGACTTCGGCGAGCACCCCCGCTTCGCCGTGCGTGGCCTCGCGATCGTGCTCACCACGCGCGAGCAGGCCGCGGTTGACGGCACCTACGCGGCCGCGATCCTCAACCACGTCACCACGGGATCCGTCGGCGGCGTGATCACGGACTGCGTGGTCGACGGGGGCTTCGCGATCACGCAGGGACTGCAGCTCGGCTGCCCGCGCGGCGCCGTGGTCCGCCGCTGCGTGATCCGTCGCTGCACCGACGAGGGCCTGCGCATCTCCGACAACCGGTTCGACTCCTCCGCGCGGATCACGGCCATCTCCGATCTCCAGATCAGCCAGATCGCCCGCGATCCGCGTGGCGCGTCGGACGGCCGAGCAGAGGCCGGCCTCTGGGTCGGGCACGTCGTCGTCAAGGGCGTGCGCCGCATCCGCGTGCGCGACACCGGCTGGATGGGGCTCTGGACGGGCAACGCCTCTCGCGGCACGGTCTTCTCCGATCTCGAGATCGACGCAGCGTCGGGGCTCGTGCCGGACAGCGGGAAGCACGCGAGCTTCGGGATCTATCTCGAGCGCTACAACGGCGTGCGCGGTAGCGATCAGGGCGGCAACACCTACGAGCGGTTCGCGCTCGGGCCGTCGCTCGAGGTCGGCATCACGAACGAGTGGGACGAGCAGCGCCCGGGCGACCACGCCTCGAACGGCGCGATCTTCCGCGACGGCCGGATCCGCTCGAGCCGGATCGGCATCAACCTCGGCGAGGGCACGCTCGCGCCGACGATCGAGAACGTCTGGTTCGAGGGCCAGACGGACGCGGCGATCGTCGACTCGACGAACAACCCACCGGCGCACGACGCGGCGAGCTCGAGCGCGCGGATCTCCGGCATCCGCACGAGCCTGGCAGGTGGGGTTGTGGTTCGTTACGGAGGCACGATCTGACCAGTCTCACGACCGTGAAGGAGTCTCGGCATGCGTGGCGAAACGGGCAGCTGTCACCGCTGTTCGCCGGGTGCCTCCCCTCCATCCCCTCCTGCGCATCCAACTTGCGAGCAGCGTCTCCCGTGGCGGCCGGGCGCCTGACCGGCCGCCACGGCCCTTTCTTCACCCGGGGTAGAGTGGAGAGGGGATGCCCGTAACCCCCCGCTCTCGAAGACGCCGGCGACGGAGCCGCGTGCGCTTCCTGCTGATCACCGTCGCAGTCGTCGTCGCGGCGGCGGGCCTCGGCCTGCTCTTGCGGACGGATCTCGAGATCGACCGCGGTGCGCAGAGCTTCTACACGAACGATGAGACCTCGGAGGCGAGCGTGATCGCCGGAGTCGCGCGCGGCGGGCGCGGCGCGCTCTCGTGGCCTGGCTGGGGCTTTGACGCGGCGCACCACCGCCACAATCCGGAAGCGCGGCAGCAGCCGCCCTTTCGGACCCGCTGGAAGAGCGGGTTCAACTCGCTGATCGAGTTCCCGCCGGTCGTCGACGAGCGCGGCATGTTCGTGCAAACGGCGAAAGGCCGGATCTTCTCGATCAGCCTGAAGAGCGGCAAGCAGATCTGGAACCGCCGCGTGACCGCGCCGGTCGCCTCGAGCCCGACCGTCGACGGCCAGCGGGTCTACACGGTCTCGCTCGGCGGGCAGTCCGTCACCGCGTTCCGCCGCAGCGACGGGCGCCGCGTCTGGCGCTATGCGATCGGCGCGCGCAGCGAGTCCTCCCCGGTGCTGGTCGACGGCGTGCTCTACTTCGGCGCCGAGGACGGGATGCTGACGGCGCTCACGGCCGCCACCGGCAAGCGCAAGTGGCGGCACGATGTGGGCGGCGCGATCAAGGGCTCGCCCGCGTACTCGGGCGGGCTGCTCGTCGTCGGCTCATACGACGGCCATGTCTCGGCCTGGACGGCGGCGACGGGCACGCGGCGCTGGCGCACCGCCGGACTCGGCCGCCTGCTCTCCGGCGGCCAGTTCTACTCGACGCCGACGATCGCCTACGGGCGCGTCTACATCGGCTCGACCGATCGCCGCGTCTACTCGATCGTGGCCTCGACGGGACGGATCGCCTGGACGCAGGGCACCGGCGGCTGGGTCTACGCCGGACCGGCGGCAGTGCACGGGATGATCCTGCTTGGCTCCTACGACGGCTACTTCTACGCGTTCAACGCACGCACCGGAAAGCGCCGCTGGCGCTTCGACGCGCACGCACGCATCTCGGGCTCTGCGACGGTCGTCGCGGACGTCGTCTACTTCTCGACCTTCGGCAACGGGACATTCGGTCTCGACGTCAAGACGGGTCGCCAGCGCTGGCGCCGCCGCGAAGGCCGCTACTCCCCCGTCGTCGCGACGCGCGACGACTTCTTCTTCGTCGGCTACAACACGATCACGAGCCTGCGGCCGCGCCGGCGCTGATCGGCGAGACTGCCAGGATGCGCCGGACGGGACTCGTGAGCGAGGGAGGCGTTCCCGCGACGCTGCTCGGCACGCCGGTCGAGATCGGCGATCGGGCTCCCGAGTTCGCGCTCGATCGCTTTGCTATGCCGGAGGGCCTCGTGCGCGTGAGGCTGGCCGACACGCCTGCCCTCCCCCGTCTCTTCAGCGTCGTGCCGTCGCTCGACACGCCGGTCTGCAGCGAGCAGACCGTTCGCTTCGCGCGCGAGCTCGCGCGCTTCGGCGAGCGGGTTGCGGCCTTCACCGTGAGCGTGGACACGCCCTACGCGATGAACCGCTTCAACGAGTGCTCGGGCACGGACGTGCTCACGCCGCTCTCGGACTACCGGCCCGAGCGGTCGTTCGGCAACGCCTACGGCGTGCTGATCGAGGAGCACGGCGAGCTGGCGCGCGCGCTCTTCGTGATCGATCCGGATGGCGTGATCGTGCACGCCGAGATCACGCCCGACACCTGGGACCACCCGGACTACGCGGCGGCGCTCGTCGCGCTCGACCGCATCAGCGCGACGTAGGCTGCCCGAGCAGGACGCGCGCGATCCAGCGGCGCTCGCGAGCCGGCGCCGCTGCGACGTGCTTCGGCGCAGACGCCTCGGCGACGATCCGCGCGCGCTCGGCGAGCTCCCGCTCGGCAGTCCACTCGCCGGCGAGCATCGCGGTGAGCGCCTCACGGGCCGTCCGGCGCACGCGCCAGCGGTCGCCGTCGCGCGCGAGCAGCTCGCTCCACCAGGCATCGAACAGCGCGGGCACCCGCACGGCGTCCGGCGACCGCTCCATCAGCGCCTCGCCCTTCTCGAGCCCGAGCTCCCACGCGGCCAGCGAGAGCAGACAGCCCGCCCCCGCTCCGCTCGAGCCCCAATCCCCGCCCTCGACCTCGAACTCCTCGCGCTCGAGCGCCCGCCCGAGCGCGCCTCTCGTCTCGGGGTCGAGACGAGACAGCGCCGCGGCGAGCTCGTTGTCGGGATCCGGCATGCTGATTGCAGCATACGCGGACGTATGCTGACCCGCGATGTCCGCGATCCGGCTGATCTCCGCCCCATGACCATGCACCCGATGCGCCCTCGCGTCGCGCTCGCGGTGGGCCTCGCCGGCTTCCTGCTCGAGCTCGTGCAGCTGACGCCGTGGATGGATCGCCTCGCGAGCGAGAACGCGACCGTCCACTTCACCCAGCACGGGCTGGTCTTCGCGGGCGGCCTGTTGATGGGATGGGCCTTGCGCGATCTGCGACTGATCGCGCGCAGCAACGCGGAGCGCTGAGCGATCCGGTTCATCGTCCTCCACCTCCCCCACTTCATCCCCGGGCTGATCGCCTTCGGCTTCCTCGTCCGCTTCGCCGCGGATGCGGCCGACCAGCCATCCATGCAGCTCACGGATGCCGAGCTCGCGCAGTGGCGAGAGGAGCGCCGGAACCGCGCCGTAGCGAAGCGCGTGCGGCGTGGGGCCCCCGCGGCCCGGCGGTGGACGCGGCCGCAGCGGGCGCGCCCCCCCCCCCCGCGGCAGGGGGGCCAGCCCCAGGCCCGCC
>JANLRV010000182.1:0-2838 GCA_031361905.1 Actinomycetes bacterium
TTCTGGCCACGAGTGGCCAGAAAGTGCCTGACACTATTTGGCCAACGAGCGCCGCAACGCCCTCCCCGGTGTCGCGCCCGTGTGCTTGCCGCCATCGACCACCGGGACGCCGTTCACGATCACGTGGTGAAAGCCCTCGGCGTTCCGGCGCGGATCCTCGTAGGTCGCGACGTCGCGCACGGTGGCGGGGTCGAAGATCGCGATGTCGGCCGCCATCCCCGGCCGCACGAGCCCGCGATCGGCCAGGCCCAGGCGCTGTGCCGGCAGCGAGGTCATCTTGCGAATCGCGCCCTCCCAGGTGAGCAACCCGAGCTCGCGCACGTAGACCGCGAGATACCGCGCGAACGTGCCCCAGCCGCGCGGGTGCGGCAGCGCACCGACGAGGATGCCGTCGCTGCCCGCGGTGTGCGCCGGGTGCAGCATCGTCGCGCGGACGTTCTCCTCGTTGCCGAAGTGGATGATCGCGCTCGCCCCGAGCTCGCTCTCAGCGCAGGCCTCGCAGTAGACGTCGATCGGTCGGCGCCCCGTGCGCTCGGCGATCGAGCTGACGGTCTCGCCGTCGATCACGACCGTGTGCCACTCGACCGGAACCTCGTGGAAGCCGTCGGAGCCTGTCTCCTCGAGCTCGACGCGCAGGCGCTCGCGCAGATCGTGGTCTCGCAGACGGGCGATCGTCGCCTGCGGACCGCCCTCATGCGCCCAGCCGGGCAGGAGGGCGTGCAGATAGGTCGCGCCGGCGAGGTAGGGGTAGCTGTCGAGCGTGATGTCGACGCCGCCGGCGCGGGCCGCATCGATCAGCGCGAGCAGCTCGCCGGCACGGCTGCGGTTGCAGGCGAAGCCGAGGTGCGCGTGGGCGAGGTGCAACGGCACGCCGGCGCGGCGCGCGATCTCGATGCTGTCGCCGTACCCCTGGATCGCCCGCACGCCGTAGTTGCGGTGGTGCGGGCAGTAGTACGCGCCCGTCCCTCGCATCACCTCGCAGAGCGCGACGATCTCGTCGTCGCTCGCGTACATGCCCGGCGCGTAGGTCAGCCCGGTCGAGAGCCCGACGCCGCCCTCCGCGAGACCGGTCCGCACGAGCCGGCGCATCTCGTCGAGCTCGCTCGCGGTCGGCTCGCGGTCGTCGGATCCCATCGCGAGCATGCGGATGCTGGCGTGGGGAAGCAGGTAGCAGACGTTCACCGCCGTCGTCTCGTCGAAGCGCGCGAGGTAGTCCGCGACGGAGCGCCAGGCGTAGTCGACTCCGGACGGGTCGCCGTTCCAGCCGAGCAACTGCTCGCGCAGCGCGGTCATCGTCGCATCGCTCGTCGGCGCGAGCGCGAGCCCGTCCTGCCCCAGCACCTCGAGCGTGACGCCCTGGTGGACCTTGCAGGCGTGGTCGGGGTGCGCGAGCAGCTGCACGTCGCTGTGCGTGTGCATGTCGATGAATCCGGGGGAGACGATCAGGTCGGTCGCATCGATCGTCCGCTTCGCCGAGCCGTCGATGCGGCCGACGGCGACGATGCGGTCGCCCGCGATCCCGACATCGGCACGGAACCAGGGGTTGCCCGCGCCGTCGATCACGCGACCACCGCGCAGCAGCAGGTCGAGGGCCATCAGAGCTCCGCCGTCCGAGACTCGACGAGCAGCTCCTCGGCGAACAGCCCCTGTCCCGCCGTCAGCCCGCCGTCCACCGTCAGGCACGCGCCACTCGTGAAGGAGGCGTCGTCCGAGGCCAGGAAGAGCACGGCATTCGCGACGTCCTGTGGCGTGCCGACCCGCCGCAGCGGATACCAGCGCGCGAGCCGGTCGAGCAGGTCGGGCTCCGCCGCGAGCCGCTCGTTCCAGACGGGTGTCGCGATCGTGCCCGGGGCGACGGCGTTGGCACGCACGCCGTAGCGGCCGTAGCGCACGGCGACCGAGCGCGTGAGGTTGATCAGACCGGCCTTCGACGCGCTGTAGGCCTCGTTGCCGAAATAGCCCAGCGCGTTGACCGAGGCGACGTTGACGATCGCCCCGCGGCGCCGCTCGATCATGCCTGGCAGGACGCGCTTCGTGCAGAGGAATGCGGTCGTGAGCGTGCCCTCGATGTCGGCTCGCACGCTGTCGTCCGATGTCTGCACGAGGTTGTCGCCGGTCACGCAGAGGGAGTTGTTGACGAGCACGTCGACCGCTCCGCGGTCGGCCAGCACGCGGTCGAGCGCGTCGCCGTCGGTGACGTCGCAGACGACGGGGCGGGCGCGCTCACCAGCCGTCTCGCAGGCCCGTTCGGCGCGCTCGCGATCGACGTCGAGGCAGAGCACGAGCGCCCCCTCCGAGGCGAAGCGCCGGGTCAGCTCGGAGCCGATCCCGCCACCTCCGCCCGTGATCATCACTGTGCGATCGTGAAAGCGGCTAGTCATGGCGAGATCGTCGCACGTCGCTTGACGTGTGGGCGAGCCGCCGGTATTGATCCCAGTCCCCAGGAAGGAGCCCATGGCCGGAATCGACCGCGCGACGTTCGACCACATCGGTGTCGTGACCCGAGACAAGCAGCCCGGCGAGTCCTTCGTCGATGCCACGCGCGTCTGGGTGACGAGCCCCCGAGCACACCCCTACCACGTCGAGTTCCTGCGCTTCGAAGAGGACGCGACGCTCGAGGGGCCGGTGCGCGACGAGCCCCACGTGGCCTTTCGCGTGCTCGACGTGGAGGCCGCGATCGCGGGACACGAGCTGCTGCTCGGGCCGTTCGACGTGGGCGACGGGTTCGTGCGCGTTGCCTTCGTGCGCATCGACGGGGCCGTCGTCGAGTTCATGCAATACCGCGATCCCAACGAGGAAGGCTGGTTCTCCTAGTCATGCAGCAGGCGCTCGCCGGAC
>JANLRV010000195.1:0-1805 GCA_031361905.1 Actinomycetes bacterium
GCCGCCCGTTCGTGGGCTTCCCCCTGCGCGGCCACTTCGAGCAGCGAATCCACGTGCGGCACCGGCTCGATCGCCACGGCGCCCGCCACTGGATCGAGTACGTGGACGCGACGCCGTCGGCGATCGCGGTGGCGCTCGAGGCGGCGCTGGCGCGGCCGCCGGGGTATCTGCCCGTCTCCGCGGACGGGGCTGCACGCGCGGCCGCGCGGATCGCGCCGCTGCTGATCCCGGCCTGAGCTTCCTGCCCGAAGCGTGCTCGGCGGGATCGTCGTCGGCGCGATCGCCGTGTGGCTGCTGCGCCGGCTGCCGCTGCCGTCGGACGGTCTCGCGCCCGTCGTCTGCCTCCGGCGGGGCTCGGCGGCGCGCTCGGCGTCTCGGCGCTCGGGGGCTCGGGGCCTGCTCACGGCGTACCTCGCGGGACTCGCGATCGGCGACGCGCGGATTCCCAACGCGAGCATCGTGCGCGGCTTCATGCAGGGCGCGGCGTGGCTCTCGCAGCTCGGCCTGTTCGTGCTGCTCGGCCTGCTCGTGACCCCCTCGCGACTCGTCGACGAGGGCTTCACGCCGCTCCTGCTCGCGAGCGTGCTCGTCGTCGTCGCACGCCCGCTTGCGGTCGCGGTCAGCCTGACGCCGTTCGGCGTGCCCTGGCGCGAGCAGGGCTTCCTCGCCTGGGCCGGGCTGCGGGGCGGCGTGCCGATCGTGTTCGCCACGTTCCCGGTCGCGGCGGGGGTGCCGGGCGCGAGCCGCGTCTTCGACGTCGCGTTCTACGTCGTCGTCGTGTCGGTGGCGATCCAGGGCCTGACGGTGCGCCGCGCGGCGCGGCTGCTCGGCGTGACCGACGGCTGATCGGGCGCCAGCCGATCAGGGCATCAGCAATGCAGCTGGGCACACGCCAATGCCGTCCGGGCGACGGTAGGCGCTGCTTCCGGCGGTCACGACCACCGCGTCGACAAGATCGTCACCGATCCGGCTCTTGAGCCAGCGCAGATGGCGAACGTCGTGATCGGTCACGTGCTCGGAGAGCTTGATCTCGACGGCGAGAATCGCGCCATCGGCCCGCTCGACGATCAGGTCGATCTCGCGGTCTCCCGACCACGTGCGGAGGTGATGAACGGTCGCCTGGTTGTGCTGGGCGTATATCCGGATGCTCTGGGTAACGAGAGACTCGAACAGACGCCCGACGAGCACCGAGGCCTGGTTGCCATGCGCTGACGATTGCCCGATCAGGGTTTGCTCGGTGGCGCCGAGCAACGAGGCAGCGAGCGCGGGATCGACGAGGTGGTGCTTCGGCGGCGCCGAGAGCCGGCCGAAGACGTTGCGCGTCGGCAACCAGGCCGGGACCTCCTCGATGATCCAGAGCTTCTCGAGCACTGACCGGTAGGCGATCGAGGTCGTCTTCGCCGGCTTGTCGCCCTCTCCAGCGGTCGCGGCATCGCGGATCTGCTCGTACTTCGCCGTCGTCGAAGACGCTGCGGCGTAGGCCGTGAGCCAGCGCGCGAGCGTTTGTGGATGACGCACGTTGAAGCCGAGCTCGGGGAGATCGTGGTCGACGATTCTGGCGACGTAGCCCGCCAGCTGCGCTTGCCGGGCACGGCCGCGCAACGCGCGGATGCCGGGAAATCCCGACGAGAGGATCTCTGCCACGTACTCCCGAATCCCGACGGCAGCCGTGCCGCCGATCTCGGTCTGCCGTCCCGAGAGCAGATCCGCGAGACTCACGGTCGCGGTGTCGATCCGGCGCTCGTAGAGCGACATCGGCCGCATCCGGACGACCACGATGCGACCGGCGCCTGAATGCGTCGTGC
>JANLRV010000211.1:0-26311 GCA_031361905.1 Actinomycetes bacterium
GGCCCGGGGGGGGGGGGCCGCGGGTCTGCGTGGGTTGGTGGTTATTCGCCGGGGGACTGGCCCGGGGAATTCCCCCACTAACTGGGGTGCTGCGGGGATTCTTTAATCGCCCGGGGCCTGACCCCGGGCTATTCACGGCCACGGTCGGCTCTGCACACCGGGCAGGCTCGCCGCACCACCATCGGCAAGGCCGACAGCTCCGCTACGAACGCCTCGTACGCCGGCCTGTCCGTTCGCGCCAGCGACGTCGCGAGCTCTTGCCACGCGATCGTCGCGTTGCCCACCGTCAGGAGCACGCGGAAGATGCACGCGGGTCGCTGCCTCAGCGCGACCGCGATCTGCTCGCCCGTCGTCGAACGCTCGAGCGCGCTGTCCCCGGTCGTCGGATCGACACCGGCGAGGACGGTCACGGAGATGCGGCGTCCGTCCGGCAAGACGAGACGGCGGATCAGGAACGGCGGGAGATCGCCGCCGCTCGACGCGAACGGGCGATACCCGCGCTTCAGCAGCGTCCGATCGCCGAGCACGTGGCCGCACGCCGCCGAGAGCGGCGCGCCGCGCTCGATTCCAAGAGGCGGGGACTCGACATCGGTGGCTCGGACTCGCACGGCGGGGATCCCTTTCACGCGGCTACCGAGCTGCATCGGCACGTCCGTGCCGGGGCGTGAGAGTGGATCCGTCGAGGCGCTCGGAATCCTCCGGGAACCTCCGCGAACCGGGTGGCAACTCCCGAGCACCCCGCTGCCGAGGCCGCTCGGACAGGCCCTCTACTATCCGCGCATGGACTCTGCCGCGATCCGAACCTCGTTCACCGACTTCTTCGTCGCGCGCGGTCATCTGGCGGTTCCGTCGGCCTCTCTCGTGCCGAGCGCGCTCGACCAGTCCGTGCTCCTGACGACCGCCGGCATGCAGCCCTTCAAGCCGTACTTCCTCGGCCAATCGAGCCCGCCGGCTGCGCGTCTAACGTCCGTCCAGCGCTGCTTCCGCACCGTCGACATCGACGTCGTCGGGACGACCGCGCGGCACTGCACGTTCTTCCAGATGATGGGCAACTTCTCGTTCGGCGACTACTTCAAGCAGGGTGCCGTCGAGATGGCCTGGGAGCTCTCGACCAGCGTCTGGGGACTCGAGGCCGAGAAGATCTGGGCGACCGTCTACGAGGGCGACGAGTCCGTGCCGCCGGACGACGAGGCGCGCGCACTCTGGATCGATCGCGGCATCCCGGACGAGCGCATCGTCGCGCTCGGCGAGGACAACTTCTGGAAGGCCGGCGCGACGGGACCGTGCGGGCCGTGCTCGGAGCTCTACTACGACCGCGGGATCGCGCTCGGCTGCGGCGACGCGGCGTGTGCGCCCGGGTGCGATTGCGACCGGTTCCTCGAGTACTGGAATCTCGTCTTCATGCAGTACGACCGTGACGATGCAGGTGGCCTCACGCCACTGCCGGCGCAGAACATCGACACGGGGAGCGGCGTCGAGCGGGTCGCCATGCTGCTGCAGAACGTCGACTCGGTCTACGAGACCGACGCCGGCCGCATGATCATCGGCGCGGCCGAGCAGCTCTCCGGACGTCGCTACGGCGAGGACGACGAGACCACGAAGGCGTTCCGCGTGCTCTGCGACCACAGCCGCGGGATGGTCATGCTCGCGACGGACGGCGTCAAGCCGGGCAACGAGGGACGCGGCTACGTGCTTCGCCGGATCCTCCGTCGCGCCGTCCAGCACGGCTCGCGCATCGGCCTCGAGTCGCCGTTTCTCGGCGTCTTGCACGACGCCGTGATCGAGTCTCTCGGCGACGCGTACCCGGAGCTCGTGACGCACCGCGCTGAGGTGCGCCGTCTGCTCGAGATCGAGGAGGATCGCTTCGCACGCACCCTCGCGACCGGCTCGAAGCTGCTCGACGACGTGATCGCACAGGCCCGCACGGCCGGGCAGGACGTGCTCGACCCGGATGCCGTGTTCAAGCTCCACGACACCTACGGCTTTCCGGTCGAGGTCACGGCCGAGATCGCGCGCGAGGCCGGCCTGGCGATCGACCAGGCCGGGTTCGACGAGCGCATGGAGACGCAGCGGCAGCGCGCCCGCGCGGCGATCCGCCGTGGCGATGCCGCCGACGCCGAGCGGCTCGCCGCCTTCAGCCGCACCGCGCCGCCGACGACGTTCGTCGGCTACGAGGCGCTCGATCTCGAAGCCGAGGTCACGGCCGCCGAGCCGCTCGAGGCGGGCCGCGTGCTCGTCAAGCTCTCGCACTCGCCCTTCTACGCGGAGGGCGGCGGCCAGGTCTCGGACCACGGCACGATCGAGTCGATGGGCGGCCGCGGCGACGTCGAGGCCGTCTATCGCATCGAGGGCGACCAGGTGCTGCTCGTGCACCTCGAGGACGGCGAGCTGACGGTCGGCGAGGCCGTGCGCGCGCTGGTCGATCCCGCGCTGCGGCGCGAGACCGAGGCCAGCCACACCGGCACGCATCTGCTTCACCAGGCGCTGCGCGACCGGCTCGGCGAGCACGTCCACCAGGCGGGATCGGCCGTGCGCCCCGACAGCCTGCGGTTCGACTTCACGCACGACGCGCCGCTCACCGCCGACGACCTGCGCGAGCTGGAGGACGCGGTCAACCGCGTCGTTCTCGACAACCGCCCGGTCTCGATCTACGAGACGTCGCAGGACGAGGCGCGCGCGCTCGGCGCGCAGATGCTCTTCGGCGAGAAATACGGCGAGCGCGTGCGCGTCGTTGACATCGAGGGCTACTCGCGCGAGCTGTGCGGCGGCACGCACGTCCCGACGACCGCGGCCGTCGGGCCGCTCTCGATCGTGCGCGAGTCCTCCGTCGGCCAGGGCGTGCGCCGGATCGAGGCGCTGACGGGTGCGGCCGCGCTCGAGCGCCTACGGACGGACGCACAGGCCGCCACCGCGGCCGCTCGCCTCGTCCGAGTTTCGCCCGACGGGCTCGCCGAGGCGGTCGCGCAGCTGCAGAACCGCGTCAAGGAGCTCGAGAAGGCCGCGCGCCAGGATGGTGGGCAGAGCGCACCGACGACCGTCGACGGGGCCGCGGTCGAGCGCTCCGACGCGGTCCGCGCGTTCGTCGGGACGGCCCCCGACGGCGTGGATCTGCTGCCGCTCGTCGACGGGCTGAAGGGCAGCTACGACGCGATCGTGCTCGGCGCGGGCGACGGCAAGGGCGGCGTCGCGCTCGTGAGCGCGCTGGAGCCGTCGGCGATCGCCGCCGGGCTCGACGCGTCCGCCGTGATCCGGGCGATCGCGCCGCTCGTCGGTGGCGGCGGTGGCGGCCGGCCAACGATGGCGCGCGCCGGTGGCAAGGATCCCGCCCGCCTCGGCGACGCGCTCGCCGCCGCGCGCGAGCTGCTCGCCGGCTAGCGAACGTGAAGGTCCTCGCGATCGACTACGGCAGCGCGCGCACCGGCGTCGCCGTGAGCGATCCGAGCGGGACGCTCGCGCGCCCGCTCGGCATCGTCGAGCACGTCGATCGCAAGGCGGGTCTGGCCGAGCTTTGTGCAATCATCGAGGCCGAGCAGCCGGAGCTGATCGTCGTGGGCATGCCCTACACGCTGCGCGGCGAGATCGGTGCTCAGGCGCAGGAAACCGAACAGTTCGTCGCTCGCCTCACGAAACGATGCCGGATCCCGATCCAGACCGCCGACGAGCGGTACACGACCACGATCGCGCGGGCGAGGGTGGTGGAGGCGCGACCCCGGGGTTCGCGTGGTCGCACGTGGAGCGACGACGCGCAGGCGGCGACGGTCCTCTTGCAGGGGGTCCTCGACCGCCGCGCAGGCGAGTAGGCATCACGCGGATCGCGGCGCTCGTGCTGCTCGTCGCGGTGCTCGCCGTCGCCGTCTTCGGCGGGCTCTGGGCGTACCGCAACCTCGTCGAGGACGGCGGCGCTCCGGGTGCGCTGACGACCGTGACGATCAGCAAGGGCTCGTCGGTCGAGGACATCGGCTCGGCGCTCGATCGCGCCGGAATCGTTCGTAGCGGAACCGCCTGGGCTCTCAAGGCACGGCTCAACGGAGACGACACGAGCCTGCGACCGGGCACCTACTCCCTGCGTCGCAACGAGCGGTACGCCACGATCGTGCAGTCGCTGCAGGCCGGACCCGCCAGGGTCGCCGTCGTCCGCCTGACGATCGCCGAGGGCCGCGCGATCCGCGACATCGCGGTCGATGCCGGTCGCGTCGGGATCCGGCGCAAGACCTACCTCGCAGCCGTGACGAGAGCACGGCCGCCCGCGGGGTATCGGGCGACCGGCAAGGAGCGCCTGACGATGGAGGGTTTTCTCTTCCCATCGACGTATGAGCTCGCGAGGCCGGCCAGCGCCGCCAAGCTCGTGCGCGCGCAGCTTGCTGCGTTCGCCGTGAAGACGTCGCGGGTCAGCTTTGCCGACGCGCGCCGCAAGAAGCTGACCCCCTACGACGTCTTGATCATCGCCTCGATGATCGAGCGCGAGGCCGCGAACGCGAAGGACCGGCCGCTGATCAGCGCCGTGATCTACAACCGGCTGCGCCAGCGGATCCCGCTCGGCATCGACGCGACGATCCAGTATCGCCTCGGCTCCTGGAAGCCGCTCACCGCCGCCGGCCTGAAGCTGAAGGGCCCGTACAACACCCGCACGAACCACGGTCTTCCGCCGACGCCGATCTGCAACCCGGGCATCGCCTCGCTGCAGGCCGCAGCGCACCCCGCGAAGGTCGACTACCTGTACTACGTCGCGATCCCGCGCGACCCCAAGCGGCGGCATTTCTTCACCAAGAGCTACGACGCGTTCCTCGCGTTCCAACGGGCGCACCCAGCGTGACGATCGGGGCTGCGACGCGCGTCGCCTGCGTGCTCGGCGATCCGGTCGCGCACTCGCGCTCGCCTGCGATGCACAACGCGGCATCGGAGGCGCTCGGGCTCGATCGCATCTATCTCGCGCTGAGGGTCGCCGCAGGCGATCTCGCAGCCGGCGTTCGCGGCCTGCAGGCTCTCGGCTTCGAGGGTGCGAACGTCACGGTGCCGCACAAGGAGGCGGCCTTCGCGCTCTGCGACACCCGCAGCCCCGAGGCCGAGCTCGCCGGCGCGGTCAACACCCTGCGCTTCGTCGACGGCGGCGTGGAGGGTCATCTCACGGACGGCCTCGGGCTCGTGGCCGCGCTCGGAGCGATCCCGCGGCGTGCGACCGTGCTCGGCGCCGGTGGAAGCGCACGCGCGGCGGCGGCGGCCCTGCTCGCTGCGGGGACCGGCGAGCTGCAGCTCGTTGCGCGCAACACCGCGCGGGCCGGCGCGCTCACCGCAGAGCTGCGAGAGCGCTTTCCGGCGGCGACGATCGACTTCGGCGAGACGGCTCCGCCACGCGGCGGCGGCGTGCTGATCCACTGCACGCCGGTCGGTGGAATCTCGGCACTTGAGGAACTGCCGATCGCTGCCGATGCAATTCGGGTAATGGACGTCGTTGCGGATTTCGCCTACCGGAAAGACGGCTCGCCGACCCCTCTAATCGTCGCTGCGTCGGCGGCGGGGATCCCCGTGGTCGACGGGCTCGAGCTGCTGGTGCGTCAGGGTGCTCTCGCGTTTGCGCTCTGGACGGGCATCGAACCCCCGCTCGACGTGATGCGTCGCGCGGTGGGCTCGCCGTGTCGGTAGGCATCCCGCTGCTCGCCGGCACGGTCGCGCTCGGCGCGGCCACGGGCGCGCTCTGGGAGCGCGCGATCCCGTGGCTGATCGCCCGCTCCGACGAGGACCGCGTCGAGCAGCCCGCCTGGACCGTTCGCGCCACCTCGCGTCCCGTGCTCGCGCTCGTCTCGGCCGCGATCGCCGCGGCCGTGACGCTCCGCTGGGGTGAGAGCAGCCTGCTCGCGCCGGCGCTCGTGCTCGCGCTCGGCCTCGTCGGCGTGACCGCGATCGACCTGCGCTTCCGCATCATCCCGGATCGCCTCAACGGCATCCTCGCGATCGCGGCGATCGGCTTCGGCGTCGCCCTGCAGCGGGGACGGCTCGGGGAGCTCGCGCTCGCCGGGTTCCTGGCCGCGCTGTTCCTGCTCGTGACGGCCCTGCTCCAGCCCGGCGGGATCGGCATGGGCGACATCAAGCTCGTGCTCGTGACCGGCCTCTTCCTCGGGCAGGCGGAGATGCACGCGATCCTCGCGGGCTTCCTGCTCTCGCTCGTCCCGGCGATCGTGCTGCTCGTCGCGAAGGGGCGGAAGTCGTCGTTCGCGTTCGGCCCGTTCCTCGCAGCAGGCGCGCTCGTGGCCCTGCTCACCACGGCCCCGTCCTTCACCTCGTGACGGCCGCCCCGAACATCGGACAGCTTCTCGAGCTCGCCGACGAGCGGTCGATCGTGACCGCCTGCGTGCGCGCGACGGGAGCAGACGGCCAGATCTCGGTCGAGCTCGCGTCCCCCGTGATCCTGCCGGTCGGCACCGCGTGCGCGACGCGGATGTTCGACGGCTCACGGGTCTGGCACCTGGAATATGTCGTGACCTCGGTCGACGGCACGACGCTCGAGCTCCAGGAGTTCGAGCGTCGCTGCGTGGGCGAGGAGCGCGCCGCCGAGCGTGCGGCGTGCAGCGCGCGCGCCGTCGTCCGCCTGGCATCGCCGAGCGAGGACTCGGTGGGTGCCTGGGCCGAGGTGATCGATCTCTCGATCGCCGGAGTGCGCTTCCGCACGGAGTCGCCGATCGCCGGCGGGTCGATGGTGGATCTCGACATCGACGACGGCAGCGGGAACCTGATTTCGATGCGCACGGTCGTGCTGGAGTCGAGCGCCGGCGTCTGCCGCGGCAGCATCGTCGCGATCGGCGCGCGCGCGGGCCAGCGCCTCACGCAGGTGATCGTCCAGGCGCGCGCCGCGGGTGCCTCGGTGCCGCCCGAGAGCGATCCGCTCGCGCACCTGCGCGCGGCGCTTGCGGAACGGCGCGAGCGCCACCGTTTCGCATCCTGATCGACTACCCTCGATCATCGATGGATCTCACGCTGACGACGGCGGGCGAGTCGCACGGGCCCGGCATCACCGCCATGATCACCGGGCTTCCGGCGGGCTTGCGCGTCGACCGCGCACTCCTGCGCGGCGACCTCGCACGGCGGCAGGCGGGCTACGGCCGCAGCCCTCGCCAGCGGATCGAGCAGGACGACGCGGAGATCCTCGGCGGCATGCGCCACGGCTCGACGCTCGGCGGTCCGCTCGCGCTGATCGTGCGCAACCGGGACCATGCGAACTGGGGCGCCGCCATGAGCGCCTGGCCGGTCACCGAGGAGGAGCTCGCGGAGGTGCACGCGCGTCGCGCCCGCGTCGTCTCGCTGCCGCGTCCGGGCCACGCGGATCTCTCCGGAGTCCTCAAGTACAAGCTCGACGACGTCCGCAACGTGCTCGAGCGCGCCTCGGCACGGGAGACGTCCGCCCGGGTCGCCGCCGGCGCCTTCGCGAAGGCGTTGCTCGATCTCTGTGGCATCAGCGTCCGCGGGCGCGTGACGCGCATCGGTGACGTGGCCGCGCCGCCGGATGACGGCGGGCTGGTCGCTTTCGACCGCGCGCTCGCGAGCGAGGCCGGGTGCTCAGATCCCGAGACCGAACGTCGCATGATCGCCGCGATCGATGATGCGAAGCGCGCGCAGGACACGCTCGGCGGCATCATCGAGGTGCGCGCCTTCGGCTGTCCTCCGGGTCTCGGATCACACACGGAGCCGCGGCTGCGCCTCGACGCGCGGATCGCTGCCGCAGCGGTCGGCATCCAGGCGATGAAGGGCGTCGAGGTGGGCGACGCCTGGGAGTCCGCCGAGCGGCCGGGATCGCAGGTCCATGACGAGCTCTTCTTCAACGAGGCGCTCGGCTATCACCGCACGACGAACCGGGCCGGCGGGATCGAGGGCGGCATGTCGAATGGCGAGGCGATCGTCGTGCGGATCGCGATGAAGCCGCTGCCGACCCTGATGAAGCCGCTGCGCTCGGCCCGGCTGGACACGCACGAGGCGGCGGACGCGCTCGTCGAGCGGTCGGATACGACCGCGATCGTCGCAGGCGCCGTGGTCGCCGAGGCCGTGATCGCGTTCGAGCTCGCCCGCTGCGTGCGGGAGAAGTTCGGCGGCGATCACGTCGACGACATGCTCGCAAGCTACCGGTCGTACCTCGAGCGCATCCCGTGGCAGCCTCGAAGCGCCTAGCGCTCGTCCTCATCGGCTTCATGGGAGCCGGCAAGACGACGGTCGGCACCCTGCTCGCGCGCGATCTCGAGCGGCCGTTCTTCGATGCCGACGCCGAGCTCGAGCGTGCCGCGGGAAAGCCGATCCCGCGGATCTTCGCCGAGGACGGCGAAGCGGCGTTCCGCATGCTCGAGGAGCGCGTGATCCGCGAGCTGCTCGAGCGGGGCGACGGGGCCGTGATCGCTGCGGGTGGCGGCGTGCTCACGCGCGAGGCCGCACGGCAAGCGCTCGCCGCGCAGGCGCGAACGGTGTGGCTCGATGTGCCGTTCGCGACCGCGTGGGAGCGCGTGCGTTCCCATCAGCGCGACCGGCCGCTGGCCGTCGAGCACGATCGCTTCCGCGAGCTGTACGGCTCGCGCAGGGTTGCCTACGCGGCCGCCGCCAACGCGATCGTCGATGCGAGCGTGTCTGCCCGCATCGCGGCCGACGCGATCCGGCTGAACGTGTGGACCGCGGCCGGGGCGAGCGAGCGTCTGGGCGAGCTCGCGTCCGCGGGCCGCGCGGTCGCGGTCGTCGATGCCGGCGTTGCCGCCGCGGTACCCCGAGGGCTCGACCAGATCGCGCTTCCGGGCGGCGAGCAGGTCAAGACGCCGGCGATGCTCGAGCGCCTCTGGCACGCGTTCTCGGAGCGCGAGCTCGACCGTGCGAGCACGGTCGTGGCAGTCGGCGGCGGCGCGACGACGGACCTCACGGGCTTCGCGGCGGCGACGTTCCGGCGAGGCATCCCGTGGGTGGCGGTGCCGTCGACGCTCGTCGGTCAGGTCGATGCCGCGATCGGCGGGAAGACGGCGATCGACGTGGCCGCGAAGAACGACGTCGGGGCGTTCTGGATGCCGCGCGAGGTCATCTGCGATCCCCTGCTGCTCGAGACCCTGCCACCGCGCGAGTGGTCTGCGGGCTTTGCCGAGGTAGTCAAGACGGCGCTGCTGACCGGCGGGCCGCTCTGGGAGCTCGTACGCGGCTGGGTGTCCGGACCGGGAACCGTCGCGGCGCGCACCGAGCTCGTGCAGCGCTGCGGTGGTTTCAAGGCGGCCATCGTCGCCGAGGACCCGACCGAGCTCGGCCGGCGCGCGATCCTCAATCTCGGCCATACGATCGGCCACGGCGTCGAGACCGCCGCGGCCGGTCGTTTCCGGCACGGCGAGGCGATCGCGATCGGCCTGGCCGCCGCCCTGCGGCTGTCGGTGGACCACGCGGGTCTCGAGCCGGCGATCGCCGACGAGGCTTCGGCGCTGCTCGGGCGAAGCGGACTCCCGCTGAAGGCCGGCGGGCTCGACAGCGCGAGCGTGGTGGCCGCGATGCGGCATGACAAGAAGCGCGTGGGAGCGGGCCACCGCTTCGTCTTGCTCGCGGCGCTCGGCGAGCCTCGCTACGGCGTGGAGCTCGACGAGCGGGTCGTCGAGCGAGCGGTCGTCGCCGTGCTCGGTGAATAGCCCGGGGTCAGACCCCGGGCTATTCATCTCGCTCAACCACGCCGTTCGCCGGCGCCCGTGAATAGCCCGGGGCCTGACCCCGGGCTATTCACGCAACGCTCAGCGCGGCCGGAACGGAGTCGGGCACGCGTCGATCTTCGGCACGCTGACCCGCGCGATCGTGCTCGCCGGCGACGGCTGGCACGTCTGGCAGATGCCCACGTCGCACGCGACGGAGAGGAAGATGAAGGCCTCTTCCATCGTGAAGCGCCACTCGTCCACGAGCAGGCGAGCCGCCTCCTCACAGGCCAGCTCGATCGCCTGCAGGAGCTCGCCCGGGCCCGTCGTCGCGTGCACGACCCAGGCGTCCGCCAGCTCGGTCACCGGCCAGCTCGTCTGCACGCCCTTGACGAGCCCGAAGCGGACGAGCACGTCGCCCTCGATCTCGACGCCCGTGCCGCAGACCTCTCCGTCGCCCATGGCGGCGTGCATGTCGCCGACGGCGAACATCCCGCCCGGCTGCCGGACCGGGAACCAGAGACGTGCGCCGGGCCCGTTCAGATGGTTGTCGAGGTTGCCGCCGTGCTGCCCCGCGAGGAAGTTGACGTGCTCGTCGCCGCCGGTCGCGACGCCGACCACGCCGACCATCGGCCGGATCGGGAAGCGCACGCGGTCGTTCATGTGGACGATCCCGTCCTCGACGCGGAAGATCTGCGTGACCGGCGCCCGCACGCGATCGATCAGCTGGCCGAATCCGGGGATGATCATCGCGGCGCCGCGCGGCCCCGGGTTGACCTCGAGCAGCTCGACGGGGAGTGAGTCGCCGGGCTCGGCGCCGCGCACGGCGACGGGACCGGTCGCGCTGTTGATGCGCTGCAGGTCGAGCCGCTCGAAGGTGTGCTCGGGCAGCGTCACCTGGCCGGTGAAGCAGTCGTTCGTCTCGAGCCGCACCGTGGCTCCCGGGTCGACCGTCAGCACGGGCTCCATGCGAGGGCCGAAGGCCCACACGTGCTGGTCGCGCGAGATCACGTGATCCGGGGTGATGGAGGGCATGGGAGGACTCTACCGTCGCCGCAATCCCTACAATCACGGCGTGCAGGTGACCGTTCTCAACGGCGTCAATCTCGGCATGCTCGGCGTGCGCGAGCCGGAGGTCTATGGCACGCTCACGCACCGCGAGCTCGCCGACCGCATCGTCGCCTGGGGCGTGGAGCGAGGCGTCGAGGCCACCGTGCAGCAGACCGATCACGAGGGCGAGTACGTGCAGGCGATCCATGCGGCGCGTGAGAGCGCCGACGCCGTGATCGTGAATCCGGGCGCGTGGACGCACTACTCCTACGCGATCCGCGACGCGCTCGCGATCCTCGCGTGCCCGGTCATCGAGGTGCACCTCTCGGAGCCGCGCGAGCGAGAGCCCTGGCGGCACCTCTCCGTGATCTCCGACGTCTGCGAGCACCGCATCGCCGGCCACGGCGCCGATGGCTACCGCGAGGCGCTCGACCACGTGACGGCGCGATGAGCTCGCTGCACGCCAACCGTCGCGCCCGCTTGCAGCAGCTGCTCGGCACGCGCGCAGGGCTGATCACGAACGCCGCGAACGTGCGCTACCTGTGCGGCTACACCGGCTCGAACGGGCTGCTCTGCTTCGCCAACGGCGAGGGTCGTCTGCTGACCGACTTCCGCTACGCGAACTCCGTCGAGCCGCTGCGATCCGAGCTGACGGTCGAGATCGTCGACCAGGCGCTGCTGGGCGACGTGGCGGCCCGCTTCGGCGATCTGCTCGGGCGTGGCACCGTCGCGTTCGAGTCGGACCACCTGAGCCACGCGAGCTGGCTCGGGCTCGACGCCGCGGCCCGCGCGGCCGGCGCCGCCCTCGAGCCGGCGAGCGGGCTCGTGGAAGGGCTTCGCGCCGTCAAGGACGCCGATGAGCTCGCGCGCATCGCCGCGGGAGCGCAGGTCACCGACGCCGTCTACGCCTACCTCTCGGATCTCGGCCTGGCCGGCCGCAGCGAGGCCGAGGTGGCGCGCCTGATCGCCGATCGGATGCTCGAGCTCGGGGCCCAGGGACCCGCCTTCCCCTCGATCGTCGCCGCCGGAGCGAATGGCGCATCGCCGCACGCGGTGCCCGGGGCCGACGAGATCGAGCGCGACACGCTCGTCGTGATCGACATCGGCGCGCGCGTCGACGGCTATTGCTCCGACTGCACGCGCACGTTCGCCATCGGGCACGCCGACGAGGCGATGCGCGAGGTCTACGCCGTCGTGCTGGCGGCCCAGGAGGCGGCGCTCGCGGCGGTCCAGCCGGGCGCGAGCTGCATCGAGGTGCACGAGATCGCCCGGCGCGTGATCGCCGACGCCGGATACGCTGAGCATTTCAACCACGGGACCGGACATGGCCTCGGCGTCGAGATCCACGAGGAGCCACGGTTCCGCGCGGGGCACGGCGGCGAGCTGCGCCCGGGCAACGTGGTGACCGTCGAGCCGGGCGTCTATCTGCCCGGCCGCTTCGGGGTGCGCATCGAGGACCTCGTCGTCGTCACCGAGACGGGGCACGACGTGCTCACAAGCTTTCCGAAGTCCCTCCTCACGATCGATTGAGAATCCCACGTGGCTGAGACCATCAACACGAGCCAGTTCAAGAACGGCATGCATATCGAGCTCGACGGCGTCGTCTGGAAGATCATCGAGTTCCAGCACGTCAAGCCGGGCAAGGGCGGCGCGTTCGTGCGCACGAAGATCAAGGCCGTCGCCTCGGGCAAGGTCGTCGACAAGACGTTCCGCTCGGGCGAGTCGATGCCGCGGGTGCACACGAGCGTGTTCGACGTCCAGTATCTCTACGACGACGGCGCGAACGTCGTGCTGATGAACACCGAGACGTACGAGCAGATCTCGCTGCCGCGCGATGGACTGCTCGACGAGCTGCAGTTCATCAAGGAGTCCGACGTCGTCCAGCTGCTCTCACTCGACAACCGGCCAGCGTCGCTCCAGCTGCCCGCCTCGGTCGAGCTGAAGGTCGCGAAGACGGAGCCGGGCGTGAAGGGCGACACGGTCTCGAACGTGACGAAGGCCGCCGAGCTCGAGACGGGCGCGGTCGTCCAGGTCCCGCTCTTCGTCAACGAGGGCGAGCTCGTGCGCGTCGACACGCGAGACGGCCGCTACCTCGGGCGGGTCTGAGCCCTTGCCGCGCTTCGTCGACACCTCGCTGCGGCTGCTCTCGCAGGATCCGCTCGCCCACGGACTCTCGACCGCCGGGCTGCTGAGCCTCGCCTCGGCGCTCGACGAGCTCGGCTACGCGGGCCTCGAGGTGACCGGCGGCGGCTGCTTCACGACGGCGGTTCGGCGTGGCCTCGAGAGCCCCTGGGAACGGATCCGGGCGATCCGCGGGCGCGTCACGCGAACGCCGCTCGTGATGGCGCTGCGCGGCTCGTTCCTGGTCGGCAACCGGCCGGCCGATGACGACCTCGTGCGCCGCTTCGTGCTCTGCGCGGCGGAGTCGGGAATCGACGTCTTCCGCATGCACGACCCGCTCAACGACATCGACGACCTGCGCGTGCCGGCGAAGGCCGTGCGCGAGGCGGGAGGGCGTCTGCACGCCGGACTCGTCTACGCGGCCGGGCCCGAGGGCCACGACTATCTGATCGAGCACGCCCGCCGGCTCTCCGACTTCGGCGCCGAGCGGATCCTGCTGCACGATCCCGCAGGCGCGCTCGACATCTCGTCCGTGGGAGACCTCGTCGGCCGCCTGCGCGAGGCGGCGGGGCTTCCCGTCGGTCTCTACGCGCAAGGCCCGGGCGGGACCGCGCTCGCGGTCGCGATCGAGGCGGCGCGCGCCGGAGCCGATCCCATCGCGACGGCGGCCTACCCGGTCGCGATGCTGACGCGCAGGCCCGCGGCCGAGCTGCTCACCCAGGCGCTCGGAGGCGAGGCCTCGATGGCCGACAGCGAGACGCTCTGGGGGATCGCCCGCACGATCGAGGGCGTGCTCGGCGAGGCCGCCTCGGCGGCGCCGGCGATCTCGCCCCACATCGCGCTCCGCGCCGCGCTCGCGACGGTGCCTGTGAGCGTCGTCGCCGGCATCGAGCGCAGCCTCCAGGCGGCCTCGGCCGTCGATCGGCTCGACGAGGTGCTGGACGAGCTCAGACGCGTCCGCGAGGAGTGCGGCTACCCGCCGCCCGCGGCGCCGATCGGGCGCATCCTCGGCCAGCAGGCCGTCACGCACGTGCTCACCGGCCGTCGCTGGGCCACGGTCGACGACGAGATGCGTCGCATCCTGCTGGGCGAGTGGGGCCACCCGCCGGCGCCGATCGACGAGGTCGCCCGTCGCGCCGCAGAGCAGGCTCCCGAGATCGAGGAGGTCGACGCGTCGCTCGCGGAGGCCCGCGAGTACGCGGGGTCGCTCGCGGCGAGCGAGGAGGATCTCTGCCTCGTCGCGCTCTTCGGCGAGCGCGCGTTGCCCCTGCTCGAGCGCATGCGGGGCCGTCGCTCCGCGCCCGGCGAGCCCGTCGCCGACGCCGAGACGCGCCGCGTCCAGAAGCTGATCACGCTGCTCGAGGACTCCGACGCCGGCGAGCTGACCGTCGAGGAGGGCGGCGTCCGGATCACCGTGCGCCGGCGTGAGACGCCGGTCGTCCAGCACGTCGCCCAGGCGTCGCCGCCGGCGGCGCCTGTGCCGTCCGCGGGCCCGGCCGAGGCCGGCGTGATCCAGATCGAGAGCCCGATGGTGGGCACGTTCTACCGCTCGGCGAATCCCGAGTCCGGGCCGTTCGTGACCGAGGGGGACGTCGTCGCGAAGGGCCAGACGCTGTGCATCCTCGAGGCGATGAAGCTGTTCAACGAGCTCAAGTCCGAGCACGCCGGCACGGTGCGGCGGGTCCTCGTCGACAACGGGTCCGCGGTCGAGTTCGGGCAGCCGCTCTTCGAGCTCGTACCGTAGCCATGAAACGGGTCCTGGTGGCAAATCGCGGCGAGATCGCGGTCCGCGTGATCCGCGCGTGCCACGAGCTCGGGCTCGAGGCCGTGGCCGTCTACTCGACCGCCGACCGTGACGGCTCGTGGCTCCGTCTCGCGGATCGCGCGGTCTGCATCGGCCCGCCGGCGCCTCGCGACAGCTACCTGCAGATCCCCAACGTGATCGCGGCCGCCGAGACGACCGGCTGCGACGCCGTGCATCCCGGCTACGGCTTCCTCTCCGAGAACCCCGCGTTCGTGCGCGCGTGCTCCGACAACGATCTCGTGTTCATCGGGCCGACGCCGGAGTCGATGGAGGTGCTGGGCGACAAGTCGCTCGCGAAGCAGGCGATGCGCGACGCCGGCATGCCGCTCGTGCCCGGCTCCGAGGGGCGGCTCGCCGGGGTCGACGAGGCGCGCCGCATCGCCGCCGACGCGGGCTACCCGGTGATGCTCAAGGCGGCGAGCGGCGGCGGCGGACGCGGCATGCGGCGGATCGAGCGCGCCGAGGAGCTCGAGGACGGCTACGAGACCGCGACGGCCGAGGCCGAGGCGGCCTTCGGAGACGGCGGCCTCTACCTGGAGAAGGCTGTGATCGACGCCCACCACGTCGAGGTGCAGGTGCTCGGCGACGGCCTCGGCGGGGCGCTCGTGCTCGGCGATCGCGAGTGCTCGGTGCAGCGTCGCCACCAGAAGCTCTGCGAGGAGGCGCTCTCGCCGTTCCTCTCGCCCGCCAGCCGCCACGCCCTGCACGAGGCCGCGCTGAATGCGGTGCGCACGACGCGGTACCGCAACGCGGGCACGATCGAGTGCCTCGTCGGCGCCGACCAGTCCTTCTACTTCATGGAGATGAACACGCGGCTGCAGGTGGAGCATCCGGTCACGGAGGAGGCGACGGGCATCGACCTCGTGCGCGAGCAGTTGCGGCTCGCGATGGGCGAGCCGCTGCCGATGCAGGGCGTCGCGCCGTCGACGCGGCACGCGCTCGAGCTGCGGATCAACGCGGAGGATCCGTCGCGCGGCTTCCTGCCGTCGCCGGGCCGGCTGACGCGCTTCCGGCCGCCGCTCGGACCGGGGCTGCGCATCGACACCCACGTCAGCGAGGGCTACGTCGTGCCGCCGACCTACGACTCGCTCGTCGCGAAGCTGATCATCAGCGACTCGACGCGAGACGCGGTGCTCGCGCGCGCCCGCCGCGCGCTCGGCGAGTTCGAGCTCGAGGGGATCGCGACGACGATCCCGTTCTTCCGCGACATGCTCGACGACGAGGTCTTCATCAGCGGCGTCTACACGACCGGTTACATCGAGCAGGCGGCATCTCGGCTACCGTCGCTCTCGGCATGACACAGACGATCTCTCGACGGCAGGCGCGTCGCGCCGCCTTCGTGCTCGCGTACCAGCACGACCTACGGCCGGACACGCCGATCGCCGACCTCTGCGCCCGCCACGCCCTCGACACGGGCGTGGCCACCGACCCGTACACCCGCGAGGCGCTCGAGGGCGTCGTCGCGACGTGCAGCGAGCTCGACGCGGCGATCGACCGCGCCGCCAAGGGCTGGACCAGCGATCGCCTCGGCGCCGTCGAGCGTGCGATCCTGCGGCTCGCGACCTGGGAGCTGCAGCACGGCGACGCGCCGCGCGCGGTCGTGATCGACGAGGCGATCGAGCTCACGAAACGCTACGCGTCCGCCGAGGCCTCGGCGTTCGTTAACGGCGTGCTCGCCGCGATCGCGACGGAGATCGGCTGATGGAGGGCGAGATCGAGCGGCTGCTCGCCGAGCTCGAGCACGGGCGCGCCCGCCTCGAGGGACTGGCCCAGGATCCCGACGCCGCGGCCTCGCTGCTGGGCGAGATCGGCTCGCTCGTGCAGCAGGCGCAAGGAGAGCTGGAGCGAGCACGACAGGCGATCCGCGATGCCGACCGGTGAGCGCGCGACCGAGCTGATCCAGCTCGTCGAGGAGGCGCTCGCCGGGATCGGCGGCGAGCGTCCCGACGATGTCGCACCGCTCGCCGAGACGATGCGCTACTCGCTGCTCGCGGGTGGCAAACGGCTGCGGCCGCTGCTCTGCCTCGCGGTCTGCGAGGCCGTCGGAGGGGTCGCCGCCGACGCGCTGCCGACGGCGCTCGCGCTCGAGCTGGTGCACACGTTCTCGCTCGTCCACGACGACCTCCCGGCGCTCGACGACGACGACCTGCGCCGCGGGCGGCCGACGGCGCACGTGCAGTTCGGCGAGGACATGGCGATCCTCTCCGGCGACGCGCTCCTGAGCGAGTCGTTCGGGCTGATCGCGCGCAGCCCCGGAGTTCCCGCCGACCGGCTGATGGCGGCCGTCGATGAGCTGTCGCGCGGCGTCGGGCTCGAGGGCATGATCGGCGGCCAGTACCTCGACATCACGGGCGCGACCGATCTGGAGCGGACCTCGAGGCTGAAGACGGGAGCGCTGATCGCCGCGAGCTGCGCCTGCGGCGCGATCGTGGGCGGGGCGGACGGCAAGCAGATCGCATCGGCGCGGCGCTTCGGGGTCGAGCTCGGGCTGCTCTTCCAGATCGTCGACGACATCCTCGACGAGACGGGGACCGATGACCAGCTCGGCAAGCGTGCCGGCGCCGACGTGCGGCGCGGACGACACACGTTTGCGACCGAGCTCGGCGTGGCCGCGGCGCGCGCGCGCGCCGCGATCGCGGCGGCGGGCGCCCGGGCCGCGCTCGCAGGCCTGGCGGGGTCGACCGACCTGCTGGCAGAGCTCGTCGATCGCGTCGCGCAGCGGGACCGCTAGCGCCGCCATGCCGACATCCGCCACCCTCGCCGTCTACCTGCCCGCGGTCCTCCTGATCGCGATCACGCCCGGCCCGAGCATCCTCTTCATCCTCGCGCGCTCGCTCTCGGGCGGCCGGCGAGACGGCGCGCTCACGACCGCGGGCGACGCCGCGGGATCGAGCCTGCACGTGGTCGGTGCCGCGCTCGGCATCTCGGCCCTGATCATCGCCTCCGAGGTCGCCTTCACGGCGCTGCGGGTGGTCGGCGGCCTGTACCTGATCGGGCTCGGCGTCGTCTTGCTGTTGCGACGCGACCACGGCGCCGTCTTCTCGCTCTCGCAGCGGCGGCGCGGCGGGCACCCGTTCGTGCAGGGCGCCGTGACCGGCGTTCTCAACCCGAAGCTGACGCTCTTCTACTATGCCTTCCTGCCTCAGTTCGTCGATCCGAACCGTCCGACGATCCCGCAGTTCCTCGTGCTCGGTGCGATCTCGATCACCGCGAACGTGATCTCAGAGCTCGGCGTGGTGCTCGTCGCCGGTCCGCTCGGCAAGCGGCTCTCGGCGAGCGCCCGCTGGCGGGCCACGCAGCGCCGGGTCTCGGGCGTCTCGATGATCGGGCTCGGCGTCTGGTCGCTGCTCGCGCGCCCCGCGCGCTGAACCGTGACGGAGACGGCACACCTGCCGGGGGCGGCGTCCGCGACAATGCCGGGATGCCGCGTCTCGATGTCCTGATCGCCGACCGTGGCCTGGCTGAGAGCCGCGCGCGTGCCCAGGCGCTGATCATGGCGGGGCGCGTCACGGTGGCCGGGTCGGTGGTCACGAAGGCCGGGACCGCGGTCTCGTCCGATGCCAAGGTGCTGGTCGCGCAGCCGCCGCGCTACGTCTCGCGGGGCGGCGACAAGCTCGAGACGGCGCTTCGGGCCTTCGCGATCGACCCCACGGGGCGCCGCTGCCTTGACGTCGGCTCGTCGACCGGCGGCTTCACCGACTGCCTGCTGCAGCACGGCGCGGCCTCCGTCGTCGCGATCGACGTCGGCCGGGGCCAGCTCCACCAGCGCATCGCGATCGACCCGCGCGTGACTGCGATCGAGGCCGTCAACGCCCGGCTGCTCGCGCCCGGCGACCTTCCCGGCGAGCCGGCCGGGCTCGCGGTCTTCGACGTGTCGTTCATCTCGCTCACGCTCGTGCTGGGGCCGGTGATCGCCGCGCTGGCGGCAGAGTGGGAGCTCGCCGCGCTCGTCAAGCCGCAGTTCGAGGCGGGTCGCGCGCTCGTCGCACGCGGCGTCGTGCGCGACCCCGAGGTGCAGATCGCCACCTGCCTGCGCATCGCGGAGGCGGCTCGCGCGCTCGGCGGGATCGTCGTCGGGTGCTGCGACTCCCAGCACCCGGGGCCCTCCGGCAACCGCGAGTTCTTCCTGCACGTACGCTCCGCCGGAACCGCACCCGACCGTATCGAGGAGGTGATCCGGCATGCCGTCGAGCCGAAAGCTGGCGCTGATCACGAGAGCTGACGCGGCTGCCGTCGACAACGCGGTCGCGCAGCTCGCGACGCTCTGCGCCGATGCGGGGGCCACGCTCTCGCTCGCGGAGGACGAGCAGCGGAAGTTCCCGCGGCTCGCCGCTACGGCAGCCGCCGGTGATCCGCGCGCGGCCGACATGGCGATCGTGCTCGGCGGCGACGGCACGACGCTGCGCGCCTTGCGCCTGCTGCTCGGCTCGGGGGTGCCGGTCCTCGCGATCAACTTCGGGCGCTTCGGCTTTCTCACGACCGCGGAGCGGGAGGGCCTGGAGCACGCGGTGCGCGCCGCGATCGCCGGCGAGGTCCGGATCGACGAGCTGCCGACGGTCGAGGTGCTGCGCGACGGCATCCGGCTGGGAGTCGCCGTCAACGACGTCGTCGTCTCCGGCGACCAGGTTGGCCGCATCGCCCGCCTCTCGTGGAGCGTCGACGGCGTCTCGCTCGGCGAGATCGACTGCGACGCGCTCGTCGTGACGACGCCGACGGGGTCGACGGGCTACAGCCTGTCGGCCGGCGGGCCGGTGCTCGAGTGGGGGGTCGACGCGTTCGGCGTCACCTTCGTTGCGCCGCACACGCTGACCTCGAGACCGCTCGTGCTGCCGCGCGGCCGCACGGTCGAGATCGCGACGGCGAGCGATCGCGGCGCGCGGCTGATCACCGACGGCGACGGCGAGTTCCGCGATCTTGCCGCGGGGGAGTGCGTGACCGTGCGCATGGGGCCCGAGCACGCACGGCTCGCGCTGCTGCCCGACGTCACCTTCCTGCAGCGCTACCGCGACCGGTTCACCGTCTGATGCTGGAGCAGCTCGTCGTCCGCAATCTCGTGCTCGTGCGCTCCGCGACGCTCGACCTGCATCCCGGCATGAACGTCCTCACGGGTGAGACGGGTGCCGGCAAGACGATCGTCGCGCAGGCCGTCTCGCTGCTCGTCGGCGGTCGCGCCGATGCCGGCCTCGTCGGCTCGGCCGGCGCCGAGGCCTACGTCGAGGCCACGTTCGGTGACCAGCTGGAGCTTCCGGAGTCGCTCGCCGAGCTCGCTCCCGACGATGCCGGCGGCGAGCTCGTGCTGGCGCGGAGGGTCACCGCCGTCGGCCGCTCCCGAGCGCTCGCCTGGGGTCGCTCGTGCACCCGCGACCAGCTCGAGGCGGCCGGCGGGGCGCTGCTCGAGATGGTCAGCCAGCACGAGGCGCGCCGGCTCAGCCGTCCGGCCGTGCAGCTCGACCTGCTGGACGCCTCGGCCGATGCCGGCGCGGCTCGAATCGCGATGACCGACGCCTGGCGAGCACTCGCCGCGGCCCGCCGGGCGCTCGAGCGGGCGCGTGGCACGGCCGGTGAGGCCGAGCAGCGCCGTGCCGAGCAGCGGGCGCTCGTCGACGCCGTCGCCGAGGTGGCGCCGAGCGAGCACGAGGAGGACGCGCTCGGTGCCGAGCGCGCGCGCCTGCGCAACCTCGACGCGCTCGTGGCCGCGGCCGCAGGAGCGCTCGAGCGCCTCGATCCGGAGGATGGCGCGGGAGCGCTTTTGCTCGCCGGCGAGGCCGCCCGCGTGCTCGAGCGCGTCGGCGAGCACGATGCCGAGCTCGCGACGCTCGTCGGCGCGATCGAGCGAGCCGTGGCAGATCTCGGCGAGACCGCGCACGAGCTGCGCGCGTACCTCGCCTCGCTGGACGGCGAGCCCGGCCGGCTGCTGGCCGTGGAGGAGCGCCTCGAGGCGCTCGCAGAGCTGCGCCGGCGATTCGGGGCCGAGCACGCGGCGGACCTGCTCGAGCGCGCGCTGACGGCCGCGCGCGAGCTCGGCTCCAGCGAGGACGCCGAGGCACAGCTGGCGCGGCTCGAGGCCGAGCGGTCCGCCCGCGAGGAGGCTGCCTTCGCGGCTGCCGATCGCCTGCGCCGCCTGCGCCGGGCCGCAGGCCCGTCGTTCGCGAAGGCCGTGGAAGGGCATCTCGGCGAGCTCGGCATGGAGGGCGCGCGCTTCGAGGCTGTCTGCTCGGAGGCCGCGCTCGGCCCGCGCGGCAACGATTCGGTCGAGTTCCTGCTCGCGGCCAACCCGGGATCGCCCGGTGGGCCTGTCGGGCAGGTCGCCTCCGGTGGCGAGCTCTCGCGGATCGCCCTCTCGGTGCGGCTCGCCGCGCACGATCGCGGCGCGAGCGAGATCCTCGTCTTCGACGAGATCGACGCGGGCATCGGGGGCCGGACGGCCCGCGTGCTCGCCGAGAAGCTGCGCGTGCTGGCGTCGTCAACGCAGGTCGTCTGCATCACGCACCTGCCGCAGATCGCCGCTGTCGCCGATCGCCACTTCCTCGTCAGCAAGCGGGTCGGCGAGGCGACGGAGACCGACATCGTGCAGCTCGCCGACGAGGACGTCGCCGACGAGCTCGTGCGCAGGCTCGGCGCCGACGACGGCGATCGCGACGCGCGCGCGCTCGCCGAGAGCCTGCGCGCGCGGTAGCTCCGCTACCCGAGCGCGAGCGCCAGCACGCCCCCGACGATCGCCACGGCACCCGCGACCCGGCGTCGCGTGTGGCCCTCCGCGAGCATGCGCGTGCCGATCAGCGCGCCGACGAGGATCGAGACCTCACGCGCCGGAGCGACGTAGCTGACGGGAGCGAGGCGCAGCGCGAAGAGCACGAGGACGTAGGCGATCGGCGAGAGGATCGCGATCGCCAGCACGGCGCGTGCGTGCCGCGCGCGGAGCAGCTGCAGCTCGGCACGGCGGCGCAGCGCGACGGGGGCGAGGAGCAGCACGAGTGCGAGCTCCTGGATCGTCATCAGGACGACCGGCTCGACGTCGAGCGAGCGGACGAGATGGCCGTCCCAGACCGTGTAGATGCCGATCAGGATGCCCGTCGCGAGCGCATAGCGCGCCGCCGATCCGCGCGGCAGCGAGGGGCCCGAGAGCAGCACGAGCACGCCGCCGACGATGCACGCCGTGCCCGCGAGCGTGAGCGGCCCGGGGCGGTCGCCGAGCAGGATGATCGCGCCGATCGTGGCGAACACCGGGCCGCTCCCGCGCGCCAGCGGGTAGACGATCGAGAGATCGCCGCGTGCGTAGCCGCGCTGCAGGAGCACGTAGTAGACGCCGTGCATCGTGCCCGAGAGCGCGCCGGCCGCGAGCACCGTCCAGGCGAGCGATCCGGGATCCACGATCTGCGCCGCGATCGCGCACGGCAGCAGGATCACCGCGCTCACGAGCGCGCACGCGAAGACGAGCACCGCGCCGCCGGGCGCTCCCTTCGCGACCGCGTTCCAGCTCGCGTGCGCGACGGCGGCGACGAGCACGAGCGCGAGGGCCAGCAGGGGCACCCGCCGAGGATACGGGTACGATCCGAGAGGCAGCAGTCGAAGAGCGGAGAGAAGTCGTGGAGCGCAGGCCGGCGAAGTACATCTTCATCACGGGCGGCGTGGTCTCGTCGCTCGGCAAGGGCATCACCGCCGCGTCGCTCGGGACGCTGCTGAAGGCCCGCGGGCTGAAGATCGGCGTGCAGAAGCTCGATCCGTACATCAACGTCGATCCCGGCACGATGTCGCCGCTGCAGCACGGTGAGGTCTTCGTGACCGAGGACGGGGCCGAGACCGACCTCGATCTCGGCCACTACGAGCGGTTCATCGACGAGAACACGTCGCGCTCGTCGAACCACACGACGGGCAGCATCTACTCGACCGTGATCCGGCGCGAGCGCAAGGGCGAGTACCTCGGCGCCACGGTGCAGGTGATCCCGCACATCACCGACGAGATCAAGGCGCGCGTGCTGCGCGCCGGATCGTCGACCGACGCGGACGTCGTGCTCGTCGAGATCGGGGGCACCGTCGGCGACATCGAGAGCCTGCCGTTCCTCGAGGCGATCCGCCAGCTGCGCAGCCAGCTCGGCCGCGACAACGTGATGTACCTGCACGTCACGCTCGTGCCGTACATCGAGGCCGCCGGCGAGCTGAAGACGAAGCCGACGCAGCATGCGGTCAACGAGCTGCGCGGAATCGGGATCACGCCCGACGCGCTCGTCTGCCGGTCGCAGGTGCCGCTCTCACGCGAGCAGCGCGCCAAGATCGCGCTCTTCGCGGATCTCGACGAGCGCGCCGTGATCGCCGCCGAGGACTCCGCCGACATCTACCAGGTCCCGTTGCGCCTGCGTGAGCAGCGGCTCGACGAGATCGTGCTCGAGCGACTCGGGCTCGAGACCGCGCCCTGCGATCTGAGCGACTGGGAGCGGCTCTGCGAGCGGCTCGACACGCGCTCGGGGACGGTCCGGATCGCGATCGTCGGCAAGTACGTGCAGCTGCACGACGCGTACCTGTCCGTGGCGGAGGCGCTCAAGCACTCGGCGCTGCATCACGGCTCGAACCTCGAAATCGACTGGGTCGACTCCGAGACGATCACCGCGCTGGGCGTCGGCGAGCGCCTGCGGCACGCCGACGGCATCCTGATTCCGGGCGGCTTCGGCGGTCGCGCGATCGAGGGCAAGGTCGAGGCGATCCGCTACGCCCGCGAGTCGCGCACGCCGATGCTCGGCATCTGCCTCGGCATGCAGTGCGCCGTGATCGAGTTCGCGCGCAACGTCTGCGGGATGGCGACCGCGAACTCGACGGAGTTCGACGCCGAGACGCTCTACCCGGTGATCGCGATGCTGCCCGAGCAGGTCGACCTCGAGGACAAGGGCGGGACGATGCGCCTGGGCGCGCAGCCGATCGAGCTGCTGCCGGGCACGCGGGCGCACGAGACCTACGGCGACGTGCTGATCCACGAGCGCCATCGGCACCGCTACGAGGTCAACAACGGCCTGCGGCCGAAGCTCGAGGAGGCCGGTCTCAGGGTCAGCGGCGTGTACGCGTCGAAGAACCTCGTCGAGGTGATCGAGCTCGAGGATCATCCGTGGTTCGTCGCCTCGCAGTTCCACCCCGAGTTCAAGTCGCGCCCGACCCGGCCGCACCCGCTCTTCCGCGATTTCGTCGGCGCCGCGTTGCGCGCCCGGCGCGCGGCCGCCGTCGTCGCGTGAGCGAGGCGCCGGTCGTCGAGCTCTTCTGCGAGCTGGCGGCGATCCCGAGTCCCTCGCGGCACGAGCGCGTCGTGATGGATCGCTGCCTCGGCTTCCTGCGGGATCTCGGGCTCGAGTGGAGCGAGGACGAGCCGCCCGCGCCGGGCGACGAGGCGGGAAACGTGCTCGTCCGGCTGCCCGCGACGCCCGGCGTCGAGGGCACGCCGCTGCTCTTCTGCAGCCACGTCGACACGGTGCCGCCGACCGCTCCGATCGAGCCGGTGATCCGAAACGGGATGATCGAGAACGCGCACGACACGATCCTCGGCGGCGACAACAAGGCCGCGGTGGCGTCGATGCTCGAGGCGATCGCGATCGTCGTGCGCGAGAACCGGCGGCATGCCGGCATCGAGTTGCTCCTGACCGTGCAGGAGGAGACCGGGCTGACCGGTGCGAAGGCGTTCGACGCGTCGCGGCTCGCTGCGAGGGCGGGCTACGTCTACGACCACGCGGACCGGATCGGGCGGATCGTCACCCGGGCGCCGTCCCAGTACACGCTGGAGGCCACGATCACGGGCCGGCCCGCGCACTCGGGGATCGCCCCGGAGGACGGTCGCAGCGCGATCGTGGCGGCCGCCAAGGCGATCGCCGAGATGTCGCTCGGACGGGTCGACGCTGAGACGACGGCGAACGTCGGCCTGATCGCCGGCGGCGTCGCGCGCAACATCGTGCCCGCGCACTGCACGCTCAGCGCGGAGGCCCGCTCGCTCGACCACGAGCACGCGCTCCGCCACGCCCAGTCGATGCTCGACACCCTCGCCTATGCCGCGAACGAGCGCGAGTGCGAGCTCACGACGAGCGTCACCCTCGAGTATCGCGCCTACCGCCTGAAGCGTGCGGATCCGGTCGTCGCGATCGCCACGAGAGCGCTCGCCGCATGCGGGTTCGAGGTTGAGTTGATCGCGAGCGGAGGTGGAGCCGACTCCCATGTCTTCACGGCCGCAGGTATCCCCTGTGCGAACCTCTGCAACGGCATGCGGCAGATCCATACCTCCGACGAGAGCATCGCGGTCGACGACGTCGTCGCGATGGTCGGCGTGACTCTGGCGCTGATCGAGGCCGCTCAGACGTAGCGCGTGAATAGCCCGGGGCCTGACCCCGGGCTATTCACCGAGCTCCTGCGCGTTCTGCCAGACGAAACGTCCCGGCTCTGTATGCTCCGCGGCGCGAACCATTTCCCCGGGGGGCGGCACGTGAGGATCGGCGTCATCAGAGAGATCAAGGCTCAGGAGTATCGTGTCGCGCTGACGCCCGCCGGAGCCCGTGAGCTCGTCGATCGGGGACACGACGTGGTCGTCGAGCGAGCGGCCGGCGACGGCTCCGGGTACCCCGACGGCGCCTACATCGCCGCCGGTGCCTCGATCGCCGAGTGCGACGTCGTCTGGGCCGGCTCGGAGATGGTGCTCAAGGTCAAGGAGCCGCTGCCCGAGGAGTACGGCAAGATCCGCTCCGAGCTCGTCCTCTTCACGTACCTGCACCTTGCACCGGCCCCCGAGCTGACGAAGGCGCTGATCGACTCGAAGGCGACCTGCATCGCCTATAGACGGTCGAGACCGATGACCGCCGGCTGCCGCTGCTCGCTCCGATGAGCGAGGTCGCAGGCCGGCTCGCGCCGCAGATGGGCGCGCACGCGCTCGAGAAGGCGCACGGCGGTCGGGGGATCCTGCTCGGGGGCGTCGCCGGCGTCGCACCGGCCAAGGTCGTCGTTCTCGGCGGTGGGATCGTCGGCTACAACGCGGCGCTGATCGCCGTCGGCATGCAGGCCGAGGTGTGGGTGCTCGACCGCTCGATCGACCGCATGCGAGAGCTCGACCCGATGCTCGACGGCCGCGCCACGATCGCGATGTCAAACCTCCAACAGGTCGAGGAGTCGATCGCCGACGCCGACATGGTGATCGGCGCCGTGCTCGTGCCCGGCGCGCGCGCGCCGAAGCTCGTGACGCGGGAGATGCTCGGCATCATGAAGCCGCAGTCCGTGCTCGTCGACGTCGCGATCGACCAGGGCGGCTGCTTCGAGACGAGCAAGCCGACGACGCACAACGAGCCGACCTACGTCGTCGACGGGATCGTCCACTACTGCGTCGCGAACATGCCGGGAGCGGTGCCGATCACCTCGACGCGGGCGCTCACGAACGCGACGCTGCCCTACGTGGAGGCGATCGCGAAGAGCGGCGTCGCCGACGCGGTGCGCCGGGACCGCACGCTTGCCCGCGGCGTCAACGTGATGGCCGGCGCGGTCTGCTACGAGCCCGTTGCACGCGATCTCGGGCACCCCTTCGTGCCGCTCTCCGAGCTGATCGACGGAGCCGTCGTCTAGTAGATGAGTGATTCCGGTTCGTCGGGGGTTCTGGGCGCTGGATCGTTGCGTCAGCTGTCAAGCGAAGCTTGACAGCGATGTGAGCTGATCTGCGATCAACGCAGATCTGCGAAGAGGGTTTCCGGGCGCAGGCGCTGCA
>JANLRV010000220.1:0-1655 GCA_031361905.1 Actinomycetes bacterium
GCGCTCGTGCTGGGCGACCGCCCGGGCCTGCGGCACTGCGAGCGAGCGCCCTGAGAAGCTCTCACAGAATGATTCGTGAATGACTGGCGAGTGACTCGCAAGCCTGGGCGGGGATCGCCTTGCAGCGGCTCCTGTACCAAACGGAACCGCAAGAGGCGATCACACCCCAGGCGCCAGCGAGAAGCCGCCAGACACCACGAGGCATTCAGTTAGCGCTTTTTAAGTCCGACTGCCGGAAATGGTTCCCGCTCGGAGCTTGATCTCCTTCCCGCGATGCCGTGCGCGCTCGGGGTCAGGCCCGCACGACGCGGGCCAGACCCCGAGCCTGCACCGTCAGTCCTCGCCGTCCCAGTAGCCAACCGGCTCGACCCTGCAGATCACGTCGAGCCCGCGGAAAAAGAGCTTGTTCGAGTCGGGGTAGAAGCAGATGTCATGCGGCTCGCGCGTGCCGTAGGCGAGCATGCTCAGACCGTTCGCCCCGGCTCGGAACGCATGCGCCTCGCCGCTGCCGGCCGGCCGGGCGATCAGGCTGCCCGGACGCACGGGCGACTCGCGATCGCCGATCACGACGGTCCCGTCCCCCTCGAGCACGACGAACAGCTCCTCCTCCGAGGAGTGGCAGTGGCGCGGATAGCTGCGGCTTCCCGGCGCGAGCGCGATGTGCTTGAGGCCGGTCGCCTGCGATCCCGCGGCACGGCCGATGTCCCGTCGCCGGATGCTTCGACCGGGCCGCTCGAGGACCTGTTCGGGCAGCTCGGCGAGCGAGACGACGAACGAGGGTCGAGGCGATGGCGCGTCGGGAATCGGCAGCGGCCCTGCCTTCTCCCACTCCTGCTTGAACGGGTGGCCTCCGGCGACGGCATCGGGAACCCAGGCCGGCCCCGCCCACATCACGCCGGCGCGCGGCAGGTGACAGAGCTCGGCATCCAGTCGCTGGCCGAACGCGAGCACGTCGAGCCCGTCAGGGCCGGCGACCACGGTATGCGCTCCGGCACGCGGCAGGTGGACGATCCCGTCACCCGCGCGGATCTCATACGTCACGCCGTTGACCCAGGTGACGCCAGAGCCCGCGAGCACGTAGAAGATCTCCTCCTCGGCGCCGTGATCGTGCGCCGGCGTCGGCCGCTTGCCCGGCTCGATGCCGAAGCGCCGGAGCCCCACGCGCACCGTTCCGGCAGCCGTCCCGAGATCCCGCCAATCGGCGCCGATCTCGCCGAGGCCGCGCGCCGCCGCGGCGACGTCGTCCCAGTGCGCGACGTGCGCCTCAGGCATCGGCCTTGACGTTCCACTCGCGAGTGAGCGCCTGGATCGCGTGGTAGTGCCGCCGCCGGACGATCGGCCGCGCGAACGCGAACCAAGCCATCATGCCACCGGGCAGGAGGAAGAGCAGCGTGCCCGGCCGCGTCAGCAGGACGAACAGCACGAGGGCCGCGAACGAGAGGGCGACGACCCAGCCCGTGTTCCGGTAGCGGCGGTCGAGCGCGCGGACCGCCTCGTAGTCGCCCGAGGGAATCTGGCTCGTCGAGAAGCGCTTGCCGCACTCGCAGGCGAACTGCTCGCCGTATGCGACCTTCGCCGTTCGCCCGCAGTCGCATGTGAGGGTGATCTTCGGTGCCATCGGGAGCCATCGTGCCCGACCCGCGGCGCCGGGCGGG
>JANLRV010000231.1:0-5702 GCA_031361905.1 Actinomycetes bacterium
CGCCTCGTCGATGATCCCCTGGAGGATCTCGTTGATCTTGTCGCGCTCGGCGAGCAGCTCGTCGAGCGAGTGCTGTCCGAGCACGGATCGCAGTGTCGTCTGCGCCACCTGCAGGGTCGCCTGCAGGTAGTCCTCCACCTCGGTCACCGCGGCGCGCGGCACGACGACGCGGAAGTACGAGACGGCGGTCACCCTGACGGGAACGTTGTCCCGGCTGATCACCTCCTGGGGCGGGATCTGCAGGGTCACCGTGCGCAGGCCGATGCGCACCATCCGGTCGATCAGCGGGATCAGCAGGATCAGGCCAGGGCCCTTCGCATCGCCCTGCAGGCGACCGAGACGGAAGACGACCGCGCGCTCGTACTCGCGCAGCACGCGGATCGAGCTCGAGAGCACCGCGAGCGCGATCAGCAGGACGACGACGATGATGGCGAGCGTGATGTTCACTTAGAGACTCCTTGGAGCGGTGGGTTGAGGATCAGCTGCGAGCGCCTCGACGTAGAGCGAGAGGCCTTCGCGGGAGAGCACGCGCACCGGCGTGCCGGCCTCGAGCGGCGCGTTCGACCAGGCGGCCCAGCGCTCGCCTCGCACGAGCACCTGGCCGCTCGGGTCGAGGGCGCTGGCGACGATGCCCTCCGCCCCGGTGACCCCGCCGTCTTCGTTTCGCGCGGGTTGCCGGCGCGCCTCGATCACGCGCGTGAGGACGAGCAGCGCGAGCAAGGCGAAGGCGACGGCGATGCCGACTGCGAGCCAGACCGAGGTCGTGCCATAGGGCGAGTCCTCGACGCGGAACAGCATCAGGCTGCCGAGGGCGCTGGCGAGCGCCCCGGCACCCGCGAACGCACCGTGCGCCGAGACGAACCCCTCGAGGCCGAGCAGGGTGACGCCGAACACGAGCAGCGCGATGCCGGCCCACGAGAACGGGATCACCGAGAGGCCGAAGAGCGAGAGGATCAGCGCGCTCACGCCGATCAGACCGGGCAGCACGATGCCCGGGTGGCTGAGCTCGAAGACGATCCCGATGAGGCCGCCGAGGAACAGCAGCGTGAGCAGGTTCGGGTCGAGCAGGACGTCCAGCAGCGCGAGGCGGAGCGGCAGCTCACGGCGCTCGATGACGGCGCCGGCGACGTGGAGGATGAGCCCCTTGCGCTGCGTCGTCCTGCCGTCGACCTGCGCGAGCAACGACGGCAGCGTCGGCGCGAGCGCGTCGACGAGCCGCAGCCGGCGAGCCTCCTTCGCGGTCCAGTTGCGCGGGCACGCCGGGCAGGCCGCCGAGTGCGGCTCGACCGCGGTCGCGGCGAGGTCGCCCGGGCGCCCGTTGTCGTTCGCGAGCGCGCGGATCTGGGCCTCGGCGTCGTTGATCACCTTACGGCGCAGATCGCTGCCGAGGTTCTGCCCGTTCCCGTTGATCGGCGTGGCCGAGCCCGCGTTCGTGCTCGGACCCATCGCCGCCAGGTCGGCGGCCTGCAGCACGAAGAAGCCGGCGCTCGCAGCCCGGGCGCCCGACGGCGCCACGTAGACGATCACCGGGATGTCGGCGCGCAGCTCGGCCTGCGTGATCCGGCGCATCGCCCCCAGCTCGCCGCCGGGCGTATCGAGCTCGATCACGACCGCCGCGTCGCCCGCGCTGACCGCGGCGTGGATCTGATCGACGACCCAGTCCGCGGTGACCGGGTCGATCGCCCGGTCGAGTGCGATGACGCGCACGCGGTTCGCCGCGCTCGCCGACGGCGCGAGGACGAGCGCGAGGAGCAGCGCGAGGAATGTGCCGCGAAGCATTCAGTTCACCGGCTGCACCTTAGCCTGGATGCACCGTGTGCTGGGTGTGTCGCATCCTGCCGGCTTCAGTCAGGCCGCTCCCCACACGGTGAACCCAGGCTCAGCCTGGATGCCGCGGGCGATCAGGCGCGCGTCACCTCGAGCAGGTAGGCGACCATCACGTCCTGGTCTGCGAGCCGGACGTGGTAGGCGTCGGACAGCTCCTCCACCCGTTCGATCTGCTGCCTGTTCTCGAGGAACAGCGGGCCGAAGGGGAAGAAGGTGAAGTCGATCACGGTCGCGCGCAGCCCGCGCTCGCGCAAGAGGCGCTCGGTGCGCGCCTGGCCGATGATCGAGAGCTGCATCACGTAGGCCACGCCGCCCTCGGCGAGGATCGTCGGCAGCTGATCGATGAAGTGATCGAGCAGGTTGCGTCCCCAGTAGTCGAGCGGGCGATGGCCCGACGGCTCCTCGAACGGATCGACCGGCATCTGGAACAGGCTCGCGACGATCACGTCGTACTGCTCGTCCGTCTCCCACTCGTACATGTCGGCGGCCTCGCTCGTGACGCGATCGGCAACGCCGTTGCGGAACGCGTTCGAGAGCGTGTTGGCGGCGGCCTCGCGGTCGATGTCGAAGCCGTGCACCTTGCGCGCGCCGTTGAGCGCCAGCTGGATCGTCAGGATCCCCGACCCGCAGCCGACATCGAGGCACGCGAGATCCTTGCCGACTCCCGTGCGGAAGAGGTGCTTCCAGGCGAGGAAGCTGCCGAGGGTCGGCACGAACACGCCCGCCTCGAGCACGAGCTCGGGCAGCGGCAGCGGGAAGAGCTCGCGCCCCCGCTCGTCGACCCACGGCTCGGGCAGCTCCGCCGCGACGAGCGCATCCCCATCGGGGTCCTCGTCGAGCCCGGGCCGCCGATGGCCCGGCTTCGTGTCGGCGAGCTCGCGCACGAGCGCGCGGATGTGATCGGGCGTCGTGCCGCAGCACCCGCCGATCAGCTGGGCGCCCTCGTCGCGCCAGCCCCGGGCGAGCGCCGCGAACGCCGCCGGGTCGATCCGCTCGTCGAAGCGCCAGCGCGCGCCCGCGAGATGTCCGAGGTTCGGATAGACGCCAAGCGGCAGCGACGTGAAGTCACGCAGCCACGAGATCATGCCGGGCACGTGCTCTACCGGCAGGCAGTTGATCAGCAGCGCGCCGACCCCCTGCCTCTCGAATCGCCGGGCCGCGCGGCCGAAGAGGTCGCCTTCCGGCGGTCCCCAATGCTGTCCGTGCACCCCGCAGACGCCGTGCCGGCAGCGACGGAACGAGAGCCACAGCGGCAGTCCGAGGCCGAGCAGGCGGTCGACGGTCTCGTAGAGCGCGGGCTCGCGGATCAGCGTGAGCGTCTCGAGCAGGATCAGATCCGGCGGATCCGTCTCGAACGCGCGAGCGAGCAGGTCGATCGTGCCCTCGCCGCGGGAGGGCGCGTCGACCTCCTCGGAGATCGCGAATGCGACCGCGCACTGACCGGCCCTGCCGGCCTCGTCGACGGCGCGACGGGCGAGGCGCGTGCCCAGCCGGGCGACATCGATCCAGTGGCCGAGCTCGGTCTGCCCGCGCGCAGCGCGCCCGCCGGCGCTCGGAGCCGAGAGGATCGACCAGGTGTTCGTCGAGATCACGTCGCAGCCCGTCTCGACGTAGCTGCGATGCGTCTCGAGCACGCCCTGGGGCACGCGGCTGAGCGCCCACGTGTCCCACAGCTGCTCGCCGTCGCGCGCCCGGCTCGACTCGGGACGCAGACGCTGCAGCTCGGTCGCGATGCCTCCGTCGAGGACCACGCAGCGCTCGGCTGCGAACGCCTCCTCGATCCGCCGGTAGGCCGGCGAGTACCGCGAATCAGTGCGAGGCTGCGCGGACAAGCTCGCCGACCGCCTCGAGACCCGCGCCGGCCCGCAAGGCGTCGACCTTGTCCGTCTGCTCCCACGGCTGGTCCTGCTGGCTCGAGCCGAAGTGACCGTAGGCGGCGGTCTGCGCGTAGCGCGGACGCCTCAGATCGAGGTCGCGGACGATCGCGGCGGGCCGCAGATCGAAGTGCTCGCGGATCAGCCGCTCGATCTGCTCGACGGGGACGTGCTCGCTGCCGTAGCACTCGAGCTGGATCGAGAACGGCCGCGCGACGCCGATCGCGTAGGCGACCTGGAGCTCGCAGCGGTCGGCGAGCCCTGCGGCGACGACGTTCTTCGCCACGTAGCGCGCGGCGTAGGCGGCCGAGCGGTCGACCTTGGTCGGATCCTTGCCGGAGAACGCGCCGCCGCCGTGGTGCGCCGAGCCGCCGTAGGTGTCGACGATGATCTTGCGCCCCGTCAGGCCGGCGTCGCCCATCGGGCCGCCGACCACGAACCGTCCCGTCGGATTGACGTAGACGAAGTCTGCCTCGGCGAGCCGGCCGGCGTCGTACAGCTCCGGCGGCAGGACCGGCCGGATCACGTGCTCGATCAGATCCGCGCGGATCTGCGGCACGTCGACCTCGGGTCCGTGCTGCGTCGAGATCAGCACGCGCTCGATTGCGATCGGCCTGCGCCGGCCTTGCGCGTCGACGGCGTAGCGCACGGTCACCTGCGACTTGCCGTCGGGTCGCAGGTACGGCAGCGTGCCGTCCTTGCGCACCGCGGCGAGCCGCCGGCAGAGCTGGTGCGCGAGCGTGATCGGCAACGGCATCAGATCGTCGGTCTCGTTGCAGGCGTAGCCGAACATCATCCCCTGGTCGCCCGCGCCGACGCTCTCGAGCGGGTCGATGCCGTCGCGATCGCCCTGCCGCTCGAAGGAGGTGTCCACGCCCTGCGCGATGTCGGGCGACTGCTTGTCCATCGTCACCATCACGCAGCAGGTCGCGGCGTCGAAGCCGATCGCCGAGCTCGTATAGCCGATCCTCGCGACCACCTCGCGCGCGACGCGCGGGATGTCGATCACGGCGGTCGTCGTGATCTCGCCGCCGATCACCACGAGGCCGGTCGTGACGAACGTCTCGCACGCCACCCGTGCGTGCGGGTCGAGCATGAGGATCGCGTCCAGCACTCCGTCCGAGATCTGGTCGGCGACCTTGTCGGGATGACCTTCGGTCACCGACTCGGATGTGAACTCGAACTCGCGCACGGCGCGTGCAGATTGCTCATGGCCCATCAGGCATCCGTTTCCGCGGAGGGTGCGGCTGTGCCGCCGACGCGCGCATCCTAACGGTTGGGCGGGGACGAGCAGGGCGGACCCGGGTTTCTTGATTTCCGACCTATTACGATATATCGTGAGTGTACGTTCATACGAAGGAGACCACATGACGACCTACGTCATCACCACCGGAGAGCGATCTGGCTCTCCCCGCTGCCGAGGGCGGCACATGCACGCGGGCGAAGGCCATCGCGGCCGGCGCGGACGGCGCCACCACGGCGAGGGCCCCGGCATGACCGGGTTCTTCGGACGGGGCCCGCGCGCAGCGCGCGGCGACGTCCGCGCCGCGATCATCGCGCTGCTCGCCGAGCAGCCGATGCACGGCTACCAGATCATGCGCGAGCTGGCCGAGCGTACGAACGGCGTCTGGCGCCCGAGCCCCGGATCGATCTACCCGACCCTGCAGCTCTTGCAGGACGAGGGCGTCGTCCGGAGCGAGGAGTCCGACGGCGGGCGGCGCATGTTCCAGCTCACCGACGAAGGCCGAGCGGGCTACGAGCAGGTCAAGGACGCACCGTCCCCCTGGGAGGCGGTCGCCGAGGAGGGCGACTCGAGCGCCGTCGAGTTGCGTGACCTCGTCCGTCACGTGATGGTCGCGGCTCGCCAGGTCATGCTGGCCGGCGAGGCGAAGCAGATCGAGCAGGCCAAAACCGTGCTGCGCGAGACGAGGCGAAGCCTCTATCGCTTGCTGGGCGAGGAGCCGTCGGAGTAGGTGTCACGAAAGTGCCAGGCACTTTCGT
>JANLRV010000240.1:0-24977 GCA_031361905.1 Actinomycetes bacterium
TGAAGTTCGAGCCCACGATCGGATCGCCGCCGATGCCGACGATCGTCGAGTTGCCCAGCCCGGCCTGCTTCAGCTCGTTGCCGATCTGGTACGTGAGCGTGCCGGAACGCGAGACGAGCCCGACGGCCCCGCGCTCGAACACGTGCGTCGGGATGATGCCGACGTTCGCGATGCCCGGTGAGAACGCCCCCGGGCAGTTCGGCCCGAGCAGCGTCACGCCTCGGGAGCGCACGTACGAGTAGACCGCCAGCATCTGGTGGGCCGGGATGCCCTCGGTGATGCAGATCACGGTCTCGCAGCCGGCGTCGACCGCCTCGTAGATCGCGTCGGCCGCGAACGGCGGCGGAACGAACACCATCGCGGTGTTCGCGCCCTCGCGCTCGACCGCCTGGCTGACGGTGTCGTAGACGGGGATGCCGCTGACGTCGGCGCCGCCCTTGCCGGGCGTCACGCCGGCGACGACCTGCGTGCCGTAGTCGCGGTTGCGCGTGGCGTGGAACGAGCCCTCGCGTCCCGTGATGCCCTGCACCACGAGCCGCGTCTCTCCGGTCCCGAGGATCGCCACTACGCCGCCGCCTGCGCGAGCGAGACGGCGCGCTCGGCCGCCCCGAGCATCGTCTGCTCGACGGTGATGCCCGGCGCGTTCGCCTCCGCGAGGATCCGCCGGCCCTCGACGTCCGAGGTCCCATCGAGCCGAACGACGATCGGCACGTTGATCTCGATCGTCGCGAGCGCGTCGAGGATGCCGCGTGCCACCTCGTCGCAGCGCGTGATTCCGCCGAAGATGTTGAACAGGATCGAGCGAACCTTGCTGTCGGAGCAGATCACCTCGAGCGCCGCGACGATCTCGTCGGCCTGCGCTCCGCCGCCGACGTCGAGGAAGTTCGCCGCGCGCCCTCCCGCCTGGGCGACGACGTCGAGCGTGCTCATGACGAGCCCCGCCCCGTTACCGAGGATGCCGACCTCGCCATCGAGCTTGACGTACGTGAGGCCCTTCTCCCGCGCCATCTGCTCCTGCGGATCCGCGGCCGCGAGGTCGCGCATCGCGGCGATCTCGGGGTGGCGGAAGAGCGCGTTGTCGTCGACCGTGAACTTGGAGTCCAGCGCCATCACGACGCCGTCCGGCGTGACCACGAGCGGGTTGATCTCGACGAGCATCGCGTCGTTCTCGATGAAGCAGCGATAGGCCTGCTCGATGATCGCCGACACCTGCTTGCGCTCGTCCGCGGGGATGGCGGCGCGGAAGCAGAGCTCGCGCGCGACCCACGGGTGCCAGCCGGCGAGCGGGTCGAGGTGGACGCGCGCGAGCGCATCCGGCGTCTCCGCCGCGACCTGCTCGATGTCGACGCCACCCTGCGTCGTCAGCATGAAGAGCGAGCGCTTCGCCTCGCGGTCGAGGGCGATCGAGAAGTAGTACTCCTTGGCGATCTGCGCGGCCCGCTCGACCCAGAGCGTGCGCACGATGTGGCCGTTGATGTCCAGGCCGAGGATCTCGCCGGCGGCCGACTCGGCCTCGGCCGCGTCCCTCGCCACCTTGACCCCGCCCGCCTTGCCTCGTCCACCGGTCAGCACCTGGGCCTTCACGACGACCGTCCCGCCGAGCGCCTCCGCCGCAGCGCGCGCCTCCGCCGGAGTGTGCGCCACGCGTCCCTCACCGACGGGGATCCCGCCGGCGGCGAAGAGCGACTTACCCTGGTACTCGTACAGATCCACACGACCCCGTTTCAGCTCGATAGCTCAGACTACTTTGCCGGCCTGACCAGACGCGGCGCGCGACACTAGCGCACCACGAAGCTCGTGCGGAGCGTCCGCGTGTTCGGCAGCCCGCCGGCCGCCGCGTTCTCGGAGTTCTTCGTCTCCTGCAGATCGGACACGCGCACGAGCAGGCTGTGACGGCCGGGCGCCAGCTGCGACACGTCGACGGTGACGCGATCGCCGACGGTCTTCAGCGCGCCCGTCTCGCGGCCGTCGATCTCGACGATCGTGTCGGCCGGGCTGAGCCCGCTCTGCGTGTCGCGAGCGCGGAAGGAGAGCGTTGTCCCGGGCTGCACGACGATGCGCTGCACGCGGTCGATCACGGGAGGCGTGCGGTCATCGACCCAGAGGCGGACGGTGAACGGCCCCGGCGCCCCGCCCGCGCTCTCGAGCACCACGAAGTACCGGCCCGGCCGGGGTACGAGCAGTGCGCTGACCGGCTCGCTGCGCCCGTAGCCCTCGAGGTACGGGTTGTCGGTCATCGGCAGCGCCGTGACGCCCGCGAGCCGGTTCTCGTTGCGCGCGAGCAGGATCAGCGGGCGGACGGGCCCCGACGTGACGACGCCGGCGTTGCGCGCGCTCGCCGGGACGCGGAACGCGTAGACGAGCTCACGGCCGGGGTAGGACGATGGCAGCTCGCCGCTCGGGCGAGCCGGCCAGCGGTAGGTCGAGACCCGCGCCTGGCCCTGCCGGATGTCACCGCTGACGATCTTCCCGACGACGAGCGTCCGCACGGGATCGCGCGGGAGGCGAGGTCGCTGCACGTGCGTCCACCAGCGCACCGCGATCGATCGCGGCCCGCTCGTCAGCGTGACGGTGCCCGAGCGGTCGCCCTCCACCGCGTCGGCCGGGATCGCGAGCGCGAGCGGCAGGGCCGCGGAGCCACCGGCCGCGAGCTCGATCGAGACGGGAGCGGTGAGCCCCGGCGCATTGACGATCCAGCTGCCCGCAAGCGCGATCGCATCGGTCAGCGTGACGGTCCGGGACGTCCGGCTCCCCGGCAGCACGAGTCCGAAGCTGATCGCCGACGGGCGTGCGAAGAGCGCCGTCTGATCGGCCAGCGCGACATCGACGAGGCCGCCGCCGGAGACGTTCGGAGGCGTCGGGCCGTCGCCGGAGATCGAGAGCACGGGCCGAGCCGTCTGCATCAGAGCCGACTTGAGCTGCTGGACCGTCCAGGTCGGGTGGCGCTGTCTGAGAAGCGCGACGGAGCCCGCGACGGCGGGCGAGGCCATGCTCGTGCCGCTCAGCGGCGAGTACCCGCCGAGGCGCGCGGGATAGCTGGAGACGACCTCGACGCCGGGTGCGGAGACGTCGGGCTTGAGCGCGAGCGAGATCGCCGCCGGGCCGGCCGACGAGAACGAGGCGATCGTGCCCGCGAGCTCTCCCTGCTGTGCGCGGACGACGGGATCGACGGCGATCGTGATCGGGCCGGCGGCCGCGCGCTCCGCGAGACGCGCTCCGAGCCGCTTCGTGATCGAGAGGACGATGCTCGACTGGGTCTTGACGACGGGCGGCTCTCCCTCGACGGTCTCGCGCGCATGCACGAGGCCGAGCGCGCCGGGAGCCAGCTTCGCGAGCGCGGCCTGCGGGGTGCAACCGCGCACGAGCACGAGCGCGCCGGCCTCGCCGCCGCCGCAAGTCGTCGAGACGACCAGCGGCACGCCTGCGCTCCACGCCGCGGGGATGCGATCGGGCCGGTCGATCGTGGCCCCGATCGCGTTCAGATCTGCGGGCTCCACGGCGCCTGAGACGACGCGCAGCGTGATCCCCTGGAAACGCCCGAGCGCGGTCGCGGCTACGGTGATCGCGTCCGGCGCGGTTCCCGGCGAGCCGACGATGCCCGACTCGAAGTCGTCGCCGTCGTTGCCGGCCGCGACCACTGTTGCGACGCCGGCCTTCGCCGCACCGGCGATCGCACGCGCGGTGAGGTCGTTGAGGGGATCGACCTCGGGCTCGCCGACCGACAGGTTGAGCACGTCCATGCCGTCCGCAACCGCGCGGTCGATTGCCTGGGCGATCGCCACGCCGTTGCCGTCGAGGCCGAACCCGGGCGTCTCGACCGTGAGCACGCGGTAGTTGCCGAGGTAGGCCCGCGGCGCGACGCCCGAGAGGGTGTACGTCTCTCCGCCGAGATGTGCGATCAGGCCTGAAGCGCCGGCGGCGATGCCCGCGACGTGCGTGCCGTGGTCCGATCCGGTCGGGTCGAACGCCGCGCGCTGCTTCGCCGTGCCACCGGGCGGGGGAAACGATCGGGCGACGATCACCTTGCCGTTCGTGGCTCCCGCGATGCCTTTCGGGAAGCCGGGCGGATAGGCGTACCCGGTGCCCGAGAACGCCGGTCTCGAGATGTCGATGCCGTCATCGAGGATGCCGATGCGAACGCCATCGCCGAGCGCCGGAGTCGACCCGAGCAAGCCGCCCCAGAGCTGGGTCGCGCCGACCGCCGCCGGGACCCGGTCGGTCTGCGCGCGATAGCTTGCACCGAGCCACACGTGTTCGACGCCCGGCAGGCGGGCCAGCCGGTCGAGCGCCCGCGACGGCCCGGAGACGACGAGCGCGTTCATCACGGTGTGCAGGTGGCCGACGACGCGCACGCCCGGGAAGCGCGCGGCGATGACGCGGCCGACGCGCGCCTGCTCCTGCGCGGCCCGCTGCGAGGCGAGTCGCGGTCCGAACCCGCTCGGCGCGAAGTGCCCGTGAGCACGCAATCCGGCGAGCGGTGCGCTGGCGACGATCGCGGGCCCCGAGAGCTCGACGACGGCGCTGTCGGCAAACGCCGAGGGAGCGAGGACGAGCGCGAGCAGGGCCGCGCAGAGCAACGTGCGCGGCTGCCGCATCGCCGCAGCGTAGCCGGTGTGGTCGCAGCGGCCCCGTCTGGCGCAAAGTGCCTGACCCCAAACGTGCCTGACCCCATTGGGGTCTGACCCTTTCGGGGTCAGACCCTCGTTCCGAAAAGCACAAAGATCTTGACCCGGCGACGCGCCGCCGACGCCTCTCCTGTCGCACTCATGCAACCGTCGGTGCCAGGCACCTAACACCGCTTTCCGCGCAATCCACCGTGGGAAACAGTCGGAGCCAGGCACCTAAGCCAATAGCCCGCACCTACGACAACGTCAGCAGGCGCTCGCCGCTCCGCACCGAGGCGCCGGCCGTGACCGCGAGCGCGCCGACCACGCCCGCGCGATCGGCACGGATCTCGTTCTCCATCTTCATCGCCTCGACGATCACGAGCACCTGCCCCGGCTCCACGGTGTCCCCGTCGGCGACCTCGACCCGTAGGACCGTTCCCTGCATCGGGCTCTGCACCGCGCCGCCGACGCCACTCGCCGACGCCCCTCGCGCGCGGCGCGCCGCGCGACGGGCGAGCTCGTCGGCGAGCCCCTGGTCGAGCGGCATACCGACGCCGACGTCGAAGCGGCGGCCGTCGACCTCGACGACGTAGGAGCGCTGCTCGACGGCGGCACGCGCGGGCTCCGCCGGCGTCGCGCCCGCTGCGGCGAGCCGGTCTGCGAGCTCGCCCTCGACGAGGCCGACGCACGTCTCGCCGGCGATGAACGACGGGTGCTGCAGGATCAGGCGGTGCAGCGGGACGAGCGTCGGCACGCCCTCGACGACGAGCTCGTCGAGGGCCCGCAGCATGCGCAGTCGCGCGCGCTCGCGGTCTGTGTCCCAGACACACAGCTTCGCGACCATCGGGTCGTAGAGGCCGACGATCTCGCTTCCCTCCTCGACGCCGGAATCGACCCTGACGCCCGGGCCGGACGGCTCGGCGTAGCGCGTCAGGCGGCCCGGCGCAGGCCGGAAGCCCGCGGCGGGATCCTCGGCGTTGATGCGGCACTCGAAGGCGTGGCCGCGGATCGCGACCTGCGACTGCTCGCACGGCACGGGCGCTCCGCCGGCGATCTCGATCTGGGCGCGCACGAGGTCGATCCCCGTGACGAGCTCGGTGATCGTGTGCTCGACCTGGATGCGCGTGTTCATCTCGAGGAAGAAGAACTCGCCGCGACGGTCGAGCAGGCACTCGATCGTGCCGGCGCCGACGTAGCCGACGGCCCGCGCGGCCTCGACCGCCATGCTGCCCATCCGCTCGCGCAGGTCCGCGTCGACGGCCGGCGAGGGCGCCTCCTCGAGCACCTTCTGGTGACGCCGCTGGAGCGTGCAGTCGCGCTCGCCGAGGTGGATCACGGCACCGTGGAGATCGGCGAGCACCTGGATCTCAACGTGGCGCGGGTCCTCGACATACTTCTCGACGTAGACCGTCGGATCCGCGAAGTACGCCTGCCCTTCCCGCATCGCGGCCTCGAGCGCGCGCTCGGCCTCGGCCGCCTCGCTGACGACCTTGAGACCGCGTCCGCCGCCGCCCGCGGATGCCTTGATCGCGATCGGCCAGCCGAACTCGCCACCCAGCTCGACGATCCGCGCGGCGTCGGTGATCTGCTCGGTCGTGCCGGGCACGATCGGAACGCCGGCCGCGGCCATCCGCCGACGGGCGCCGATCTTCGAGCCCATCGCCTCGATCGCCTCGGGCGGCGGTCCGATCCAGACCAGCCCGGCCGCCAGGCAGGCGCGCGCGAAGCCGGCGTTCTCCGCGAGGAAGCCGTAGCCGGGATGGATCGCGTCGGCGCCGCTTGACACGGCGGCAGCAAGCACGCGCTCGACGTTCAGGTAGCTCTCCGACGGCGCGCCGGGCCCGATCAGGCACGCGTGATCGGCGCGGCGGACGTGGAGCGAGCCGCGGTCTGCCTCCGAGTAGACCGCGACCGATTCCAGGCCCAGCTCGCGCACGGCTCGGAACACGCGGATCGCGATCTCGCCGCGGTTGGCGACGAGGACCCTGGTGATCCGCCGCGTCATCGGCGCAGATCATACGTGGGAGCCGGGGTCACCCCTTCCCTCGACCGCGGAGACGGGCATAGCGTCGATGGCATATGCGGAGGGGATTGCTGCTGCTCGTCATCTGCTCGCTGGCCGGTCCGGTCGCGAGCGCGCAGGCATGCGCCGGAATCGAGGGCGCGAGACCGGGCACGAGCTGGTCGGCCAGGATCGCCGTGCCTGCGACGGAGGCACGGTCGCTGCCTGCCGCCGGGCGGATCGTCTCGCACCTCGGCACCGAGCTCGCGGAGCCCGGGCACGCGCCGGTTCGCGTCCGCGTCCTCGGCGTCCGATCGATGGCCGGCGCGTGCTGGCTGCACGTCGTCCTGCCGACGCGTCCGAACGGCTCGAGCGGCTGGATCGCATCCGATCGAAAGATGCTCTTCGCAACGCGCTGGCGGATCGAGATCAACCGCGGCGCGCGGCTCCTGACCGTCTGGCACGACGGCCGGGCGGTCCGGCGCGTGACGGCCGATGTCGGCGCGCGCGCGACGCCGACGCCGGCCGGGCGGTTCAGCGTGCTCTGGGCACGTCCGATGGTGCGGAACCGGTCGCTCGGCCCCTGGATCCTCCCGATCAGCGCGTACTCGGACGTGCTGCAGCGCTTCGCGGGCGGCCCGGGACGGATCGCGATCCACGGGTGGTCCGCCGGCGGACCGTTCGGGCGTGCGGCGTCCCACGGTTGCGCGCGCGTCTCAGACGACTCGATCTCGTGGCTCGTCGCCACGATCGGCGCCGCGCAGATCGCCGGCGTTCCCGTTGATATCACGTGAGCACGGACGCGCCGAGCGCCGCTGCGACCGTGCGCGCCTTGAGCAGGCTCTCCTCGTACTCGACGCTCGCGACCGAATCGGCCACGATCGCGCCGCCCACGTGAAGGTAGACAGATCCGCCGATCACGACCGCGGTGCGGATCACGACGGCGAGGTCGCACGTCCCGTCGGGCGCGATCCAGCCGACCGCGCCCCCGTACGGTCCGCGTCGAACCGGCTCGAGCCGCTCGATCAGCTCCATCGCGCGCACCTTCGGCGCGCCGGTCATCGAGCCCGGCGCGAACGTCGCCTCGAGCAGGTCGAACACGTCGAACTCGGGGGCCAGCCGCCCGCGCACGGTCGAGACCATCTGGTGCACGGTCGGATGCGACTCGATCGCGAGCAGCGACGGCACCGTGACGCTGCCGGGCAGGCACACGCGCGAGAGGTCGTTGCGTGCGAGATCGACGATCATCACGTTCTCGGCGCGGTCCTTCGGGTCGGTCCAGAGGTCGTGGGCGAGCGCCGCATCGGCGTCCACGTCCTCGTCGCGACGACGCGTGCCCTTGATCGGGCAGGTGATCACGACGCGGTCGCCGTCGACCGTCAGGAACGTCTCGGGCGTCGCGCCGACGAGCGTGAAGCCGCCTGCGTCGAGATAGAGATTGCGAGGCACGGGTGCGCTCTCGCGCAGGCGCACGTAGAGATCGAGCGCCGAGCCGCACGGGCCCGAGAGGCGGTGCGTGAGGTTGACCTCGTAGACGTTGCCGCGCGCGATCTGCCCGAGGATCTCGGCGACGAGCATCTCATAGCGCGCGAACGGCATCGGCGTCAGCGCGCTGCCGGGCGGAGCGGGCAGCTCGACGGGCCCGGCCGCTGCGAGCACGCGCCGCAGGCGGTCGATCTCCGCGCGGCTGCGGCCGCAGAGGTAGATCACCCGCTCGTCGTGGTCGAACGCGATCACCGACTCCACGGCGTGGAGATGCACGCAGGGCAGGCCGAGGTCATCGCTCGCCTGGACGGGAAGCCTCTCGATCGCGCGGGCCAGGTCGTAGCCGAGCGAGCCGATCAGCCCGCCGGAGAACGGCGGGGCCTCGGCGGGCCGATCGGCACGGGTGCGAGCGAGCAGCTCCCGCGCCTCGGCGAGCACGCCCTCCGGATCGCGCCTGCGCAAGACGGCGACCGGCCACGGCGCGAGGTAGGACCAGCGAGCCCCTGCCCCGGCCTCGAGCAGGCACGCGCCCTCCCCGGCGCAGGCGACCAGCGCGGCGGTCGGCGTGACCCAGCCGGTCACCCGCTCGACCGTCGTCTCGCTCACAACGCCAGCGAGCCCGCGCGCGCGAGATCCTCGATGCCCGCCCGCAGCTGCGCGAGCAGCGCCGGCGCGACCGGGCGTAGCGGCGTGCCGTCGATCGAGGCGATCTCGTAGGGCCCGCGCGGAGCCGAGGTCATCAGCGCACCGTCCGAGGTGCGCAGCTGGGCGAGCGTCAGCCGCTGCTCGCGGACCGCGATGCCGCTCGTCGAGGCCGCGCGGATCAGCGCGTCCCGCATCACGCCTGGCAGCAGGCCGTCGATCGGCGGCGTCACGAGCGCACCGGACTCGACCATCACGACGTTGCCGTTCGAGCCCTCGCCGACGGCCCCGTCGCGCGCGACGAGGAGCGCGTCGTCGAACCCGCGCTGCTGCGCCTGGCGACGTGCCCAGACGCCATGGAAGTGGCTCGTCAGCTTGTGCTCCCGAAGCAGATACCCCGGCGCGTACCACCCCGTCAGGGTCGTCACCTGGACGGGCTCGTTGCCAACGGCCGCCCGGCCCTCGCCGGCCAGCAACGCGCCCCCGGCATCGCCGCGATGCAGCGTCACGCGCACGACCGGCCCTCCTTCGAGCCCGTCGCGCACGGCACGCACGAACTGCTCCTCATCGGGGGCGGGCAGCCCCAGGGCGCTCGCCGACGCAGCCATCCGCGCGAGGTGCCGCCGGCCGAAGCGGATCAGGCCGGCGTCGACGCGGACGGTCTCGTAGAGCCCCGCCCCGAGGACGATGTCAGGAGGTGAGCTCATGAGCTCACCTTCAAGCACTGCAGTCGATCTGCTCCTCGGCGGCGACGCGCGCCCACTCCGAGGGCGGCTCGCGCTCATCGTCCGCGAGCTGATCGAGCGCGCGGATGATCGCCTGCGCGACGGCGGGATCGTCCGGCACGGGCGTGATCTCATAGGTCCGAGCGGTCACAGCGGGATGTTCCCGTGCTTTCGCTTCGGGCGCTCGACGCGTTTCCCGATCGCGGTCTCGAGGGCGTCGATCAGCCGCGGGCGCGTATCGGACGGCCGGATCACGTCGTCGACATAGCCCCGCTCGGCCGCGGTGAACGGGTTCGCGAACTCCGCCCGATACTCGCCGATCAGCTCGGCCCGGCGCGCGACCGGATCGTCGGCCTCCGCGAGCTCCTTGCGGAAGACGATGTTGACGGCACCCTCGGGCCCCATCACCGCGACCTCCGCGGTCGGCCAGGCGAAGTTGAAGTCGGCTCCGACGTGCTTGCTCGCCATCACGTCGTAGGCCCCGCCGTAGGCCTTGCGCGTGATCAGCGTGAGCTTCGGCACCGTCGCCTCGCAGTACGCGTAGAGCAGCTTCGCGCCGTGCCTGATGATCCCGCCCCACTCCTGCTCGGTGCCGGGCAGGAAGCCCGGGACGTCGACAAGCGTGACGAGCGGGATACCAAAGGCGTCGCACGTGCGCACGAATCGCGCAGCCTTCACGGAGGCGTCGATGTCGAGCACGCCGGCGAGCTGCGCCGGCTGGTTGCCGACGATCCCGACGGTGCGGCCGGCCAGCCGGGCGTACCCGCAGACGATGTTCCGCGCGAAGCGCTCGTGCAGCTCGAAGAACTCGCCGTCGTCGACGATCCGCCGGATCACCTCGACGATGTCGTACGGCCGCGTGGGCTCATCGGGCACGATCGTGTCGAGCTCGAGATCGCGCCGGTCGACCGGATCCTCGCTGCGGACGATCGGGACGCCCTCGAGGTTGTTCTGCGGCAGGTACGAGAGCAGCAGCCGCGCCTCGTCGATCAGGTCGTCCTCGGAGTCGGCGACGAGGTGCGCGACGCCCGAGCGCTCGGCGTGGGTGTCGGCACCGCCGAGCTCCTCGAAGCTGACCTGCTCGCCTGTGACCGTCTTCACGACCTCGGGGCCTGTGATGAACATGTGCGCCGTCTTGCGCGTCATCAGCACGAAATCGGTGATCGCCGGCGAGTAGACGGCCCCGCCGGCGCACGGCCCCATCACGAGCGAGATCTGCGGGATCACGCCCGAGGCGAGCACGTTGCGGTGGAAGATCTCGGCGTAGCCCCCGAGCGCGACGACGCCCTCCTGGATGCGCGCGCCGCCGGAGTCGTTGATGCCCACGACCGGGCAGCCGAAGCGCAGTGCGAGGTCCATCACCTTGCAGATCTTCTCGGCGTAGGCCTCGCCGAGCGAGCCGCCGAAGACGGTGAAGTCCTGCGAGAAGACGAACACCTTGCGTCCGCGCACGGTGCCATAGCCGGTGACCACGCCGTCGCCGTAGGGGCGCCGCTCCATCATCCCGAAGTTGGGGCTCCGGTGCCGCACGAACGCGTCCAGCTCGACGAACGAGCCCTGATCGAGGAGCCGGGCGAGACGCTCTCGCGCGAGGCCCTTGCCGCGCTCGTGCTGGCGCGCCACCGCGCGCTCGTCCCCGGCGTGCAACGCTGCCTCGCGCAGGGTCTCCGCGTGCGCGAGCTTCTCGGCGGTCGTGTGCGGGTTCGTCACGTCCGCGTGATCGTGCCACACTCCCACGATGATGGCAGACCGCATGCTCCCGCTGCTCACCCGCCTCGACGCAGCACGGGGCATCTCGGGGTTCGAGGAGGAGGTCGCAGAGCTGCTGCGAGTCGAGCTCGCCGACGTGGCGGACAGCCACTCGACCGATCCGCTCGGCAACCAGTTCTTCACGCTCGAGGGCCCCGAGGGCGCGCCCGTGCTGATGCTCTGCGCGCACATGGACGAGCTCGGCTTTCTCGTCCAGCACATCGAGGACGGCGGCTTCGTGCGGCTCGCGCCGGTGGGCTTCCACGACGACCGCATGGTCACCGACCAGGTGCTCGAGATCGCGGGCGAGCTCGGCCCCGTGCGCGGCGTCGTCGGCACGAAGCCCGCGCACGTGACCTCGCCGGAGGAGCGCATGCGCGCGTTCGCGCTGAAGGACCTCTTTCTCGACCTCGGCACGTTCTCGCGCGACGAGAGCGAGGCGCTCGGCGTGCGCGTCGGGCAGCCGATCACGTTCGTGCGCGAGGGCGCGCTCTTGAACGGCACGCGCGTGTTCACGGGCAAGGCCGTCGACGATCGCTCGGGCTGCGCCGTGCTGGTCGAGACGCTGCGCCGGCTGGCGGACGAGCGCCCGCCCTGCACCGTCGTCGGCGTCGCCTCGGTGCAGGAGGAGGTCGGCCTGCGCGGCGCCGGGCCGGCGAGCGCGCGCGTCGCACCCGATGTGGCGCTCGCGATCGACGTCACGCTCGCGGGCGACACGCCGGCGACCGAGTTCCGCGAGCTGCCGATCCGCCTCGGAGGCGGGCCGGCGATCAAGTACTTCGACTGGGCGCCCGCGAGCGGCATCGGCTCGTCCGTTCCACGGCGCCTCACGCGGATGCTCGAGCAGGCAGCAGATGCGGCGGGCGTGCCCTGGCAGCGCGAGGTGCTGCTCGGCGGCGCGACGGATGCCGGCTCGATCGCCCTCGCGGGCCTCGGCGCCCTGACGGGCTGCATCTCGCTGCCGTCTCGACACATCCACTCGGCGGTCGGCGTCGTCCACCTCGACGACCTGCACCGGGCGGTCGAGCTGCTCGTCCGCTTCGCGCTCGATCTCGACGCCGCACCGTCGTGAGCGATGGCCTCGTGCTCGGGGTCTACAACCAGTTCGCAGACGTGCTGCTCGACGGCGTCGAGCGCGAGGCGACGATCGCCGGCAAGCTGCGGCATCACCGCCCGGTCGTCGGCGACCGCGTCGAGCTGCGCGAGCTCGACGACGGCTCGGTGCGGATCGAGGCGATCGGGGACCGCCGCGGAACGCTGATCCGGGGGGCCTTCCGCGGACGCGAGCAGCTCGTCGCCGTCAACGTCGACCTGCTCGTGATCGTCGCCGCAGCCGCCGATCCCCCGCTTCGCAGCGGCCTGATCGACCGCTACCTCGTCGCCGCCTGGCGCGGCGGCATCGCCGCTGCGCTTGCGATCACGAAGCTCGACCGCCCGCACGACGAGCGCGAGGTCGAGCGCGTCCGGGCGCTGCTCGAGTCGCTCGGGCACCGGGTCGTCGCGGTCAACCCGCGCACCGGCGAGGGCGTCGAGGACGTGCGCGCGCTGATCGACCGACGCGTCGCCGTGCTCGCGGGGCACTCCGGCGTCGGCAAGACGACGCTCTCGAACGCGCTGACGACCCGCGAGGACGCGACGAGCATCGTCAACCCGGTGATCGGCCGCGGCCGTCACACGACGACGCAGGCCCGCTATCTCCCGCTCGCCGGCGGCGGGGCGTTGATCGACACGGCCGGAATCCGGGGCTTCGGCATCGCCGGCGTCGGCATCGAGGAGCTGCAGGAGGCGTTTCCGGAGATCGCGGCGGCGGCGGTCGACTGCCGCTACGAGGGGTGCCTGCACGAGGAGGGAGACGAGGACTGCGCGGTGCCGGGCGCGACCACCCCGGAGCGCCTCGAGTCCTACCGCAAGCTGCTCGCCGAGCTGCGCGAGGGGCCGGACCGTTAGCGCGGCATTCTCTGCGAGCTTCGACGTTCGAGCTTGCGGGGATGATCGAACCGGGGGTACCCTGAAGCTCGTGGGAATCAAGCATCTGCTGCCGCTCGCGCTCGTGATCGCGCTCGCGCTCCCCGCCACGCTCGCTGCGGCGCCGGGGGACGGCTCGATCGCCCGCTCGACGATCACGGTGAAGAACGGCGCAGGCGCGCCGCAGAAGGTGATCGCCGCGCGCCTCGGGCGTCGCATCTACGCGAACTTCTACATCAAGCGCCCGTTCAAGAGCGGCCTGCCCCTGAGCATCGAATGGCTCGACCCGCAAGGCAACCTGCGCGCCCGCTGGAAGGACAGGACCGCGAGCGGCGACCGCACGGGCACGCGGCTCTACGCGTTCATCACCACGTCGATCTACCGTGGCCTGCCAGGTCGCTGGACGGTCCGGCTGACGATCAGCTCCAACGTCAAGAGCCAGCACCGCTTCACGCTCCAGTGAGGGTGACCGTGCGGCTCTTCGCGGGCCTGCGCGAACGTGCGGGCGTGGGCCGGCGCGAGCTCGAGCTCGCGGAGGGCTCGACCGTCGCGGACATCTGGCCGGCGCTCGATCTCGGCAGCGAGCCGGCCGGGCTCGCCTACGCCGTCAACCGCGAGTACGCCGAGTCCACCGCCGCGCTCGCCGGCGGTGACGAGATCGCCGTGATCCCGCCCGTCTCCGGCGGGGCCGCGCATGCCTCGCTGACGGCCGAGCCGCTCGACCTCGCGGCGGTCGTCGAGGCCGTGGCCGGGCCGGATGCCGGCGCGATCGCGACCTTCCTCGGCACCGTCCGCAACCAGACGCGCGGAAGCGAGGTGCTCTACCTCGAGTACGAGGCCTTCGACGAGATGGCCGAGCGGGAGATGGAGCGGATCGCAGCGCACGTCTGCACGACGCACGGCTGCCTGCGGGCGTCGATCTGGCATCGCACGGGCCGCGTCGAGCTCGGCGAGCCGTCGGTCGCCGTCGCTGTCGCCTCCGCGCACCGCGCCGCGGCGCTCGCGGCCTGCGCCGAAGCGATCGACACGCTCAAGCAGACGGTGCCGATCTGGAAGAAGGAGCACACGGCCGACGGCGGCGTCTGGATCGGCCGCGGCGCGTGACAGCCGGACACGGACTCTACGAGATGGTCCTAGCTGAGTGATTCTGTGTGCTCTGGTGTTCTGGGCGCTGGATCGTCACGTTCTGGAGGGGTTTCCGGGCGCAGGCGCTGCAGAGACGCAACGACAAGCCCGGAAACCGCTCAGTGGCGCTCGCTGCGAGACGGCAGACACCACACCGAAGATTCATCGCTCCACGTAGCCTGCCGACTCGCGGCGAGCAGAACGCCAGAACCGACCGAGACACACCCCAGAACACCAGAGCGAACGGAATCAGTCATCTAGTCTGCGGGCCGTGAGCTACGAGCCAACCGAGTACACCCCGTCGCCCCGGCCGATCGAGCCGCCGCCGCCGCCGGCGCCGCCGAGCGGGCCGCTTGCACGGTTCAAGCGCGCGATCGGCCCGATCGGCATCGGCGTGCTCATCGCCGTCAAGTGGATCGCGAAGCTGAAGTTCCTCGCCGTGATCTTCAAGCTGAAGTTCCTCGGCACGTTCCTCTCGATGATCGCGTCCGTCGGGCTCTACACGCTCGCGTTCGGCTGGCGCTTCGCCGTGCTCTTCGTCGGCCTGCTCTTCACCCACGAGCTCGGGCACGCGCTCTGGCTGAAGAAGGAGGGCATCCCGACCGGGCCGATCGTCTTCCTGCCCTTCATGGGCGCCCTGATCACGATGAAGGAACACCCGCAGAACGCCTACGTCGAGGCCAAGGTCGGCCTCGCGGGACCGGTGCTCGGCTCGCTCGCCGCCGGCGCGGTCGCGCTCGCCGGCTGGCAGCTCAACTCCGATCTGCTGCTCGCCGCGGCGTATGTCGGCTTTCTGCTCAACCTCTTCAACCTGATCCCGATCACGCCGCTCGACGGCGGGCGCGCCGCCGCGGCGATCCACCCGGCCCTCTGGATCGTGGGCCTGATCGGGCTCGCTGCGCTGACCGTCCTCTACTTCAACTTCCTGCTCGTGCTGATCCTGATCCTCGCCGTCGTCGACCTGCGACGCCGCACGCACGGCGTCGGCATCAACGACCGCGCCTACTACGGCATCCCGCTCCATCAGCGGGTCGGAGTCGCGATCGTCTACCTCGGGCTCGCGGGGCTGCTCGGCGTCGGCATGTCGCTGACGCACGTCAACACCTCGTAGCAGCAACTAGCCCGTCGTCGTGGTGCCGGTCGCGGTCGTGCCGGTCGTGGTCGTCGCCGTGGTGCCCGTCGACGTCGTGTCAGTCGAGCCCGTGCCCGTGCCGGTGGTGTCCGTCGTTCCCGTCGTCGTGTCGGTCGCCGCGACCCAGCCGGCCGGCCCCTCGAAGGTGGCGTCGGCGGGCAGCTGCGCGCCCTTGCCGACCTTGAAGACGATGTCCTCCGCCGTGTAGTGGCTCGGAAAGTCGCCTTCGCGCAGCACGCTGCCGTCGGCGTTCTTGACGATGCGGCGAACGGTGATGTCGAAGCCGCGCTCACCCAGCGTCTGCTGCTCAATCGTCTTCGCCGGCGTCTCGCTATCGGCGATGTGGCGCGTCTTCGGCTCGGAGAAGTTCGACTCGACGCCCGCCTTCCAGCTCACGGTCCGGCCCGTGGGGTGCGAGAGGAAGACGACCGTCATCGTCTTCGGGGTCATGCTCGTGCGGATCACGATCGCGTGATCGGTGTCGTTCGCGAAGCGCAGATCGAAGCCACCGTCGGCAACGGTGGCGTCGAGGCCCTTGACGTAGTGCGAGATGTAGAAGGAGTGGTTGTGGCGCTCGAGGATCGAGTAGCCGCCGAGGAACGCCGCGTCGAAGACCGTGGTGGCGACCTGGCAGACGCCACCGCCGATCGACTTGACAAGCAAGCCGTTCTCGATCGCCTGCCCCTCGCGGAAGCCACGCTCGGCGGTGCGCGGCCCGACGGCGGTGTTGAACGAGAAGATGGCTTTCGGGGGGATCACGTAGCCGTCCAGGTAGCGGACGAGCAGGCCCACGTTGTAGATCCGGTTCGCAGACGAGACGCCCATGTCGCTCGTGTACGCACCGCTGACGACGCTGATCCCGAGCTTGCGCGCCTCGGCCGTCGTGCGCCCCGGAGCGACGATCCGGAAGTTGAGCGCGGCCGTCCGGCCGCGCGCGCCGTCGGCTGTCCCCGCGCGGTTCATGTGGCGCGCCGTCGCGCGGCCGTCGAGCGCCACGCCCGTCAGCGACGAGAGCACCTTGACCTTGCTGCCGATCGTCGGATTGCCGTATGCCCAGCGCGCATCGCGCGGCTTGCGAACGTATCCGGCAACGTCGAGCGCAAGCTCGCGCTTGACGAGCAGCGGCGCGAACGCGACGCCGATCTCGTGGAGGTACAGCTTCACCTCGATCATCGCGGCGAGACGGCGGGGCGGGAGCTCACCGACCTCGACGCCGCGCCGCGTGAAGGAGATGGGCGCCGAGAGCAGCTGGGTCAGCCGCGCGTGTGCACGCGTCGCGGCCTCGGTCGAGATAGCAGGCTCCGTCGGCCGCGGAGCGAGCGACACGGTGCCGCCGTGCGCGAGCGCGGCCGCGCTGATCGCACGCAGCGCGCCCGCTCGGTCAAAGCCCACGCCGGGCTTGCCCGGCACCACGCGAGCCGTGCCGTCTCGCCGGTAGACGAGGCGCGCATCGACCGCAGCCCGCGTCACAGCACGCAGCGTCCCGGGCGCGTTGAACGTTGCAGGCAGTCGCAGGACGGGCGCGATCTCGCGGCTGGAGCCGAGCGAGAGCAGGAGGCCGCCGCGAACGCGCCCCGCGGAGAGCGCCCGGCGCGCCGTCGCGGCGGCGTCGACGCGCACGCCGAGCTTCCACGGCGAGATCTCGCTGTGCCGTCCGTCGACGACGAGCGAGACGGGGCGCTGCAGCTGCGCGGAGACCGTCCGGTTGATCAGCTTGCGCGCGGCGGCGAACGACCGTCCACCCAGCTGCACGCCCGACACATGCACGCCGTCGACGACCTCCCCGCGCTGCAACAGCAGGTTGGCGGAGAGCAGCGCGGCGACGCCGACGACGAGCGCGAGCGCGATCCCGCCCGCTCGATTGCGGCCGAGCACGCGCGAACGGCGCGCGTCGTAGACGCGCATCTCAGTGCGTCGCTCGATATGCTCGTCGGCACCCACGGACTGCCTTCTGCTCGACAGCGGACCCCCTCCGCCAGGGTCGATTCTATCGCGTGTCGTCCGATTTCACTGAAATCGCGCCCTTGGGACGGACGTAGACTGGGGCCGTGGCCAGTCCCTACCCCTCGATCGACGCGCTCGTGCGCCTCGCGGGCTGCGACGCGCCGCATCGGATCGTCGTCGACGAGGCACGCTCCGTGATCAGCGAGCAGCGCGCCGCCGGAACCGCGGCGACCGCCGCCGAGCTCGCGCCACGGGTGCGCGATCGCGTCGCGGCCCGGCTCGCCCCCTCGCTCCGCCGCGTGCTCAACGCCACCGGCGTCGTGCTGCACACGAATCTCGGGCGCGCGCCGCTCGCTGCCGAGGCGCTCGAGCGGGTCGACGCGGTCGGCCGCGGCTACTCGAATCTCGAGATCGACGCCGACGGCCGCCGCGGCTCGCGGCAGTCCCACGTCGTGCCGCTGATACGCGAGCTCACGGGCGCCGAGGACGCGCTCTGCGTCAACAACTGCGCGGCGGCGCTCGTGCTGATCCTGACCGCGATCGCGCACGGCCGCGAGGTGATCGTCTCGCGCGGCCAGCTCGTCGAGATCGGCGACGGCTTCCGCATCCCCGAGATCGTCGCGAGCACCGGCGCCCGCCTGCGCGAGGTCGGCGCGACGAACCGGACGCGCACGTCCGACTACACCGGGGCGATCGGCGCCGAGACGGCGGCGGTGCTGCGCGTGCACCCCTCGAACTACCGCATCGTCGGCTTCCGGCAAGCGCCGTCGCTCGCGGAGCTTGCCGGCCTCGCCCACTCGGCGGGCCTGCCGCTGATCGACGATCTCGGCTCCGGGGCGATGCTCGAGAGCCCCGTCTTCGCCGACGAGCCCACCGCACGCGAATCGATCGCGGCGGGCGTCGACCTGGTCTGCATCTCGGGAGACAAGCTGCTCGGGGGCCCGCAGGCCGGGATCATCGCGGGCCGCCGCGAGCTCGTCGAGCAATGCCGGCGCCACCCGCTGGCCCGCGCGCTGCGGATCGACAAGCTGTCTCTCGCCGCGCTCGAGGCGACGCTGGCGCTTACCCGCGACCCGGAACGGGCGCTGCGCGAGATTCCCGCGCTCCGGGCGATGCACGAGGAGCCCTCGGTCGTCGAGCAGCGCGCGCACGTCCTCTGCGGCCGGATCGGCGGGACGGTCGTGGCGACCGTGGCGCGGATCGGCGGTGGCGCGCTCCCGCTCGCCGAGCTGCCGTCGTACGGAGTCGCGCTCGACGGCCCGGCCGAGCAACGGGCCGCGGAGCTGCGCGCGGCCGACCCCAGCGTGATCGCGCGCATCGTCGACGGCCGCTGCGTGCTCGATTGCCGGACGCTCGCCGACGACGAGCTCGAGCTCATCGCGAGACGATGAGCACCCCCCAGCCGGCGCACGCGCTCACGCTGGGCACGGCCGGCCACATCGATCACGGGAAGACCTCGCTCGTGCACGCGCTCACGGGCGTCGACACCGACCGGCTTCCGCAAGAGCAGCAGCGCGGCATCTCGATCGAGCTCGGCTACGCGCGTCTCGCGCTTCCCTCGGGCCGTGCGCTGTCGGTGGTCGACGTCCCCGGCCACGAGCGGTTCGTGCGCACGATGATCGCCGGCGCGAGCGGCATCGATCTCGCGCTGATCGCCGTCGCCTGCGATGACGGCGTGATGCCGCAGACGCGCGAGCACGTGGCGATCCTCGAGCTGCTCGGCATCGCGCACGCGGTCGTGGCGTTGACGAAGCGAGACGTCGTCGACGAGGATGGCGCGCTGCTCGCCCGCGCCGACGTGGAGGACCTGCTGGCCGGAACCCCGTTCGCGAGCGCGCCGCTGATCGACGTGTCGGTCCGCGACGGGTGCGGGCTCGACGAGCTGCGAGCCGCGCTCGACCTCGTCGCGGCGCGCGTCGAGCCTCGCCCGACGACCGCCCCGACGAGGCTGCCGATCGACCGGGTCTTCAGCTTGCACGGCATCGGAACGGTGGTCACGGGCACGCTCTGGTCGGGCAGCGTCGCCGACGGCGACCGCGTGCTCATCGAGCCCCGCGGAAGCGAGGTGCGCGTGCGCTCCGTGCACGTGCACGACACGCCGGTCGAGCGCGCCGAGGCAGGTCGCCGGGTCGCCCTCAACCTCGTCGGCGTCGATCGCGATGCCGTCGCACGCGGTGACGTGATCGTCGCGCCCGGAGCGTATCCGGCGAGCTACCGCCTCGACGTCGACGTCGCGACGCTCGCCGGCGGGCCTGGCCTGCGCCACGGCGAGCTCGTGCAGGTGCTCGCGGGCACGGCCGTGCTCGAGGCGCGCGTGGCGCTGCTCGGAGCCGAGCAGCTCGCGGCCGGCGAGCGCGGCCTCGCGCAGCTGCGCCTTCGCTCCCGGGCGATCGCGGCGCGCGGGGATCGCGTGATCGTGCGCTCGACCGCTCCGCCGAGGACGATCGCCGGCGCCGTCGTGCTCGACCCGAGCCCACGCCGGCACGGCGCGAGCGCCGAGGCCCTCGCACGGCTGCAGCTCCTCGCCGACGGCGACCCGCCCGCGCTCGTGCGCGCCGTGCTCGCCGACGCCCGCTGGCCCGCGAGCCTCGCCGAGCTCGCACCGCGCGGGCTGATCGATGCGGTCAGCGCCGAGGCCGCGCTGCGGCTCCTCGTTTACACGGGCGAGGTCGTGGCGCTCGCCGGAGCCGAGCCCCGCTATCTCACGGAGGAGCGGTACCGCGAGATCGCGGGCACCGTCAGGGAGGCGCTCACGCGCCGCGCCGAGGCCCATCCGCTCGAGCCGGGAGTGCCGATCGCGGCGCTCCTGCCGCCCTCGTCGGAGTCGCTCGCGGCGCGCCTCGAGGCCGAAGCCGTGTTCGAGCGGGACGGGGCCTCGGCGCGGCTTCCCGGAGCCGCGGCGAGCGCCGGCACGCTGCATGCCGCCGAGGCGGCCGCGCTGATCGGGCAGCTCGAGGCGGGCGGGTTCGCACCGCCGGACCTGCCCGCGATCGCGGCGCCGAGCGGCCTTCGCCCCGACGAGTTCCGCGCGCTCTGCGTCGCGCTCGAGCGCGACGGGGCGATCGTCTGCTTCGGCGAGGATCTGGCCTACACCGCCGAGAACTACGAGCGCGCGCAGCTGCAGGTCGTCGCGCTCTGCATTGAACAGGGTGACGTCACGCTCGCGCAGGTGCGCGATCGGCTCGGTGCGAGCCGCCGGATCGTGCAGGCCCTGCTCGAGCACCTCGACGGCGCGGGGGTGACCCGGCGCGTGGGAGACCGGCGGATCCTGCGCCGGCGATCTGCCGATCGCTGATACGCGATTCTCAATCGAGCATCCGAGAAACCTTTGCAAATCTCCCGGAGCACCCGGTTTTTTCTGCACCGAGGTCGGCTACGGTCCTGAACGAGGGGCCGATGAAGACCGGAGGTGAGAGATGCGCCGGTACGTTCGCGCATGCGTGTGTTTGCTGCTGCTCGGAGTCGCGGGGGGCTCTGCGGGCACGAGCGAGGGATCGATCACGCTCGGGCGCTCGTCGTCGCGTGAGAGCCTGCGCGTGACGGCATCCGGGGCGGCGTTCGTGACGTGGCGCGAGCACGGGCGCATGCGCCACGTGATCATCCGCGGCTCCAACCTGCGCTACCGCGGCAAGCTGCCGGGTGCGAGCGCGGCCCGGCGCGTGACGCCGGACGTCCCGCTCGCCGTCGCCGAGGTGCAGCTTCCCGACGGAACGAAGTACGCCCTCCAGCGCCTGCATCGCCACGGGCAGTTCGGCGAGCGCGGCCCGATCGAGCTCCGATTCTCGCGCTGGCACGGTGAGCCGACGCGCCTCTCGCTGACGGGCGAGTGGGTCGATCGCGGCCGCATGCCGCGCATCTGCGGCACGGCGACCTACCACGGCCAGGCGTTCTACGGCGCCCGCCACACGTCGACGGGCGTGCCGCTCGACCCTGAGGGCCGGAACGTCTACCTCGACGTCCAGCGCCCGCACGGCTGGTATCGGATCATGGGTGTGCTGACGCGTCCCGACGGCTTCGCGCTGCTGATCCGCACGCCCGACTGGGAGGGCACCGCGTATCGCGGGATCGTGCCCGGCCCGAACCTGGGCGACGATCTCGCGCCCGACGCGACGGCGACGATCGCGATGCCTGACCGATCGGTGCGCCACGCGTGCCCGTTCGCACAGGGCAAGTACAAGCACGCCTGAGAGGAGTCACTCGTGAGCGCTCCTGAAGGAGTCAGGCCTGCTCGGCCAGGCCGATCATCCGCTCGAGCTCGCTGAAGCCGACGTCCCAGCACTCGGGCGTCGTGATATCGAGCCCGAGCGCCGCGAGCTGCGACTGGGGCGACGCCCCGCCGCCGATCGAGAGGAACTCGAGATAGGGCCCGACGAACGCGTCGCCGTCCTCGCGATAGCGGGCCAGCAGCGCGAGGCTGACGAGGTGGGCGAACACGTACGCGTAGGTGTAGAAGCGGGTGTGGATGAAGTGCGGGATGTACGACCAGCCGAAGCGGTAGCCGGCGGGCAGCTCGATCGCGTCGCCGTAGTACGGGGTGTTCGCCGCCAGCCAGAAATCGCAGAGGCGATCGGGAAGGAGCGCCTTCCCGTCGGCGCGCAGGCTGTAGGCGGCCTGCTCGTAGCGAACCATCACGGTCTGCCGGAAGACGGTCGCGAAGCCGCGCTCGACGTTCTTCGCGAGCAGGAACAGCCGCGGCTCGGGATCGTGCTGCTCGGCCAGCAGCCGATCCATCACGATCATCTCCGCGAAGGTCGACGGCACCTCGGCGAGGGCCAGCGGCGGGTGATGGGTCAGCGCCGTCTGCCGTTCGCCCGACAGCTCGAACTGCATCGCGTGCCCGATCTCGTGGGCGAGCGTCGCAGCGTCGTCGAGCCGCTCGGTGTAGTTCATCAAGACGTACGGCTTCGCGTCCTGCGCGATCGACGCGCAGAACGCACCGCCCCGCTTGCCCGAGCGCGGCTCGGCGTCGATGCGCCGCTCGTCGTAGATCGTCCGTGCGACGCGCTCGAGCCGCGGCGAGAACGCTCCGAGGCTCGTCGCCACGAGCTCGGTGGCGTCGGGATACGAGAGCGGCTCGGACGAGCCGAGCGGCGCGTACTGATCGGCGAGCACGAGCTTCGGGACGCCCATCCGCTTCGCCTTGTTGGCATACCAGCGGTGCGCGAGGTGGTGGTGGCGCTCGACGGCGTCGAGCAGCGCGTCGACCGCCTCCTCGGGCAGCTCGTTGCGCAGGTCCTGCGCCGATCGCGGCCCGCCGTAGCCCCGAATGCGGTCGATCACGAGCCGATCCGCGACGATCGAGTCGTAGACGTGGGCCAGCGTCTTGGCGTGCGGCTCGAGGGCGGTGAAGGCCGCCTCGTAGGCCCCGATGCGCGTCTCCCGCCGCTCGTGCTGGACGAGCGAGAGCGTCTCGTCGAGCGTCCGCGTTCGCCCCTCGAACTCGATCTCGAGCTCGGAGGTGACCTGATCGAACAGCGTGTGCCACGCGTTCGACGCCGCAGGCTCGCGCTCGGCCAGCATCTCCTCCTCGGCCTCCGTGCGCGTGTGCGGTGCGAAGCGGCGGGATCCCGAGAGGTAGTGCGCGTAGCCGGCGAGCCCCGCGTCGACGATCAGCTTCTCGGCGTGGGCGTCATCGAGCGCGATCCACTCCAGGTCGAAGAAGCGGAGGTCGTTGACGAGGCCGGTGAGCGCGAGCTCGACCTCGGCGTCGAGATCTCGCTGGCGCTCGCCGCTGATCTCGACCGAGAGGCCGAGCGCCGAGTAGTTGGCGAGGCGGGAGAGGCGATTGTCGAGCGCGCTGAGCGCGTCGAGCGCATCGCGCAGCTCGCGTGCGTCGAGCTCGGCCAGCCGGCCTCGATAGCGGTCTCGGAACGCTCGAGCCGACTCCTGCAGGTCGGGAATCGCAGCGCGGGCAGCCGCATCGTCGGGAAAGAGCTTCGAGAGGTCCCAGTGGACGCCCGCGCTCGTGTTGGCAGTCAGCTCCGTCATCTCGGTGGATTCTAGTCGTCCGAGTCGAGACTCAGGACGCTTCCGAGCAGGCGGAATGGTGATGCACGGCGCCGGAGCCAGGCATCGCGAGGCACTCTGTGCGCGCTTCTAGTGCAGGAACCAGCGCTCGAGCGGTCGCTCGAGCTCGATTCGCGCGAACGGCTCGGGTGCATTCGCGATGCCATCCGATCGCGAGACCCAGCAGTCGTCGTCGAGCACGCCGTTCGCCGCCTCGATCGCGTCGTCGAGCTCGTACCCGCGGAAGATCACATCGTCGGGTCGCGTCAGCTCGGGGTTCTCGCGCAGCTGCTCGTCAATCGTGCGCGTGACGCCCCAGACGCCACCGGGCAGCCACTCGATGCGAAGGCGAATGGCTTCCGATCGCCCTTGGTCGTCGACGCCTGCGAGCAGGCGCTCGGCAGCTACCTTGTGCCGGATATCGGTTGCCATCACCGTTCCCTTCAGACGTAGTCGGTGTCAGCACCGTACTCGTGGCCCTTGTCACATGCAAGGGCTGAGCCTACAAGCGGCCGACGCCGCTCACGTGCTCTATCGTTCCGGCATGCCGCATAAGCCGAAGATCGACTTCTCGGGTGGCCAGGCCGCCGAGGATGCCCTCGTCCGCTACGTGGTGCGCGAGGTCGAGCTCGGGCGCACGCTCGCCGAGGTCTTCGAGGATCCGTACGTGACGAACCGGGCGACCGCGACCGATCGCATGCGCCTGATGGAGCGCCGCGAGGTGATCGACGCCGTCGGGGAAGACGTTCTCGGGAGCCTGCGCACGCAGCTCGCCGACCTCGACGACGACTGACACCGCGCCGAAAACGACGAATGCCGCGCCTCTTCCCTACGGAAGCAGACGCGGCATCGAAATTGATCGGTGCTACTTGATCGCGCTGGAGACGCGCGAGAGAACAAGCCTGATATTTCCGGACAGCAGCACGAGCGCGGCGATGATGGCTGCGCTGATGACGGCGAGAACGATCGCGTACTCGGCCATCGTCTGGCCTTCCTGCCGCCGCAGGTGGTGCGCGAAAAATGCGTAGATGAGATGGTGCATCGTGGCTCCTAGGTGATGCGAGAACGTGCTCGGCGCGCCTCGACCGCCTGACGATCGGGCGGGGAGACGCGCCGGGCACGCGAGCTCACTTGATGGCGCTCGAGATGCGGCTGAGGACCGAGCCGATGTTGCCCGAGAGCACGACGAGCGCGCCGATGATCGCCGCGCTGATCACAGCGAGGACGATCGCGTACTCGGCCATCGTCTGACCCTCCTGGCGACGAAGACGAGCTGCAAGAACGGTGACGAGATCCACGGGAGACTCCTTGGTAGTTGACGTTCCCAGGTAGGGATTCATCGAGACGCCGCGCGCGCCGCCACATCCCCCGCCCGGGGGTATCTCTCACCGGGACATCGCTTCGTGGGAACAGCCCGAAAAACGCCGAACGCCGCGCCGCTCCGAGGAGCGACGCGGCGTCCAGCTCCCGCTACCACCGGCGCGAGGCCGGCGGCAGCGGGACCATCTCACTTGATGGCGCTCGAGATGCGGCTGAGGACCGAGCCGATGTTGCCCGAGAGCACGACGAGCGCGCCGATGATCGCCGCGCTGATC
>JANLRV010000244.1:0-23708 GCA_031361905.1 Actinomycetes bacterium
CCCGCCCGCGCCCCCCACTCCGCCGCAAAGGATTCAAGCTGGAGCGCACGAGGCTCTTCCTCGGCCTGATAGCTGATCAGCCTCGGCGTGGCCGACAGCGCCACGCGCAGCAGGAAGCTCTTGCCCACGCGCCGGCGGCCACGCAGCACGATCAGCGCCGGCGCATTCTCGGCAGTGCTCCGCAACAGTCTCAGCTCGCGCTCGCGATCGACGATCTCCACGGTCATGAGCCCAGGTTAGCACGAACCAAAATCACGACTTTACAAACCATGACTTTAATAACTGCAGCTTGAGTATCAGGCCAGGGCGGAGGCCCAGCCCGGCAGCATCTGACACCAAATAGACACCAGAACCTCGCGGATCAGGGCCGCGATGGGCTGTGCCGCGGCAATCGAAAACGAGCTTCAAACCCGCATGGTTGCGTCGATGTGCACTCGTCGGTCATCGCGAGCGTTGGTGGCCAAATCAGCTTGGGAAGCTGATGCTCTACCAAACTGAGCTACGTCCGCACGGGATCAAGGCTAGCACGCAGGACCGGGCCGTTCGGCGGGATCGACTAGCGTGCAGCCGATGCGGCGCCGTGCGACCCCGATGGCTCTCCTGGCCCTCTCCGCAGGCATCGCAACGGCCTCGGCCGGGCGCATCTCCCCCGGTCTCGATCCGGCGACCGCGAGCACCGGACCGTACGCGCACGCGGCGGGCGTGCTCACGCGCTATCGCGTCTGGGGCACGAAGGGCCGGCCGATCGTGCTCCTGCACGGCTTCGTCGAGTCGACCGACGTGTGGACCCGGGTCGCACCCCTGCTCGCTCGCGACCACCGCGTGATCGCGATCGACCTGCGGGGCTTCGGGTACTCCGAGCGCCGCGGCCCCTACAGCGCCGCCTCGATGGCCGACCAGGTCACGGCGCTCCTGCAGCAGCTCCACGTGACGCAGCCGCTGCTCGTCGGGCACTCGATGGGCGCGGGCGTGCTCGCCGAGCTCGCCCGCCGCGACCCGCGCGCGATCAGAGGCATGATCTTCGCCGATGGCGACGGCCTCGCCGACGGCAGCGGCGGACCGCTCGGGTCCGTTGCGAGCGGGCCTGTGGCCGCAATCGCGCTGGCCCTCGCGCTCAGCTCCGACGCGCTGATGCGCTCGATCCTCCGCGGCGCCTACGGCCCCAGCCATCCAAGGCTGACACACGCGCTGATCGAGCGCTGGCGTCGCCCGCTGCGCGTGCGCGGGACGGCCGGCGCGCTCGCCGCGATGACCAAGCAGGGCGGGATCGGTCTCACGCGCGACGAGCTTCCCTCTGCGCGGCACGTTCCGAGCGCGCTGATCTGGGGCCAGTTCGACTCGCTGCCGATCGAGACGGGCCGCTTTGCCGCACGCGCGCTCGGCGGCTCGCCGATCTGGACGATCGCCGGTGCCGGCCACCTCACGCCGCTCACGCACCCCGCGCGCTTTGCCGAGCTCGTCGAGCGGTTCGAGCGTCAGCTCGACGCGCGCAGCTGACGGCGCAGCTCGTCCCAGGCGCCGTAGCCGGTGCTCGCGAGCTCCGGCGTGATGCTCGCATGCCCGCAGCGGAACTCGTAGGCCGCGAGCTCGACCGGCTCGTGGAAATAGCGCAACACGAGCGTCGGTCCATGGGCCGGGTCGAGATCGAGCGTGACGATGCGGAATCCGGCGCGCAGCTTCGCGATCAGCACCGCGTTGTTCGACGGTGCGTGGCTCGACTCGACGCGCCGGAAGCCCGCCTCGAGCGAGTAGGCGATCGCACGCCGCTGCAGCTCCGCGTAGATGCCGAGGCGGCGGAAGTCGGGGTGGATCGTCGTGTGGTAGGTGAGATAGGTGCTCGGCGTCGCGCGCGACGGCGTGCCGCTCGTCACGCCCGCGAGCCGGTCGCCCGCCATCAGCAAGAAGCAGTGTTCGACCCGCGGCTCGCCGTCGGGGTCGAGACGGAAGTAGGCCTCGGGCGCGAAGTGCTCGCGCAGCTCCTCCTCGTGCCGCCGCCAGTACGTCTCCGCGTCGCAGCGCTCGGCGCGCACGCCGCCGGGCAGCTCCGGGCCGTAGATGCGCTCGAGCAGGGCGTCCGGCAGCTCCACGGGCGCATTCACCCGGCGGTCCCGAGGAAGCCGGTGAGCTCGGCGAGCAGGGCGTCTGGCTTCTCCCACGGAATGATGTGCGCGGTGTCGGGCAGCTCGACGATCCGCGCGTTCGGGATCAGCGCCGCATTCGCGCCGTTCGCCGCGGGCGGGGACGCCTGGTCCTTCTCGCCGCAGACGAGCAGCGCGGGGCAGCGCACCTCGGAGAGCCGAGACGTGACGTCCATCGCGACGAGCGCGCGGCACTGCGCGGCGTAGCCGGCGGCGTCATTCGATTCGATCAGCGCGGCGAGCGCCCGGAGCTCCTGCGGATGCTCCTCCCGGAAGGACGGCGCAAGGCCGTTCGTGGCCACCGTCTCGGCCACGGCCGCCATGCCCTGGCGCTCGACCGTCTGAGCGCGCGCCTCCATTCCCTCCTTTCCCTGCTCGGGAAGGCCGGTCACGGCTCCGATCCCGACCACCGCTCCCACGCGCTCGGGGCGGGTCGCGGCGTGCTCCAGGACGATGCCGCCACCGAGCGAGTGGCCGACCAGCGTGACGCCGTCGAGACCGAGCGCGGTCAGCAGGGCGTCGAGGTCGGCGGCAAGCAGCTCGACCGTGTACGGCCCTGGCGTGACCGAGCTCCGCCCTGATCCTCGCAGGTCGTACGTGATCACCCGGTGCCGTGCGGAGAGGGGCGCGAGGAGGTGCTTGAAGATGCCCTCACCGGTGCCCCCGAGCCCGTGAACGAGCACGAGCGGGTCGCCCGAGCCGCGCTCGCTCCAGAACGTCCGCACCCCGTTGACCTCGATCTCGGCCGCTCGCCTCCCTCCCTCGCGCACGGGCTCGATCGATCCCGCCGGCCCGCCGGTCGTCAGTGCTGCACCTCCGCAGCGGTCGGCATCGTCGAGACGGCGGCCTTCGAGTTCTGGATGTGCTCGATGTCCATCACGTAGCCCGGGATCGGTGCCAGCTCCTGCGGGAGGCCGAGGCTGTTGACCATGACCGTGCCGTCCTTCATCACGAGCGAGAGCTTCGAGCGGTCCTGCAGGATCGCGATGTTCTCGAGAGGATCGCCGTCGACAACGAGCAGGTCGGCGCATTTGCCCTCCTCCACCGTGCCGCAGAGATGCTCCATGCGAAGCAGCTCGGAGCCGTGCTTGGTGGCCGCGACGATCGCCTCCATCGGCGAGAAGCCCATGTCGGTGACGAACAGCTCGATGTCCTTCGCGTACTCGCCGTGCGGGCACCAGACGAAGCCATAGTCGCCGCCTGGGATCACGCGCACGCCGGCTTCCTTCAGCTTCTTCATCGCGACGCAACCGAAGTCCCACTCCTCCTGGTACTCGGTGGCCGCCATCACGTGCGGCGGGATGCCGCATGCCTCGCCCTTCTCGAGGATGCCCCAGTGATAGCCGAGCCCCGGCACGACGAAGACGGAGTCCTTGCGCGCCGCGATCATCTCGATCGCCTCGTCGTCGGCATAGGTGGCGTGCTCGAGCACATCGACGCCCGCCTCGACGCACAGCTTGACGCCGTCGTTCCCCCGCACGTGCGCCGCGATCTGGCGGTTGCGTTTGTGGGCCTCCTCGACGGCCACGGCGATCTCCTCGAAGGAGTACATCGTCTCCTCGGGCGGCACGCCGGGGCGCAGGAGACCCTCGCCCGTGACGTACAGCTTGATGACGTCGCATCCCTCCTTGATGTTCTGGCGGACGGCCTTGCGCACCTCGTCGACGCCGTCGGCGAAGATCGCGAGCCCGTCCATGCCGAGCTTCCAGAACGAGGGGTTCCAGTCGAGCATCCCGGAGGTCGCGCAGATGTCGCGGCCCGACGCCGCCATGCGCGGGCCGGGAATCACGCCCGCGCTGACCAGGTCGCGGATCTCCACATCGATCCGGTAGAGCGCTCCGGCGCTCGCGACGGCCGTGTACCCGCAGCGCAGCGCGAGCTCGGCGTTCTTCACGGCGTACACGGTCGTGCGCTCCACCGGGAGCTTCAGATCGAGGTCAGGGAGCTCGCGGACGCCCCAGAACGAGATGTGGAAATGTCCCTCGACGAGGCCGGGCATCAACGTCTTGCCGGCGAGGTCGACGACGCGCATGTTCCCGTTCGGGCTCTCGCCGAAGTCCGGCGTGCGCCCGACGCGCGTGATCTTGTTGCCCTCGACCAGAACGGCCGCGCCGTCGACCGGCGCTCTGCCGTGGCCGTCGATCAGCCTCGCGTTCAGAAACAGCGTTGGAGGGTCGGGTGCCAGCAGCGTCATCGTGCTCCTCCTTGTCAGCCTGCAACGATCGGGTTCGAGAGAGTGCCTACCCCATCCACCTCGACGCGGACGACGTCGCCGGGCTGGAGATATCCGCCTCGCCGCACGTCGTCACGGTCGTAGGGCTTGCCGCCGATGTCGGGATCGCTCGCCCAGGCCGTCCCGCCGGGCGTGCCCGTCTCGATCACGAGGCCGGCCGGCAGCGTGTAGAAGTGCGAGAAGAACGCGACGATCTCGGCGACGCTCCAGATCATCTTCTCGGTCGAGTTGTTCTGGCGCAGCTCGTCGTTGACCCACGTCCGCAGACCGAGGCGCTGCGGATCGGGCACCTCGTCCCGGGTCACGATCCACGGGCCAAGCGGCGCCGAGGTGTCGAAATTCTTGCCCGGACCGAGCGCGTACTCGAAGCCGCCCTGGGGATGGGGCACGGCCTGTCGATCGCGCGCCGTGATGTCGTTCGCGACGGTGTAACCGAAGACGTGGTCGAGCGCCGTCTCGACCGGGATGTGGCGGCCCGGCTTGCCGATCACGACGGCGAGCTCGACCTCGTAGTCGAGCTTCTTCGTCACCACCGGATCGAGGATGACCGGCTCGTCGGGGCCGATCACGGCGAGCGGCGCCTTGAGGAAGAACTCCGGATCCTTCTGGTCGACGGCCGGCTTCTCGTTGCGGTGATCCCAGTAGTTCTGGCCCGAGTTGAGGATGATCGGCGGCATCAGCGGGGCGAGCAGCTTGACGTCGCCGAGCGCATGCGATGCGGAACCTTCGCGGAGCCGGCGCTCCGCCGCCTCGAGCGAGCCCTCGGCGGCGATGAACGCGACCATGTCGCCGTCGAAGCCGGCGTCCACGACACGATCCTCGGAGACGATGCCGACGCGGGCCGGGCCCCCGTTCGCGCGATAGGTGACGAGCTTCACGCCGGCACCGCCCGCTGCGCAGACGCCGTGGTTGCAAGGCTGACGCCCCTGGGGTCTGCTGGCGCGGGCATTCGGCTCCTTCGATGCGACGGCGTGGCCGGTCGCAATCCGAATCCGCCTGACGGCGAATTGGTCCGACCGCCTGGCCACTCTACTCCTCTGCGCGAGGCCATGCCAGTCGCGTCACGGTGCACGACGCAGGCACCGCACCACGCCGGGTCAACGCCGGAGACGCGGCTCGTGCATCACATCTCGGCGGGAGCCGAGACGCCGACCAGATCGAGCGCGCGCGCGAGCACCGACTGGGTCGCCGCGCACAGCGCGAGCCGCGCCGACGACCGCGCGGGCTGCTCCTCGTCGAGCACGACGCAGTCTCGGTAGAACGCGTGGAAATCGCCCGCGAGCTCGCGGGCGTAGGCGACGATGCGGTGGGGCGCGCGCAGCTCGGCCGAGGCCCGGCAGACTGCGGGAAAGTCACTCAGAGCGCGGATCAGCGTCGCCTCGCTGCGCTCCGGGACGTGCGCCGCGCTCGTCGCGGCCGTTCCCGCCAGCGCACCGGCCTTGCGAACGATCGAGGCGATGCGCGCGTGGGCGTATTGGACGTAGTAAACCGGGTTCTCGGACGACTCCTGCGTTGCCAGCACGAGGTCGATGTCGACGCTCTGGTCGTGCGAGCGCTGAACCAGGTAGAAGCGCGTCGCATCGATCCCGATCGCCTCGACCAACTCGTCGAGCAGGACGATCGCTCCGCGCCGCTTGCTCATGCGCTGCTGGACGCCGTCCTCGACGAGGTTGACCATCTGGTAGAGCGCGATCTCGATGCGCCCCGGCTCGTAGCCGAGCGCCTGCGCCGCCGCCTTGAGCCGTGCCTGGTAGCCGTGGTGGTCGGCGCCGAGCACGTAGACGGCGAGCCCGAAGCCGCGATCCATCTTGTCGACGAGGTAGGCGAGGTCACCGGCGAAGTACGTCGACGAGCCGTCCGCCTTGACGATCACGCGATCCTTGTCATCGCCGAACTCGGTCGTGCGCAGCCAGGTCGCACCGTCATGCTCGAACAGGTGCCCGCCGACCCGCGCGCGCTCGCTCGCCCGCTCGACGCCTCCGGAGGAGTGCAGATCGACCTCGTTCGTGTAGACGTCCATGTGCACCCGGAAACGCTCCAGCGTGTCGCGGATCGAGGCGAACATCAGCTCGGCCCCCGCGCGCTGGAACTCCTCGACCGACGCGTCGGGGGACAGCCCCGTGCGCTCAGCGAGCTCGATCAGGTACTCGCCGGGATAGCCGTCCTCGGGGACCGCCTCGCCGCGCGCACGAGCACGCAGCGAGCGGCCGAAGCGCTCCATCTGAGACCCGGAGTCGTTGAAGTAGTACTCGCGCGTGACGTCGTGGCCGACGAACGAGAAGATCCGCGCGAGGCAGTCGCCGTAGGCGGCGTTGCGCCCGGCCGAGACCGGCAGCATCCCCGTCGGGTTGGCCGAGACGTACTCGACGTTGACCTTGATCGGCTGCTCGACCGTGCCCCCGCCGAACCCGTCGGCGCTCGCCTGCCGAACCGCCTCGGCGTACCAGGCCGGTGAGAGGCGCAGGTTGACGAAGCCCGGGCCGGCGATCTCGGCGGAGTCGACCCACTCGCTCGCCCGCGCAGCCTCGGCGAGCGCGTCGGCGATCACGCGGGGGCTCTGCCGAAGCGGCTTCGCGAGCCGCAGCGCAAGGGTCGTGGCGTAGTCGCCGTGGGACGCATCGGCCGGTCGCTCGAGCCCCGCCTCGGCGTCCGCTGCACCGAGCCCTCGAGCACACGCGATCAGCGGTTCGGCTACGAGCGAGAGGGCGTCTGGCATCGCCTCCCAGGGTAGCTCAGCGGTGGTAGGGCTCGCCACGCAGGATCGCGAACGCGCGATAGAGCTGCTCGCCGACGACGACGCGCGCCAGCTGGTGCGGGAGCGTGGCGGCGCCAAGCGACCAGCGTGTGTCGGCGCGCACGACGATCGACGGATCGAGGCCGCTCGCGCCGCCGATCACAAACAGCGTGCGCTGCGGCGGCAGCTCCTCGCGCTCGCGCACGAAGACGGCGAGCTGCTCGGAGCTGAACGCGCGGCCGCTGCGATCGAGCACGACGACGTGGGCGCCGGCCAGGCGCGGCTCGATCCGTCGCGCCTCGCGTCCCATCGCCTCGCGAGCGTCGAGGTGCTGCAGGCTCTCCTCACGCAGCTCGACGACGGTCAGCTTGCAGGCGCGCGCGAGGCGCTTCTCGTAGTCGCGGGCCGCGTCGGCGAGCGCGCCGCGTGGCTTGCCGACGCAGACGAGCTCGATCATCGAGAGCCCCGAGGAGAGTCCCGCCTACACTGAGATGCTGTCCCGGCCGACGGAGGAGCAACGGTGGACGACCAAGAGGAACGGCACTTCAACATCCACATCACGCCCGAGAGCATGGCAGGGGCATACTCGAACTTCGCAAACGTGAGCCACTCGGACTACGAGTTCACGATCACGTTCGCGCGCGTCGACCACGACGTCGACGGACCCGAGGTGCCCGGAGTCGCCGTCAGCCGCATCAACCTGTCGCCGCTCTTCACGCGGCAGCTGATCGATGCGCTGCAGGACAACTACTCGAAGTGGTCGACCCGCCAGAACATCCGCCTGCTGCCCGAGACCGACGGCGAGTCGGACGATCGCTGAGCGCTTGGCCGTCGCAGTCATATCGGACATCCACGGCAATCTCGCAGCGCTCGAAGCGGTGCTCGAGGTCGTCGATCTGGAGCAGCTCGACGAGATCTGGTGCCTCGGCGACGTGACGGGCTACGGCGCCCGGCCCGCCGAGTGCCTTGAGCTCGTCCGCGAGCGATCCGTCATCTGCCTTGCCGGCAACCATGACCTCGTCGTCTCGGGCGCGATCGGCGTCGACGCCTTCTCCGCCGACGCGGCCGAGGCAGCGCAGTGGTCGCGCGACCGGCTCAGCGACGCCGAGCGGGCGCTGCTCGCCGAGATGCCCTCGAGCGGCGAGCGCGCCGGAGTCTCGATCTACCACGGCTCCGTCCGCGACCCGATCTGGGAGTACGTGCTGACCGCCGAGGTCGCGCGCGCCTGCCTCGAGGCGCAGCCCAGCGATCTCGCGCTGATCGGCCACAGCCACATCGCGCTCTCGCTCAGCCTGGCCGACGGCGACCGGCTCGACGGCGGCAAGGCGGCCGGCGGCACCGAGGTCGAGCTGACGGGCACCCAGCTGCTCAACCCGGGCTCGGTCGGTCAGCCTCGCGATCGCGACCCGCGCGCCGCGTGGATGGTCCTCGACCTCGAGGCCAAGACGGCGCAGTTCCGCCGGACGGTCTACGACATCGAGCGAACGCAGGCGGAGATCCTCGACGCCGGGCTCCCCTCCCGTCTCGCGACGCGCCTCGCGAGCGGGATCTAGCGTCGCGCGTCCGAAATTCGTTTGCGGATGGGCGGCGTCTGCGAGTTTCTGACGGGGGGCGCTAGTGTCGCGCGTCCGACGCGGGCGCTAGAACAGCCGCTCGAGGAGATCGGCGAGGGCCTCCGGAGCCTCGGCCATCGGGAAGTGGCCGCCGGCGATCTCGATGGGCTCGATGCCGATCACCGCGCGCGCCATGTGCCGCTCCCACTCCGGCTCGAAGAACTCGTCGTCGACGGCGTAGACGAGCGCGGTCGGCACGTCGGGGTGCCCGGGCAGCGGGAACGCGTCTGCCGGCGGCGCCAGCGGGCGGAGCCGGGCCGCGAGGGCGCGGGCCGTCTCGGGCGCGAGCCGTCCGTACATCGCGTCGATCGCCGCGTCAGGGTCCCACACGCTGAGGCCGTCGGGGCCTGGTGACGGCAGACGCATGCTCGTGCGAAACGGCCCGGCGGGCGCCTCCGGACCCGGATCGAATGGCCCGAGGCGTGGGCAGAGGTGCACGAGCAGCGACCCGTGCCGGCGCGCTGCGACGATCGGCGCGTAGGCCGATCCCATCGAGTGCCCGACCACGACAACCGGCCCCGTGGCTCCCTCGAGCGCCTCCAGCGCCGGGCGCACCCGCTCGGCGTGGCCGGCCTCGGGGTCGTGATACGGCAGATCGGGGGCGACGACCTCGTGCCCGCGCTCGCGCAAGACGCGCGCGACGTCATCCCAGCACGCGCCATCGTGCCACGCGCCGTGGATCAGGCAGAAGCCGGTCATGCGCACACGGTCGGGCCCGGCGCGTTCACGCCGCTCACTCAGCCGAGGCGACGACCTCGCTGCCGGGCGTCGTCATCACGCCGTCGGCAAGCAGGCGTTCGGCCGTCAGCTCGCGCGCCTTGAAGATGCGCCACTTGGTCGTCGCGAGCGTGATCCCGAGCGCCTCGGCGATCTCGCAGTAGGCGAGTCCGACGACATCGCGCAGGAGCAGGGCGGCCCGCAGGTCGGGGTTGAGCTCGCCGATCGCGCGGAAGATCGCGTCGACCTGCTCGACCCGCTCGGCGTCGTCGCGGCTGTCCGCGGCGTTCGGGATGCGATCGAGGTCGATCGGCGTCTGCACGCGGCGCTGGCGGGCACGCAGCTCGTCGAAGACGCGATTCTTGGCGATCTGGAACATCCACGTCGTGAAGCGGCACTGCGTGTTGAAGCCGGGCAGTCCCTGGTAGACGCGCATGAGGATCTCCTGGCAGAGATCCTCGGCGAGCGAGGCGTCTCCGCCGACCAGGCGAAGCACGTAGTTGTAGAGCGGCGACTGGTAGGTCGTGACGATCTGGCGGAACGCCTCGGCGTCGTGCCGCTGCGCGCGGCGCAGCAGATCCGGATCCGGCTGGGGGATCGCCATCAGGCCAGCACGATACACCGCCTGGTCACACGACCGCAAGGTTCCCGCTCCAGCAGCGAGAGGCCTTAACTTTGGCTTAGAAGCTCTTTACAGAATGCCTCGTGGTGTCTGACGGCGTCTCACCAGCGTCTGGGGTGTGATCACCTCTTGCGATTCCGTTCGGTACAGGAGCCGCTGCGAGGTGATCACACCCCAGACGTGCGAGCCACTCGCCAGCCACTCACGACTCATTCAGAAAGAGCTTCATGTCGTCTTTACGGAGAGCGGGTGGTGGCAGGCCGCGAGGTGGCCGCTCCCGTGCACCACGAGCGGCGGCTCCTCGCGCGCGCAGATCTCGCTCGCATAGCGGCAGCGTGGATGGAAGCGACAGCCCGATGGAGGATCGATCGGGCTCGGCACGTCACCGGCCAGCACGATGCGCTCGCGAGCCCGCGATCGCTTCGGATCGGGGATCGGCACGGCCGAGAGCAGCGCCTCGGTGTACGGGTGGATCGGCCGGGCGTAGAGGTCGTCGGCGGGCGACAGCTCGACGATCTTGCCGAGGTACATCACGGCGATGCGGTCGCTCACGTGGCGAACCACGCCGAGATCGTGCGCGATGAACACGTAGGTCAGCCCGAACTCGTCCTGGAGGTCGTCGAGCAGGTTGATCACCTGGGCCTGCACGGACACGTCGAGCGCCGACACGGGCTCGTCCGCGACGATCAGCTTGGGACCGAGCGCGAGCGCTCGAGCGACGCCGATCCGCTGCCGCTGTCCCCCCGAGAACTCGTGGGGGAAGCGCCCCGCGTGCTCCGCGGTCAGCCCGACGACCTCGAGCAGCTCCCGCACCCGCGCCTGCGGGTTCGCGTGGCCGTGGATCTCGAGCGGCGCGGCGATCAGCTTGCCGACGCGGGTGCGCGGGTTGAGGCTCGCGTAGGGGTCCTGGAAGACGATCTGGAGGTCGCGGCGGATCGGCCGCATCGCGCGGCGAGAGAGGGTCGTGATGTCGCGCCCGTCGAACTCGATCCGTCCGCTCGTCGGCTCGTGCAGCCGCACGATGCAGCGTCCCAGCGTCGACTTGCCGCAGCCCGACTCGCCGACGATCCCGAGCGTCTCCCCCGCCCGCACCTCGAGCGAGACCCCGTCGACGGCCTGCACCTGCGCGACCGCGCGCTTGACGAGCAGCCCATCGCGCACGGGGAACCACTTGCGCACGTTCTCGACGCGCAGCAGGGCGTCGCTCACGCCGGCGCCTTCTCGCGCTTCTGCTGCTGCGTCAGCAGGCACGCATCGAGGTGCCCGTCGCCCCGGCGATCGGCCAGCTCGGGCAGCTCGTGGGCACAGCGATCGAAGGCGTGCGCGCAGCGCGGGGCGAAACGGCACCCGGCCGGAATCGACCCGAGCGTCGGCGGCGCGCCCGCGATCGCCGGGAGCCGGGCTGGACGCTCGCGGTCGAGGCGCGGGATCGAGCCCAGCAGACCCCACGTGTAGGGGTGCTGCGGCGTCTCGAAGACGTCGTCCGTGACCGCGCGCTCGACGACCCTCCCGCTGTACATCACCTGGACGCGATCGGCGATCCCGGCGACGACGCCGAGGTCGTGGGTGATCAGCAGCACCGACGAGCCGAACTCGCTACGCAGGCGCTCGATCAGCTCGAGGATCTGCGCCTGGATCGTCACGTCGAGCGCCGTCGTCGGCTCGTCCGCGATCAGCAGATCGGGATTGCATGAGAGCGCCATCGCGATCATCACGCGCTGGCGCATGCCGCCCGAGAACTGGTGCGGGAAGTCGTCGACGCGCCCGGCGGGCCTGGGGATGCCGACCGAGCCGAGCAGCTCGATCGCACGCGCCTTGGCCGACGCCCCCGAGACCTTCTCGTGTGCGCGGACCTGCTCGGCGATCTGCCACCCGACCGTGTAGACCGGGTTCAGCGAGGTCATCGGGTCTTGGAAGATCATCGCGATCTCGGCTCCGCGCACCGAGCGCATCTCGTCGCTCGAGAGCGTCATCAGGTCGCGTCCCTTGTAGACCACGCGCCCCTCGATCACGGCATTCGGATCGCGGATCAGGCGCATCACGGCCATCATCGTCACGCTCTTTCCGCAGCCGGACTCGCCGACGACGCCGAGCACCTCGCCGGGCAGCACCGAGAACGAGACGCCGTCGACGGCGCGCACGAGGCCACGCTCGGTGCGGAACGACACCCGGAGATCCTGGACGTCGAGCAACGCCTCCGTCATGCCGGCCGGATGCGCGGATCGAGGCGGGCGTAGACGAGGTCGACGATCAGGTTCGCGAAGACGACGAAGAAGGCGCCGTAGAGCACGATCGCCATCACGACCGGCAGATCGAAGCGCGTCAGCGAGACGTAGGTCAGCTTGCCGATCCCGGGCAGCCCGAAGACCTGCTCGGCGAGCAGCGCGGCGCCGCCCGCGAGGGCGCCGAAGTCGAGGCCGAAGAGGCTGACGAAGGAGATCATCGAGGTGCGCAGGCTGTGCCTGATCAGCACGCGCCGCTCGGTCAGGCCCTTCGCTCGCGCCGTGCGCACGAAATCCTCGTTCTCGACCTCGATCAGGTTCGCGCGCAGCACCCGCCCGTAGAGGCCGATGTAGCTGATCGCGAGCGTGATCCAGGGGAACAAGAGATGCAAGAACCAGGTCGAAGGGCTATCCAGGAATGGGGTGTAGCCGAGACCCGGGAGCCAGGAGAAGACCGAGTCGTGCAGGCGCTCCTGCGTCACCAGGTTGACGACGTTGCCGAGCCAGAAGACCGGCATCGAGATGCCGATCATGCCCAGGATCATCAGCACCGGATCGAGCGGCGTGCCGCGCGAGGTCGCGGCCGCGAGGCCCATCGCGATCCCGAAGACGACCCAGATGATCGCGGCGCCCACGACGAGCGAGAGCGTCACCGGGATCGCATCGACGACGCGCGGGAGGACGCGTCCGCGATCCGAGTACGAGATCAGGTCGCGCTTGATCACGAGACGGTTCATCAGCGTGACGTACTGCTCGGGGAGCGACTTGTCGAGGCCGAAGTCCTTGCGGATCTGCGCGATCGTCTCGGGGTTCGGGTTGCGTCCGGCCATCTGGCGCGCCGGGTCGACGCCGGGCGTCTTGAAGAAGATCAGGAAGACGAGCACGCTGACGGCGAACAGCACCGCTGCCGTGCCGATCAGCCGCCGGACCAGGAAGCGGATCACCGCGCGGCCTCGCTCGCGTCGCGGATGCGCAGGCGCGCCCGCGGGTCGAGCGCGTCGCGCACGCCGTCGCCGAGCACGTTCAGGCTCATCACCGAGAGCGCGATCAGGATGCCCGGCACGATCGCGATCAGCGGGCGGTTGCGCAACAGGCCGGTGCCGTCCTGGATGATCGTGCCCCAGCTCGCATCGGGCGCCCGCACGCCGATGCCGAGGTACGAGAGCGCCGATTCGAGCAGCATCGCGGTCGCGACCATCAGCGGGAAGAACACGACCATGCTGGTGATCACGTTCGGCAGGATCTCGCGCACGATCAGACGCAGATCGCCGGCGCCCTGCGCGATCCCGGCCTCGACGAACTCCTTCTCGCGGAGGCTCAGCACCTCGCCACGGATCGGTCGCGCGATGTACGGGACGTAGACCGCGCCGATGATCACGATCGGCAGGAGCAGGCTGCCGGACTCGATCGTGATCACGCCGAGATCGAGCTTCGAGTTGAACAACACGGCCGAGAGCGAGATCGCGAGCAGCAGCACGGGGAACGCCCAGACGACATCGAGAAGGCGGGTCAGGAGGGTGTCGATCAGGCCGCCGAAGAAGCCTGTGACAAGCCCGATCACGAGCGCGACGACCGATGCGAGAGCTGCCGCGGCGACGCTGATCAGGAGCGTGTTGCGACCGGCGTAGAGCAGCCGCGCGGCGACGTCCCGCCCGTTCTCGTCGGCACCCAGCAGGTAGTGCCCGGGGTCCCAGGTCGGTCCGATCGGGTAGACGCCGAGGCCGACCTTGGCCGGCTGCATCACCGGCACCTCCTGGCCATCGACCACGGTCGTCGCCGACGGGTCCGCGCTGAACGGATCGGTGTGCGCGATGTGGTCGGCATAGACCGGGGCGAGCAGGCAGGCGATCACGATCAGCGCGAGCAGCACCCCGGCAGCGAGCGCGATGCGATCGCGCCGCAGCCGGCTCGCGGCGGTACGCCACGGGCCGGCTGCGAGCGCCACCTCAGGGCTGTCTCCTGCCACGCGCTGCTACTGCACCCAGGCCTGATCGACGATGAAGTAGTACTGCTTGCTGAACGTGTAGTTGCCGACCCGCTTGCTCACGAAGTCGGTCAGCTTGGGGTTGAACATCGGCACCCACGGCGCCTGATCGGTGACGTCGCGGTCGACCTGCGCCCAGAGCTTGTTCGCGGCGGTCTGGTCGGTGATGCCAAGCTTCAGCGCCTTCTGCATCTTGGCGTCGATCTGCTTGTCGCAGAAGCCCGCGATGTTCGGGCTCGCATTCGAGTTCGGCACGAACGAGGCGCAACCCGTGAGCACGTTGAGGAAGTCCGAGGCGGCCGGGTAGTCCTGGTACCACTGCGAGAGCCCGACCTCCACCTTGTTCTTGGAGTTCTGCACGAACGGGTACTGCAGACCGGCCTCGAGCGGCTTCAGCGTGGCCTTGTAGCCGAGCTTCGTGAGCAGCGTCTGCATGTACTGGCCCATGTTCTTCTGGACCTCGTCGTTGGCGGGCACGACGTCGACGGCCGCGCCCTTGGTGCCCGACTCGTCGACGAGCTTCTTGGCCTTCGCGAAGTCGGCGCCCGTCCACGGGCCCCGGCCACCTTGCGCGGGGTTCTTCGTGTACGGGCAGTATTGCTCGTAGCCCGGGAAGCCCGCCGGCAGCACCTGGCAGGTCGGCGTCGCGAGCTGCGGGCCGCCGAAGTTCGTCACCGCAGCGTTGCGGTCGAACGCGAAGTTGACGGCCTGGCGCGCCTTGAGGTTGTTGAAGGGCGGGATGTTCGTGTTGAGCGCCCAGTACCAGTCCGCCGTCAGCTGCTGCACGTGCAGCTGCTTCGGGTACTTCGTCGAGATCTCGTTGAGCCGGTCCGGCGGGATCGTGTCCGCGGCGAAGACCTCGTCGGCCTCGCCGTTGATCACGGCCGTGACCTCGTCGCTGACCTCGAGCCCGAACTTCTGCACGATCTGGTCGGGGTAGCCGTCCGGCTGCGCCAGCTTGGACCACTGCTTGAAGTACTTGTTGCGCTTCAGCACGATCGACTTGGTCGGGTTGTACGACGCCCAGTAATAGGCGCCCGTGCCGCCGATCTTGCTGACGTCCGTGGCGATGTCCTTGTCGGGAGTCGTCGGCGGGAGGATCGAGGCGTGCGGCAGCGCGAGCTTGTCGAGGAACTCGGGATCCGGCCGTGTCAGCGTGAACGTGACCTTCTGCCCCTTGACCTTGATGCCCGCCGAGAGGTCGCACGTGGCCGGCTTCTTGAGGCAGGCATCGGCGCCCTTGATCACGATGTAGAACGACCCTGCGGTCGGGCCCTTGACCTTGAAGATGCGCTCGAACGACTGCTTCACGTCGGCCGGCTTGAGCGTCGCGCCGGTGCTGTAGCGGATGCCCTTGCGGATTTCGAACGTCCAGGTCTTGCCGCCGCCACCGGGCTTCGGGATCGCCACGGCGAGATCGGGGACGAGCTCGGCGCCGAGGCCGGGGCCGGTCTTCGAGTACGCCGTCAGCCCGTCGTAGGTCGCCTGGTTGAGCTGCCAGTACTGCAGCGTGTAGTCGACCATCGGATCAGCGGTGTCTGCCGCCGACTTCGCGAGCATCGTGAACGTGCCGCCGCGGTGGCTCGCGGCTCTCGCCGCCGGATGGCTGAGCGCCCCTCCCGCGGTGAGGGCGCCGGCGATCAGCGCGCCGAGCGCTGCGAGCAACGCGAATCTGAAACGGAACTTGGGCATGCAGACAACTCCTCGAAGCCGGGGTCTGGATCGTACGTCTGACGCATCGGTCAGCGCAACCTCGTGGTGTCTCGATCGCGGGCGCCGATCGAGCGGATGTCAGGCGAGCCGAGCCAGAGCGTGCTCAGCACGGCGCCCGCCATCGCCATCCCCACCAGCGTCGCACGCGTGCCGAACGCGCCGATCACCGAGCCGGCGAGCGCGAGCCCGATCGGCATGCCGGCGAGCGAGCCCATCCAGTCCCAGGCGCTCACGCGCGAGAGGGCCTCCGGTGGCACGTCTCGCTGCATCGCGGTCTCGTAGGTCGTGATGAAGAGGCCGACCGCTGCGCCCTCGACGACGAAGCTGAGCATGATCAACGGAAGCGGCGCGGGGATCGCGAGCATCAGCGGCGAGACCGCGGTGATCGTGAAGAGCACGCCGGAGACGCGCATCGGATACGAGAGGCGCCGCGTCATCGCGACGAGGCCGCCGGCGGTCATGCCGACGGCGAAGCTCATGTTGATCAGGCCCCAGGCGGTCGCCCCACCGAGCTCGCTCTTCGCGATGATCGGCCCGACGACCTCGAGCGGCGCGACGTAGAGCGTCAGGAACACCGCGCTGGAGCCGATCGTCAGCCACAGCCAGCGCCGGCTCCGCACCTCCCGCCAGCCGGCCCGGAGCTCGCGGAGGAACGGCTCGCGATCCCCTCCGGCCACAGGCGCCGCGCGCATCGCGAGCAAGCAGGCCGCGCTCGCCGCGAACGTCGCGGAATCGGCGAGGATCGCGCCGCCGGAGCCGATCTGGTCGACGACCACGCCGCCCAGGCCGCCGCCGACGATCATCATCACGCTGCGCGTCATCCCGAGCAGGCCGTTCGCCTGCTCGAGCTGCTCCCCCTCTACGAGCTGCGGGATCAGCCCGGTCGCCGCCGGCTGGAAGAACGCCATCGCGGAGCCGTAGAGGACGTTGAGAGCGAGCAGGTGCCAGATCTGGGCATGGCCCGAGATCACGAGGAAGCCGAGCAGCCCCTGGATCGCCATGCGCGCGCCGTCGGCCGCGAGCATCAGGCGCTGGCGCGGCAGCCGGTCGGCCCAGACGCCGCCGATCAGGATGAACGCGACGAGCGGCAGCGATCCCGCCGCGAGCACGTAGCCGAGGGCCGCGCGATCGCTGGAGATGTCGAGAACCGCGAACGCGAGCGCGATCTGGAAGAACCCGTCGCCGAGCAGCGAGACGGCCTGACCCGCGAAGAGCAGCGAGAAGTCGCGGCTGCGCAGGACGCCGGGAAGCTCCGGCCGCCTCACGCGAGCAGGCTGCGGCCGTCCATCGCGGCCGGCTGCTCGATTCCGAGCAGCGCGAGCACCGTCGGCGCGAGGTCCGCGAGGCGGCCTCCCGAGCGCAGCGCCGCGCCCTCGCGGGTGAGCACGAGCGGGACCGGGTTCGTCGTGTGCGCGGTGTGCGGAGACCCGTCCGCGTGCAGCATCACCTCGGCGTTGCCGTGGTCGGCGGTGACGAGCGCGACGCCTCCCTCCCGCTCCACGGCGGCGAGGATCACGCCGAGCGCGCGGTCGGCAGCCTCGACGCCGCGGATCACGGCCGGGATCACGCCCGTGTGCCCGACCATGTCGGGATTGGCGAGGTTGACGACCGCAAACAGGACGCCGCCCTGGAAGCGCTCCGCGAAGCGCTTCGCGACGCCGGCCGCGTTCATCTCGGGCGCGAGGTCGTAGGTCGCGACGTCACGCGGCGAGGGCAGGAGCTCCCACGCCTCGTCGTCGTGCCGCTGCTCGCTGCCGCCGTTGAAGAAGTAGGTCACGTGCGGGTACTTCTCGGTCTCGGCGACGTGCAGCTGGCGCGCGTGGACGGCCGCCAGCGTGTCGGCGAGCGTGTCGCGCAGGTCGTCGACGTCGAATGCGACGGGGCCTGTGAGCAGCCCGTCGTAGCGGGTCATTGTCGCGAGCAGGCCGACGGCAGGCTCGAGCGCATGGCAGATCTGGCGCGCGCGGTCCGGCCGGAAGTTGCAGAAGAAGAGCGGATCGCCCAGCACGAGGCCCTCCGGTGCGAGCAGCACCGGCTCGATGAACTCGTCGGTCACGCCGGCGGCATAGCTCGCGGCGACCGCGGAGGCCGCGTCGGCGAAGCGCGCGCCGACGCCGTCGACGAGCAGCGCGCGGGCGCGCTCGGTCCGCTCGCTGCGGTGATCGCGATCCATCGCGTAGTAGCGCCCGCAGATCGTCGCGATCGTGGCCCGGCCCGACCAGCGCGTCGCGAGCCGCGGCAGGAGCTCGCCGGCCTGGCTCGGCGAGACGTCGCGCCCGTCGCTGAAGGCGTGCACGAACACCTGGCAGCCGGCCTCGGACGCGAGGCGGACGATCGCGTCGATCTGGTCGACGTGGCTGTGCACCCCGCCGTCCGAGACGAGCCCGGCGAGATGCAGCACGCCGCGCGCGGCCTTGGCGGCACCGATCGCCGCCTGCAGCGCCGGGTTGAGGGCGAACGAGCCGTCTGCGATCGCGTCTCCGATGCGCACGAGGTCTTGCTTGACGACGCGGCCCGAGCCGATGTTCAGGTGTCCCACCTCCGAGTTGCCCATCTGGCCCTCGGGCAGACCGACGTCCCGTCCCGAGGCCGCGAGCTGCGTGTGCGGGAAGCGCGCGAGCAGCGCATCGAAGACCGGGGTGTCCGCGAGCTCGACGGCATTGCCGGGACCCGGCGGAGCGATCCCGAAGCCGTCCAGGATGACGAGCGCGACCGGCCCCGTCATGCCGCGGCGCGCACGATTCCCGCGAAGGTCTGCGGGTCGAGGCTCGCGCCGCCCACGAGCGCGCCGTCGATATCGGCCTGGCCGATCAGCTCGGCGGCGTTCTCGGGCTTGACCGAGCCGCCGTAGAGCAGGCGGATCGCGAGCGCGACGTCATCGCCGAACAGCCCGACGAGCACGCCCCGGATGAAGGCGTGGGCCTGCTGCGCGAGCTCGGGCGTCGCGCTCTTGCCGGTGCCGATCGCCCAGACCGGCTCGTAGGCGACCGTCAGCTGCAGGGCGCGCGAGCCGTCGAGGCCCGTGAGGGCGCCCTCCAGCTGCGTTCGCAGACGCAGCTCCGTCTGCCCGCCGTCGCGCTCCGCCTCGCTCTCGCCAATGCAGAGCACCGGGTCGAGTCCCGCAGCGAGCGCCGCCGTCACCTTGCCGGCGAGCGCTGCGTCAGTTTCGCCGAAGAGCACGCGCCGCTCGGAGTGCCCGAGCAGCACGCCGGTCGCGCCGGCGTCGACGAGCATCGTGCTCGAGATCTCGCCGGTGAACGCGCCGTCGGCGGCCGCGTGCATCGTCTGGCCCCAGACGCCGATGCCGGTCTGTCCGAGCGACGCCCCGACGACGTCGAGGCTCGTGAACGGCGGACAAAGCGCGATGTCGACGTTCTCGACCGAGGCGATCAGCGGCGCGAATGCCGCGCAGAACGCGGCCGTCTCGGCGCGCGTCTTGAACATCTTCCAGTTGCCCGCGACGAGCGGCGTGCGTTCAAGCTCCACTAGTGCCCTCTCCTGGAAGCTCGATGGCCGTCAGCGGCGTCGGCTGGCCTCCCGGCCGAGAGTGACCGCCACTCGCCGACACCCACGGAACGTTCAGAACGGTGCATTAACTGGCTCCTTCGGCTTCGGGAAGCGCGGCGACGCCGGGCAGGACCCGGCCCTCGAGCAGCTCGAGACCGGCGCCGCCGCCGGTCGAGACGTGCGTGACCTCGTCCGCGAGCCCCGCCGCCACGAGCGCTGCCACCGAGTCACCACCGCCGACGACGGTGGTCCCGCGGCAGGCGGCCATCGCCGCGGCGATCGCCATCGTCCCGGCCGCGTACGGCGCCAGCTCGAACGCGCCCATCGGGCCGTTCCAGAAGACCGTGCGCGCCGTCGTGATGCGCGCGGCGTACTGCTCGACGGTGCGCGGGCCGACATCCAGGCCCATCCAGCCGTCCTCGATCGCCTCGAGCGGAAACGTGCGCTGCTCGCCCGCCGCGGAGAACTCGCGCCCGCAGACCACGTCAGCCGGAAGCAAGAGCTCGCAGCCGTGCTCGTCGCAGGCCTCGACCGCGCGACGAGCGGTCTCCTGGCCGGCCTCGTCCTCGTGCAGCGATTTGCCGACCGAGAGGCCCTGCGCGATCGCGAACGTGAACGCCATGGCGCCGCCGATCAGGATCGAGTCGGCCGTCCGCGCGAGCTGCTCGATCACGCCGATCTTGTCGGCGACCTTGACGCCGCCGGAGATCACGACGAAGGGGTGCTCGGGCGCGTCGAGCAGGCCGCCGAGCGCCTCGAGCTCGCGCTGCAGGAGGCGACCGGCCGCGGCAGGCAGCAGGTGCGCTACGCCCTCGGTCGAGGCGTGCGCGCGGTGAGCCGCGCCGAACGCGTCGTTCACGTAGACGTCTCCGAGCTTCGCGAGCTCGGCGGCGAAGGCCGGGTCGTTCTGCTCCTCGCCGGCGTGGTAGCGCACGTTCTCACAGAGCAGCACGTCGCCGTTCGCGAGCGCGCGCGTGGCTGCGACGGCCGCCTCGCCGACGCAGTCGTGAGTGAAGCTCACCGGGGCGCCGAGCAGCTCCTCAAGGCGCACGCGGACCGGCGCGAGCGACGCCGCCGGATCGCGCGTCCCCTTGGGCCGGCCGAGGTGCGAGCAGAGCACGACACGCGCGCCGCGCTCGCGCAGCGCGCGGATCGTCGGCAGCGCGGCGCGGATGCGCGTGTCATCTCCGATCACGCCGTCCGCGAGCGGGACGTTGAAGTCGACGCGGCAGAGCACCCGCCGGCCGTCGACCTCCAGCGCGTCGATTCCGCGCGGCGTCACAGGACCTTCGTGACGAGATCGACCAGGCGGTTCGAGAAGCCCCACTCGTTGTCGTACCAGCTGACGACCTTGGCGGTCCGCCCGTGCACCATCGTCAGCTTCGAGTCGAAGATCGACGAGTACGGCGACCCGACGATGTCGGCCGAGACAATCGGGTCCTCGGTGTACTCGAGCACGCCCTTCAGCCGGCCCTGGTCTGCGCGGGTCTTGATCGCCGCGTTGATCTCGTCCCTGCTCGCCTCGCGCGAGAGCGTGCAGACGAGGTCGACGACCGATCCGGTCGCGACCGGGATGCGCATCGCAAAGCCGTCGAGCTTGCCCTTCAGCTCCGGGACGACGAGTCCGATCGCCTTCGCCGCGCCGGTCGAGGTCGGGATGATCGAGAGCGCGGCGGCGCGCGCGCGACGCAGGTCCGAGTGCGGCGCGTCGTGAAGCTTCTGGTCGCCCGTGTAGGCGTGCGTCGTCGTCATGAAGCCGGACTCGATCCCGAACACCTCGTGGAGGATGCTGACGACCGGCGCCAGGCAGTTCGTCGTGCAGGACGCCATCGAGATGAGGTCGTGCTTCGCGGCGTCGTAGCTGTCCTCGTTGACGCCGAGCACGAGCGTCACGTCGGGATCCTTCGCGGGAGCCGAGATGACGACCTTCTTCGCGCCCGCCTTGAGGTGCGCCTCGGCGCTGCGGTCTGCAAAGAACCCGGTCGACTCGATCACGATGTCGGCTCCGAGATCACCCCAGGGAATGCTGCCCGGATCGCGCTCCGCGAAGATCTTCAGCTCGTCGCCGTCGACCGAGATCGCGCTCTCCAAGTGGCCGACCTTGCCCGGGTAGCGGCCGAGGATCGAGTCGTACTTGAGCAGGTGCGCGAGCGTCGCGGCATCCGTCAGATCGTTGACGCCGACGAAGTCGATGTCGGCGCCCTGCTCCTTCGCGGCGCGGAAGAAGTTCCGGCCGATGCGGCCAAAGCCGTTGATGCCTACGCGAGCCGTCATGTGCCCTCTCCGATGGGATCCTCAACGATTGTAGGCAAAGCCGTCGAGCACCAGGGCCCTCGCGGAATCAACCATCTAGACGTCAGCCAGCTGCCGGATCCGCCGCAGCCTCCCCGCGACCGTCGCCTTCGTCAGCCTGAGGGCGTCTGCGAGCTCCTCGAGCGTCGCCTCTGGCATGCGCAGGCGCTGCTCGGCGACGCCCTGCAGCTCGGGCGAGAGCGCCGCCGGACCGCCGAGCGCCGCGATCGCGGCGAGCTGACGGGCCGCGGCGCCCGTCTGCCGCCGCAGGTTGCCGGCGTCGGCATTCGCGAGGCGGTTCGCCGTCTCGCGCGTCAGCGCCACGACCTCGGCCTCCTCGAGGCGCAGCTCGGCGCCGTAGGCCCCCATCGAGGCGAGCAGCTCGCGGATGGTCTCGCGGCTCTTCGCGTAGGCGAGGGCGTAGCGAGCGCCGTCGTGCACGGAGATGGTCGCCCCCTCCGCCGCGGCGAGCGCCTGGAGCTCGCGCGCGGCATCGAGGTTCGAGCAACGCCATTCGAGGTGGGCCCCGGCACGTGGCTGCGAGACGGACCCGGCGGCCAGGAACGCGCCACGCAGATAGGCGCGGCGGCAGCAGGCGCGGCTCACGAGGCGCCGCGGGACGGTGGCCGCCGGCGCGAGCGACGTCGAGAGCACGCCGATCTCGTTGAGCAGCTGCAGCGTCCGCGGATCGCCCGCAAGCACGAGCAGCACCCGCGTCCGCTGCTCGAAGCGGCGCTCGTGATAGGTGCGGATCTCGCAGCTCGCGCCACGCTCGCGCAGCAGCTCGACCGTGCGGCGCGCGACGGCCGGCTCGGCGAGGTCGGCGTGCAGCTCGATCTCGCCGCGCCCGTGCAGCCGGAACGCCCCCGCGTGGCGCAGCACGCCCGAGAGCTGAGCTGCGCGACAGTGTTCCGCCGCGGGGAGCACCTCGGACAGCTCGGCGCGGACGTCCTCCGCGAACGACATCAGCGCCGGGCGACCGCCCTCGCAAGGGCGAGCGCGAGCGCATCGGGATCGTGATGGAACCCGTCGGCGGCCACGATCTCGGCCTCGATCGGCTCGACGCCGAGCTGCAGCAGGCGCGCCGCGTCGAACTCGACCGCGATCTTCTCGGTGGCGAGCTGACGGCGGGGCATCAGCACGGCGTCGACGCTCTCTTGGCCGACGTGCTGGCGGAGCCGCTCGACGTGGTCGGACGCGCGGTAGCCGATCGTCTCGCCAGGCTGCTGCAGCAGGTTGCAGACGTAGACGCGCTTGGCGCGGGCCTTGAGGACGGCGTCGCGGAGGCCTGGCACGAGCAGCGGCGGAAGCGTCGACGTGAACAGCGAGCCCGGGCCGAGCACGATCAGGTCGGCCGAGGCGATCGCGTCGATCGCGGCCGGAGTCGCCTGTGCATCCGGCGGGCTGATGAAGAGGCGGCGCACGCCGTGGCGATCCTTCGCCACCGCCGTCTCGCCGGCGACGAAGCGCCCGTCCTCCATCTCGGCGAGCAGCGCGGCGGGATGGGTCGTGGCAGGGATCACGGTGCCCTGCACGGCGAGCACGTTGCCGACCTCGGCGATCGCGGCGTCGAACGAGCCGACGACCTCGGTGAGCGCAGCGAGAAAGAGGTTGCCGAGGCTGTGGCCCGCGAGCTCCCCGCGGTCGAAGCGGTGCTGGAAGAGGCGGCCCATCAGCGACTCGTCCTCGGCGAGCGCCACGAGGCAGTTGCGGACGTCGCCCGGGGGCGGCATCTCGAGGTCGCGGCGAAGGCGTCCGGACGACCCGCCGTCGTCGGTCAGCGTGACGATCGCGGTGACGTGCGCACGCAGCCGCTTGAGGCCGCGCAGGAGGTACGCGAGGCCGGTGCCACCGCCCAGGCAGACGATCTCGAGCTGGCCTCGCTGCGACATCCGCGGATGGTAGCCCAGCGGGTCGTGAATAGCCCGGGGCC
>JANLRV010000269.1:0-1929 GCA_031361905.1 Actinomycetes bacterium
AGATCGGGACGGTCCGCGACGCGAACATGGCGAGCGAGCGGCTGACGCGCTTCCACTCGGCCGCGCTGCGCGAGGGCGTCTACCTCGCGAGCCGCGGGATGCTGGTGGTCTCGACGGCGATGGACGAAGGCGTCGTCGACGAGGCGATCCGGCGGCTCGTCGCGGCGGGCGTGGCCTCGCGCGAGCAGGCGTAGGTCCCGCGTTACGCAAACTTACGTTACGCATACATACGTAACGCGCCAGGCCCGAAAAGTGCTGTGGGGCGAGCCATTCGGCCCGCCCCCATTGGCGGTGGAACTCCGGATCTCGTCCTTCGGCTCCCCAGGTCCTGCGCGTGGCGCGGCCGGCTTGCTCCCCGGATCTCCTCAACGGCGTTCCGTGTGGTGAGTCAATCTCTCTGTGAGCCCATGCTCGCACCGGGCGAGCTCCCGGATCCTTCGGCGTGCAGGTGTCTCGAGGTGCGGTCTGCCACACCCCCGAGCGCGCTACAGCTCGCGGAACCCGCCGGCCACGTAGAGGAGCGGCGGCAGCTCGCTCGCAGACGCGCAGGAGACGACCCGCCCGACGAAGACGACGTGCGTGGAGGCGAGCGCGATCGTCTCGGGCTCGACCTCGAAGTGGGCGCTCGTGCCGTCGAGGAGCGGCGCGCCGGCCTCGCCGGCCGACCACGCGACGCCGCTGAAGCGGTCGTCGGTGCTGCTCGCGAAGGTGCGCGCGAGCGCCTCCTGTCCCGCAGACAGCAGGTTGATCCCGATCACCTTCGCGCGCAGCAGCGCGTCGATACTGCGCGACGTGCGCGAGACGCACACGAGCACCGTCGGCGGTGCCATCGAGACGCTCGAGAAGGCGTTCACCGTGAGGCCGCGCGGGCCGTCGTCGGTCATCGCCGTGACCACCGTCACGCCCGTCGGAAACTGCCGGTGCGCCGCTCGGACGACGTCGGGATCGACGCTCATGTCGCGCGCGTGAGCTGCACGACGCCGAGGTCGGCGAGCACCTGGTGGGGATCCCAGGTGACCCACTCCTCGGTGATCTTGCCGGCCTCGATCCGCGCGATCGAGATGCCGCTCGTCGTGACCGTGCGACCGGTCGCGGGCAGGCCGAGGTACTCGCCCTGCTGCGTGCCGACGCTCGTCCAGCGGATCGCGATGCGATCGCCGTCTCCGAAGATGTCGTCGACCGTCGAGACGAGGTCGGGGAAGGCCTCGCGGAGCTCGACGATGCGCTGCTTGTGCTCGGCCAGGCCGACCGCCGAGGCACCGCCCTCGTGGCGTACGTAGCGGGGCATCATGATCTGGTCGAGCGCGTCCACCCGGCCCTCGTTCCAGGCTTCTTTCCAGGCGGCGATCAGGGGTCCGAAGCGCTGGTCGACAGGCATGCGGGAGACCGTACCAGGACGCACAAGAGCGGGCACGCCGGAATGCACCGCCCCGTCGCCGTCGTTGTCCGAGGGACACGCCCTTCGAGAAGGATCGCCCCTGTGTCGCAGCTCTTCACGCCCCACCGCCTGCGCAGCGTCGAGCTGCGGAACCGCGTCTGGGTCTCGCCGATGTGCATGTACTCGTCGGTCGACGGGCTGCCGACCGACTGGCACCTCGTGCACCTCGGCGCGCGGGCGGTCGGTGGCGCCGGGCTCGTGATGGTCGAGTCCTCCGCGGTCACGCCCGAGGGCAGGATCTCGCCGGACGACAGCGGGATCTGGTCGGACGCGCACGCCGAGGCGTTCCGCCGCATCACGGCGTTCATCGCCGAGCACGGCGCGGTGCCTGCGATCCAGCTCGCGCACGCCGGACGCAAGGCCTCGACCGCCGCGCCCTGGCTCGGCGGCGGGCCGCTCGCCGACGACGAGCGCGGCTGGCAGCCGGTCGGCCCGAGCGCGCAGGCCTACGACGAGGGCTGGCGCGTGCCGCACGCGCTCACCGAGGGCGG
>JANLRV010000023.1:0-20190 GCA_031361905.1 Actinomycetes bacterium
CGCTGGCGCGTGGGTGGTTATCGCCTCTTGGGTTTCCGTTCGGTCCTGGAGCCGCTGCATGGCTAACACCACCCAGCCTTGCGAGCCGCTCGCCAGTCACTAACGAATCATTCTGTTAGAGCTTCTGAAGCGTCCCGCTACGCGGGCGGGCGGCCGGGTGTCGCGAGGCCCGGCTCGCTCGCGAAGGCGGAGTTGAAGCGCGGCGCGACCTCGCGCGCGAAGCGCGTCGCCCAGCGGAGCTGCACGTCGCGGGGAGTGCCGGGCGTGACGGTGTGCAGGATGATGTGGTTGAAGCCCGCGTCGACGAAATCTTGCACGCGCGCCGCCACGGTCTCCGGCGAACCCACGATCTGCGCCCCCGTCCAGCTCGGGATCTGCTCCGGGTCTGTCAGCTCCTTCCAGCGCTCGAACGTCGAGACCCAGGCCTCATAGCCCTTCACGCCCGCGATGTCGACGTGGCGTGCGCCGTAGTGCTTGACCTGGGCCTCCATGAAGCGCGGCATGAACTCCTTGGCCTCGTCGATCGCCTCGCGGTCGGAGTCGGCGACGATCGTGTTGACGAGCAGCGGCCGCAACGGCGAGACGCGGCCGATCGTGCCGACCTCGGCCGCGCGGGCCTCCCAGGCCGGCAGCAGCTCCGGCGTGAGCGCGCCGAAGCTCGTGCACATCGGGGCGAGGCCGAGCTCGGCCATCACGTGCGTCGACGAGGCTGAGCCGATCGCGCCGAAGAAATCGATCCTCTCGCGGCGCGGCGTCGGGCGGATCCGCACCGGCTGGTCGATCTGGAAGTGCGCGCCGTGATAGCTGAACTCCTCGCCGTCGAGCGCGCGATCGAGGATCTCCCACGCCTCGCGGAAGAGCTCGCGCGCGTCGGGCATCGAGACGCCGTAGGCGTCGTACTCGTACTTCGCGGTGCCGCGGCCGAGGCCGATGTAGAGCTTCTGGTCGGTCAGGTGCGTGAGCATGGCGAGCTCGCCGGCGAGTCGCAGCGGGTGGTACCAGGGAGCGACGAGCACGCAGGTGCCGAGCGAGAGATCGGGAAAGCGCGCCGCGAGGTGGGCCATCAGCAGCGTCGGGCTCGGGCAGGGGTAGTAGTCGGAGAAGTGGTGCTCGATCAGCCACGCGGTGCGATAGCCAAGCTCGCGATGGAGCCCGCAGGAGTCGACGAGGCCCTCGTAGATCTCGGCGTCGGAGACGCCGGGAGCGTCCGCGGGAACGGTCAGGAACCCGAAATCGACATCCATGGGCCAGAGATTAGACCTTTACGGGAGTGGAGGCAAGGCCGCGCCTCGGCGATCCTCTGACCGGCAAGGCGCGAGCTCGAACCCTGCATAGCCGTCCTCGGCGATGGCGTCGCAGCGCGCGCGGTAGGCGCCGACTCCCCCGACGTACGGAAGCAGCACCTGTGGCTTTCCCGGGATGTTGCTGCCCATGTACCACGACCGCGCCTTCGGATAGAGGCTCGCCTCGCCGATCGCGCGCGCGTGCTCGACCCATGCCTCCTCCGCCTCGGCGGTCGCCTCGATCGTTGCGATCCCACGCTCGCGAAGGTACGTGATGCAGCCTGCAATCCAGTCCACGTGCTGCTCGATCGAGACCATCATGTTGCTGAGGACGGACGGGCTGCCGGGGCCGGTCACGGTGAAGAGGTTCGGGAAGCCGGAGATCGCGAGCCCGAGGTAGGCCTTCGGGCCGTCGCTCCAGCGCTCGCGCAGCGGCCGTCCGCCGCGCCCGCGCGGGTCGATCGAGAGCAGGGCCCCGGTGAACGCGTCGAAGCCGGTGCCGAGCACGATCACGTCGAACGCGAACGCCTCGTCGCCGATCCGGAGGCCCGTCTCGGTGATCTCGTCGATCGGCGCCTCACGGATCGAGACGAGCCGCACGTTCGGGCGATTGAAGGTCTCGAAGTAGGCGGTGTCGACGCACATCCGCTTGGTCCCGAGGTAGTGATCGCTCGGGCAGAGCAGCTCCGCGACCGCGGGATCGTCGACGCGCCCGCGGATCTTGCCGCGCACGAACTCGCAGAGCAGGTCGTTCGCGGCCGGGTCGTCGAAGAGGTCGGCGTAGGCCGAGTGAAGGTGGAACCCACCGAGGGCATAGCGCGCCTCGAACTCGCGCTCGCGCTCCTCCGGCGTCGCATTCCAGACGCTCTGCTCGCGCGCGCTCCAGGGGTTGCCCGCGGTCGTGATGCGGGCGAGCACGCGAAACTCGCCGTAGCGGGCCTTGCGCTCGTCGATCGCCGCGCGATCGAGCGGGCCGTTCCAGGCAGGCACGCTGAAGTTCGCGGTCCGCTGGAAGACGGTCACGTGGGCCGCCTCGGCGGCGAGCAGCGGGATCGCCTGCACGGCCGAGGAGCCGGTCCCGATCACGCCGACGCGCTTGCCGGCGACGTCGACGCCCTCGTGCGGCCACAGGCCCGTGTGATGGATCTTCCCCGCGAACCGCTCGAGACCGGGGATCGCGGGGATGCGAGGCACCGAGAGGCAGCCGGTCGCCATGATCAGGAACGCGGCCGAGAGCCGGCTGCCGCCGTCAGTGGCGACCGACCAGCGCGCGTCGGCCTCGTCGAAGCAGGCCCCGACGACGCGCGTGCCGAGACGGATGTCGCGGCGGAGATCGAAGCGATCGGCGACGTGCTCGAGGTAGCGCAGGATCTCGGGCTGCGCGGCGTAGCGCTCCGTCCACGTCCACTCCTGCTCGAGCTCGCGCGACCACGAGTAGGAGTAGACCATGCTCTCGACGTCGCAACGGGCACCCGGATAGCGGTTCCAGTACCAGGTCCCGCCGACTCCCGCCGCCTGATCGAGCACGAGCACGGACAGCCCGAGCTCGCGCAGCCGGTGGAGCAGGTGGAGTCCGGAGATCCCGGCTCCGACGACGATCGCGTCGTAGCGCTCGACCTCGAGATCCATGGTTTAAAGACTAGACCTTTCTCCGCGCCCGTGCAAGCGGGCAGATCCGCGACAATCCCCGCATGGCTCTCGGCCCCGTCTCGACCGTGCCTGCCTACGAGCTCGTGCTCGATCAGCTGCGCAGATCGATCCACCTCGCCCACTTCGGCCCCGGCGACAAGCTGCCGCCCGAGCGCGACCTGGCGCGGCAGCTCGGCGTCTCGCGCACGACCGTCCGTGAGGCCGTACGGGTGCTCGAGGGCGAGGGCATGGTCGAGATCCGCCGGGGGTCGGCGGGGGGCATCGTCGTGCTCGAGCAGAGCGCCCGTCCCGGACAGCTGCGCCAGCGGCTGCGCGAGTTCGAGGAGATCATCGACTTCCGCATCGCGGTGGAGACGATGACGGCGCGCCTCGCGGCGATCCGCCGCACGAAGACCGACCTCGTGGCGCTCGATCGCACCTTCTCGGTGCTCGAGGCTCTCGCACAGAGCGGGGCGGAGGGGCGGGTCTCCGACTGGCTGCGCACCGACACCGACTACCACCTGCTGATCGCGCGCCTCGCGCGCAACCCGCGGCTCGCCCGTGCCGTCGAGGACGCGCGCGCGAGCATGTTCCTGCCGATCGGAGCGGTCTGGGGGCGGCTCGAGACCCGCGCGCACGACCAGCACGCCGAGCTCCACGACGCGATCCACGCGGGCGATCCCGAGCGGGCCTCTGCGGCGATGACCGCCCACATCGAGTCGACGCGCGCCGACATCCACGCCGTCGTCGGCCGCTAGCGGGGCACTGGCGAGCGAGCTCAGGCGAGGGCGCGCCGCAGCGCGTCGCCGGCGTCGTCCATCGCGTCGCGCGCGATCGGGAAGACGGAATCGAGCCCGAGGTAGCCGTGGATCATGCCGGCGTAGACGTGATAGTCCACCGGCACGCCGGCGGCCTGCAGGTGGTCGCGGTACGCCTCCGCCTGAAGGTGCAGCGGATCGCACTCGGCCGCTTGGATCTGCGCCGGCGGCAGCCCCTCGGCCGCGCCGAGGAGCGGCGAGACGCGCGGGTCGGTGCGCTCGGCGGGCGATGACAGGTAGTGGTCCTGGTGCCACTGCATCTCGTCGCGGTAGAGGAAGTAGCCCTCGTATGCCAGGTCGAAGCCCGTTGTCAGATCGGCGCTCGTGACGGGGTAGACGAGGAGCTGGAAGCGAAGTGACGGCGCGCCTTCGTCTCGTGCGCGCTGCGCGACGACGGCAGCGAGGTTGCCGCCCGCGGAGTCGCCGGCGACGGCGAGCCGCGCAGGATCGGCGCCGAGCGCCGCGGCGTTGGAGTGCGCCCACCGCGTCGCAGCCCAGGCGTCCTCGACGGCCGCCGGGAATCTCGCCTCGGGCGCGCAGCGGTAGCCCACGTTGAGGACGATCGCGCCGGAGGCGTTCGCGAGCGAACGGCAGATCGTGTCGTGCGACTCGACCGATCCGAGCAGCCAGCCACCGCCGTGGAAGTAGACGACGAGCCCGAGGCCGGCCGTATGCGACGGCCGGTACGAGCGCGCCGGAATCTCGCCGCCCTCGACCGGGATCCGGTGGTCGCTCGTCGCTGCGACGTCCTCGCCCGGCCGGAGCCCTGCGAAGAGCGCCTCGAAGTTCGCCCGCGCCTGCTCGATCGGAAGGAGGTGCGCGTTCGGCCGGCCCGAGGCGATGAGCTCGTCCAGCAGCTGCTTGGCGACGGGGTCGAGCAGCACAGGTGGCCTCCGTTGGTCCTTTGGTCTACGTTCGGATCCATTCTCGCGGTCGTCACGCTTGACGGCGCCGAGGTCAGATGGTACTCAGCAACTCCAGTGCTGACTCTCGACGATCTCCGCACCGCCGTCGCGGACGGCGCCATCGACAGCGTCGCCATCGTCACGCCCGATCTGCAGGGCAAGCTGATGGGCAAGCGCGTCCCGGCGGGACGGTTCCTGGCGCAGCTCCCGGCCGGGAACGAGCTCTCGTGCTCGATCTTCGTCTACGACAACGACCAGAACGTCAACGAGGGCTTCCCGGAGATCGGCGAGCAGAACGGCTGGGCCGACATGGCCGCCCGGCCCGATCTCGCCTCGCTGCGGCGGATGGCGCACCTCGACCGCTGCGCGGTCGTGCTCGCCGATCTCTCCTGGTCGGCCGAGCGCCCGGTCGAGATCTCGCCGCGGGCCGTCCTGCGCGCGCAGCTGAAGCGCGCCGAGGCTGCGGGACTGATGCCATGGGCTGCGGTCGAGTGGGAGTTCTACCTCTACGCCGACTCGTTCGATGCGGCGCTCGCGAAGGGGCATCGCGGGCTCGAGCCGCTCCACCGCACGCACCAGGACTACGGCATCTACCGGGCCGACCGCGACGAGCCGGTGCTGGGCGCGATCTGGCGCACGCTCGAGGCCGGCGGCATCGCGGTCGAGTCGGTCAAGGCCGAGATGGGACGAGGCCAGTACGAGATCACCGTGGAGCCGGCCGGTGCGCTCGAGGCCGCCGATCGCGCGGCGCTCGCAAAGCTGTTCACGCGCGAGATCGCCTCGCAGCACGGGCTCTCGGCGACGTTCCTCGCGCGGCTCGACCACGCCGAGATGGGCTCGTCGGGTCACGTGCACCTCTCGCTCGCGGACGCGGCCGGCGCGAACCTGTTCGATCCCGACGGCGCCGGCCTCTCCGACCTCGGCCGGCACGCGATCGGCGGGATCATGCAGCGCGCACCCGAGCTGATGCTGCTCGCGTGCCCGTACGTGAACTCCTACAAGCGGCTCGATCCGGCGAACTTCATCACCGCCACGCTCGACTACGCGAGCGAGAGCCGGACCGCGCCGTTCCGCGTCGTCGGTCACGGCCCCTCGTGCAACGTCGAGTACCGCATCCCCGGCGCCGACATCAACCCGTACCTCGTGCTGGCCGCGCTCGTCGCTGCCGCGCTCGACGGCGTCGAGGCAAGGACGGAGCCGTTCGCGGCCGGCTCGGCGGACGCTGCCGGCGTGGGAGACCTGCCCGGCACCCTGCGCGATGCGGTCGACCGCTGGGAGTCGAGCGAGTGGGCCCGCCGCACGTTCGGCGATCTCGTCGTCGACACGCTCGCCGTGGTCGGTCGCCACGAGCTAGCGGTCTTCGCGCGCGAGGTCTCCGATCTCGAGCTACGGCGGGGGTTCGAGTGGGCGTAGCGCTCGTCACGGGCGGCGCGGGCGGCATCGGTCTCGCGACGGCGCGACGGCTGCTCGCGGACGGGCACGAGGTCGTCGTCTGCGACGTGCTCGACCCTCCCGCGGATCTGGCCGCACGGCACGTCCGCTGCGACCTCGCCGACCTCGAGTCGGCGCTCCCGGCCCTGCAGAAAGCGCTCCCCGGTGAGCTGCGCGCGATCGTCAACGCCGCCGGCATCATCGAGCAGACGCGCTTCGGCGAGCACACGCCCGCCGAGTGGGAGCGCATCTACGCCGTCAACGCGCGCGCCCCGCTGTTCCTCGTGCAGGCGCTCGCCGACCGTCTCGTGCGCGGCTCGGCGATCGTCAACGTGCTCTCGATCGAGGCGACCGCCGTGCTCGCCTCGCGCGGCACCACGACCGGCATCTACGCCTCGACGAAGGCCGCGCTGAAGAACCTCACCGAGACGCTCGCGGCCGAGCTCGGACCGCGTGGGGTGCGGGTCAACGCGGTCGCACCCGGCCTGATCGAGACACGGCTGACGACCGGCTTCGCGGGCGATGCGCGGGAGTGGTTCGAGGGGCTCACGCCGCTCGAGCGCTTCGGCCGACCCGACGAGGTGGCGGACGCGATCGCTTTCCTCGTCTCCGACGACGCGCGCTACGTGACCGGCGTCTCCCTTCCCGTCGACGGAGGTCTGAGCCTCGGATTGGTGCGCCGGTGACGCCGCCCGCCCGGAGCGAGGGCGAGCTCGCCGCCTGGGAGCCGGCCGGCCGCGAGGTGCGCACGGGCACGTGGCGGGAGCAGGCCGAGCCGACGCCCGACCGGATCGAGGCCGCGCGGCGGGAGGGTCGCCATGCAGACGCCGCGGCGCTCGCGCGGCATCTCGTCGTCGAGGCGCAGGAGATCCACGACCTGTACGGCGAGTGGGCTCGGCGGATCCCCGAGATCGCGGGCCTCGCCGCCGCCGATCCCGCACCGTTCGAGCAGCAGTGGAAGGCCTTCGCCGAAGCCTGCGCAGCCTTCGCCGAGTCGACGGAGCTCGACGAGCTGCTCGGACTCTGGGAGCTCGCGCACGATCGCCATCTCGAGCATGTCGCCGCGCTCGTCGACGAGGCCGTCGAGCGTCTCGGCGAGGATCGGCTCGGCGAGCTCTGGGCCGAGCTCCAGCGCGACGGGATCGCGTTCTACCGGGAGAACTACGGGCCTGACCGGCCGTGGCCGCAGTCGGCCGAGCGGCTCGTCCAGAGCGCCATCGAGGGGATGCACGGGCACCTCGGCGGACCACGGCGGCGCGGCGAGGTGACCGTGGCCGAGCACGATGATCGGATCGCGCTCACCTTCGACGTCTGCGGCTCGGGCGGGCGGCTCCTCGCCGGACGCGCCCATGGCGTCGTCGAGGGCGCGCACGGCTTCGCCTGGGGCACTCCCGGCGTCTGCCGCTATTGCGTGCACTGCTGCGTGCTCCAGCAGCTCACCCCGATCGACGAGCTCGGCTACCCGGCGCGGGTGATCGACCCGCCCACCCGGCCCGGCGATTCCTGCACCTGGACGATCTACCGAGACCCGTCCCTCGTCCCCGACGAGGCGTTCGCGCGGGTCGGGAGGAGGCGAGATGGCTGAGACGATCCCCACGGGCCGGATCCGGGTCGAGATCCCTGACACCGAGGGAAGCCTGCGCGGCAAGTACGTCGCCTCGGCGAAGCTCGCGAAGGGCAAGGGCGTGACGCTGTCGGACGTCTTCTACGTGCTCACGGTGCGCGACGACGTCTTCGAGTCGGCGCTGACCGGGCAGGACACGGGGTTCCCCGACGTCGTCGGCATGCCGGACTGGTCGACGCTCGTCCCGGTGCCCTGGGAGCGCGACCTCTCGGCCGTGATCGTCGACATGCACACGAAGCGCGGCGACCCGCTCGAGGTCGATCCCCGGCTGCAGGTGCGACGGGCGGCGCGTCGCTGCGAGGACGCGGGCTTCGAGGCCCGCTTCGGCGTGGAGTACGAGGTCTATCTATTCCACCTCGACGCAGAGGGCGACCGAGCACTCCGCGAGGGCCGTCCGCGCGACCTGCGTCCCGTCGGCCGCGAGTGGCAGGCCTACAGCGTCTGGCGGTTCGCCGACATGCACGAGTTCGTCGCCGAGGCGGGCGAGCTGCTGCGCGGCTACGGCGTCGAGATCGAGTCGTGGTCGACCGAGCTCGGCTACGGGATGATCGAGTGCGCGACCGTGCCGCTGCCGCCGCTCGCGGCGGCGGACGCGGCGGCGCGCCTCAAGCTCGCATTCAAGGAGCTCGCGAAGCGGCACGGCCTGGTCGCGAGCTTCATCGCGAAGTGGGACATGGCGCAGTCCGGGTCGTCGGGCCACCTGCACCAGTCGCTCACCCTCGACGGACGCAACGCGTTCTGGGGCGGCGAGATGGACACCCTGTCGGAGACGGGGCGCCACTTCCTCGGCGGCCTGATCGCGTGTGCGCGCGAGCTCTCGGCGTTCTCGAGCCCGAACGTGAACTCGTACCGGCGCCCGTCGCCCGAGCTGTGGGCGCCGGCGAACGCATCGTGGGGGTGGGACAACCGCCAGGCCTGCGTGCGCGCGATCACGCTCGACGAGGGCTCGGCGAGGCTCGAGTACCGGCGGCCGGGCGCCGATCTCAACCCCTACCTGGCGATCGCCGGATGCCTCGACTCCGGCTTGCACGGGATCGCCGGGGGGATCGAGCCGCCGCCGGCCTCGCAGGCTCGTGCCTTCCTCGACAACGAGGTGCCCCAGTTCCCGGTCACCCTGGACGAGGCCGCCGACGCCCTCGACGGCTCGGCGCTCGCGCGCGAGTGGTACGGCGACGCATTCGTCGACCACTTCGTGACGTCACGCCGCGCCGAGGCGGAGATCGTCCGCGGGATCGCGAACGCGCAGGTGCCGCAGCATGAGATCGCGCGCTACTTCGAGACGGCGTGATGCTCTCGCTGGACGGCAAGGCCGTGCTGATCACGGGTGCCGCGTCGGGCATCGGGGCGTCTGCGGCGCGGCTCTTCGCCGAGGCCGGCGCCCGCGTCGCCGGAGTCGATCTCGCCGAGAGCGATGCCGAGCTTTCGATCCGCGCCGACGTCTCCCGCGCGGCCGACGTCGAGCGCGCGGTCGCGACCGTCGAGGACCGCTTCGGCGGGCTCGACGTGCTCGTCTCGAACGCGGGGCTCTGGCTCACGGGCGCGGGCGGCGACGGGCCCTCGCCGGTCCTCGCGGAGAATGCGTGGCAGCGGACGCTCGACGTCAACCTGAAGTCGGTCTACCTCGGCGCGCGCTTCGCGATCCCGGCGCTGCGGCGGCGCGGCGGTGGCTCGATCGTCAACGTCGCCTCGGTGGCCGCATTCCGCGTCGGCTCCGGCGCCTCCGACGCGTACACGGCGGCGAAGGGCGGCGTGATCGCGATCACGCGGACGCTGGCCGTGGAGCACGCGCGAGACGGCATCCGCGTGAACGCGGTGGTCCCGGGACCGATCGCCACGCCGATGACAGCGGGTGCGCCCGACGAGAATTTCGGCGCCCTGCTCGACCTGATCCCGCTGGGCCGTGTCGGGCGGCCCGAAGAGGTGGCGTGGATGATGCTCTTTCTCGCGTCCGACGCCGCATCGTTCTGCACGGGGCAGTCCTACGTCGTCGACGGCGGCTATCTCGCTCGTTGAGCTCTCTGCCCGTGCCGCGCTGCCGCGCTCACCAGCCGATCTGATCCGTGCCGCCCTCGATGCCGACGCCGAGCCCGTCTGCGATCCGGTTCACGTACGCGTAGTACGCGGTGATCATCGCCAGGTCGAGGATGTCGCGATCGCTCAGGCCACCGTCGCGCAGGGGGCCGAGATCGGTCTTGGCCATCGCCCACGGCGTCTCGGTCAGCTTCAGCGCGTAGTCGCAGATCGCCCGCTCGCGCGTGCTCAGATCAGCGGTCGCATACCCGGCCGCGACCGCGTCCGCGAGGCCGGGCCGGGCTCGTTCGGTGAGGCGAGTCAGACTGACCGCGTGGTGGCGCGTTCAATAGAAGCAGCGGTTCGCGACCGAGACGACGACGCCGATCATCTCGCGCTCGGGCCGTGAGAGCCCGCTCTTGCCGAACATCAGGGTCGTGTAGAGCTGCGCGTGGTCGCGCAGCGTCTCCGGGTGGAGGCTGTGGATCTTGAGGATGTTGTCGACCACCCCGGTCTGCGGTGCGCGGTGCTCGTCGTAGAGCTCGCCGAGCAGACCCTCCGCCTGATCCTCGGGGATGATCTCGATCCAAGCGACGTCGTCGTTCGGGTCCATCAATCCGTCTGCAGCTGTCCAGCGGTGTCATGGGAGAAGGCGCCTCGCGCGCTGAGCACGAGCATGATCACGATGCCGATGCCGACCCAGATCGCGCCGAACCACCAGATCCGGTCGAGATCCCAGACGGGCGGGGCGTCCTTGACGACGCCGTAGACGGCGGCGATGCTCACAACCGCGCCGACGACTCCGGCGATCGCGAGACGCCCGCGTCCCTCGCCCGGCTGGCCCAGGAAGCCGGTCACGCTGACGGCCAGGTAGACGAGCGTCAGACACAGTCCGCCGAAGGTGGCCCCGAACTGGAACATGCCGAACCACTCGCCGGGATCGGTGTCCGTGATGAAGACGAGCCCGTTCGTCCAGTGCACGATCAGGATCATCGCGATCGAGCCGACGGCGAGGACGGCGCTCGCGACATCCGGCGTCTTCCTCCTCGGCTGGACATGGGCGAGCACCCTCGGCAGTCGCCCGTCGCGCGCGAGCGCGAAGATCCCCCTGCTCGTCCCAGTGGCCGTCCCGAGGAGGACGGCAGCAATGTCGAAGACGACGAGCCACTGCACGATCTCTCCGAAGGTCGAGCCGCCTAGCTCGGGGTTCGAGGCCGCGACGTACAGCGGCGGGAAGTTCGCGGGGTCGAGAAGCTGGCCGACGTCTCGCCCGAATGCGATCAGCAGCGCGTAGGCGACGACGACGTAGAAGATCGTCACGGCGATCACGCTCGCGAAGATCGCCCGCGGGATCGAGCGCCTGGGCTCGCTCGTCTCCTCGGCGAGGTTTGCCGCGGTCTCGAATCCGATGAACATGATCACCGCGTAGAGCATCCCGTAGAAGATGCCGCTTCCGGTCGATTTCCCGGGATTGAACGGATCGATCGAGTTGCCGCCGACGCCACCCTTGATGATCACCCAGAGCGAGAACCCGAAGATCACGACCATCGAGACCAGCGCGAGCACGAGCTGCGCGCGCGTCGAGATCTGCACGCCCAGATACGACATCACGAACGCGACGATCCAGAACGCGATCGCGAGCCAGTACCAGCCGATGTCGAGATTGTGGATGCTGCTCAGCGTGAGGCTCAGAAAGCCCCCGAACGCGAGTCCGATGCCGAGCGTGAGCGCGGTCATCCCGCCGTAATAGACCCAGCCGGCGACGAATCCCGCGCGGCGGCCGAAGCCATCGGTGACGTAGTCGTAGAGCGAGCCCGCGGCGTGGACGCGCTTCGCGAAGCGAGACACGATCCACCCGACCCCGAGCATCCCGATCGCGGCGAGGATGATCGAGACGGGCGTGGCCACGCCTGCTCCTCGGGTCGTGAAGGACGCGCCCGCGATCGTCGGGATGAAGAATGCCGCCGAGAACACCGGCCCGATGAACCCCACGGACTGAGACACCGCGTCGACGAGCGACAGGTTGTCCTTGCCGAGCTTCGCGCCTCCCTGGGCTTCCACGCGATCCTCCTGTCGTGATCGGGGCGAGTTATACAGGAATTCCCCGGCCGCGACGAGCCCGCTGCATGCTGCGCGACGGCCGTCTAGAAGCCCGGCGACCAGAGCCCGGTTGCGCGGCTCGCGAGCACGGTGAACTGGCCGCTGACGAGCAGCAGTCCCGCGGCCATCATCACGGCGGCCGAGAGCGAGCGGACGAGCGGCAGGCGACGGCGCACCCGTGGGTGGCTGAGCGTCTGCTGCGCGAGCACGCCGAAGACCGCGAATGGCAGTCCCAGACCGAGTGTGAAGATCGCGAGCAGCGCCATTCCCTGTGGCACGCTGCCGGTTGACGCGGCGAGCGTGAGCACGCTGCCGAGCGTCGGTCCGATGCAGGGCGACCAGCCTGCTGCGAAGGCGCTGCCGCAGGTCAGCGCGGCGAGCGGGCCGCCTCGGGTGGCGAGGCGCGGAGGGTGCACTCGGAGCTCTCGTCCGAGCAGGCCGGGGAGCGCGATTCCGAGGAAGGCGACGCCCATCAGCACGAGCATCGCACCGCCGATCACCTCGAGCTCGCGGCGGTGGGTCAGGAGCACGCCCCCGAACAGGCTCGCGCCCGCTCCGAGCAGCGTGAAGACGATGCCGAAGCCGAGCACGAACGCGGCGATCGGAAGCGCTCGCCCGCGCCGGCTGACCGGCGCATTCGGCGTGCTTCCCGAGAGCATCGCGAGGTATCCCGGGACGATCGGGAGCACGCACGGGCTGAAGAAGGTGATCGCGCCCGCCCCGAATGAGAGCGCGATGCCAGGCGCGTCGAGGCCGACCATCGGTGCTCGGCTACCGCTTGGAAGCGAGCTTGATGCCGGAGGCGAGCTGGCTCGCGCTCGCCGGTCCGATGATCCTCGCGACGATCGTGCCCTTCGTATTGACGAAGACCGTCGAGGGTTGGCCCGGCACGCCGAGGCTGGTCATGCGGGTGCGCTTCGGATCGTCGATCGAGACGAAGCGCCAGCCGTGGCGCCGGTAGAAGCCCTTCGCGTCGCCTGCGTTGTCGGCGATGTCGATGCCGATGAAGGTGACCCCTCGGGCGCGTGCGGCCGCCGCGGCGATCGTCGGTGCCTCGGCGTTGCACTCCGAGCACCACGAGGCCCACACGTGCAGGACGAGCGGCTTTCCGGCGTAGGTGGCGAGCTTCACCGGCTTGCCGGTGATCGGGTTCGTGCCGTCGAGCTTCGGCAGCCCGGTCTGGCGCGCGAGCGCGGTGCCCGCGGCAGCAAGGCTGAGCAGCGCGAGCGCGCAGATGACGAGCAGGTAACGTCGGCTTCGACGCATCAGATTCCCCCGTGGATTCGACGTGGTCCTACCCGCTCTACCCGTCGGACGTGGCGATCGGATGCATCCGATCGCGCGGGATCGGGTGTAATTGAGGCAATGGGAGTGATCGCACCGCTCCGCGAGCTGCTCGCCCGATCGAGCAACCCGGGTCTCGACGTCTCCGACGCGCAGCTGCTCGCGCGGATCGCAGAGGGCGAAGCGGCTGCGTTCGCCGAGGTCTGGCACCGGTACGGACCGGTCGTGCTCGGCATGTGCCACCGGATTCTGGCCGACCACGGCGCAGCGGAGGATGCGGCGCAGGATGCGTTCGCACGAGTCTGGAAGGGAGCGGCGAGCTTCGATCCCGCGCGTGGCGTGCCCGCGGCCTGGATCACGCGCATCGCGCGCAACTCGGCGTTGAACGCGCGGCGAGCTCGCAACCCGGAGGCGAGCGCGACGATCGAGCCGGTCGAGGAGAGCGCAACCGACGCGCTTGCCGACCGGTTCTGGCTTCGCGCCCTTCTGCGACGGCTGAACAATGAAGAGCAGATCGCGATCGAGCTCGCCTACTTCCACGACCTCTCGCATGTTCAGATCGCCGAGCGGATCGGCGTACCGCTGGGCACGGTTAAAGCGCGCATCCGTCGCGGCATGATCCGGCTCGCGGAGCTGGCGGAGGCGGAAACCCGATGAGGCACGACGAGGCGTTCGAGCGATTGATCGAGATCGTCAGCCCATCGCCCCAGCTTGCCGAGGGCGTCGATGCGGCGGTGCTCGCGCATGCGGCGAGGTGCCCGACCTGCGCTGCGCGGATCGCGACGCTGACCCGGCTCGACCGCTCCCTGCTCGGGGCGGCGCGCGATCACCATGCGGTCGAGGAACCCGCGCCGGCGCTCGAGCAGCGGATCCTGGCGATCCCGGCGACCAGGCAGCGGGCGCCGCGGCGACGGCCGCGGCGGATCCGAGTAGCCGCGACCGCGGCGATGGTGGTGCTCGCGCTTGGAATCGCTGTCCCGGTCTGGGTCAGCTCGAGAGGCTCCGGGCGTGGTCCGGTGGCCGCGCGCACGATGCCGTTGCTCTCGCGCAACGGGTCGCTGACGGGGTCGGTCACGCTCGGCTCGCTGGTCGGCACGACCCGCGCGGTGCGCCTGACGGCGGACGGCCTCTTGACCGGGAAGGCGAGCAGCTACTCTGTCTGGCTGACGGGACCTGACGGGAGCGTCTTGATCCGATCGTTCAGCGCCAACGTGGAGGGCGGCTGCGACATCCGTGCGGACGCGCCCGACGGCCGCTGGGACGGGATCGCGATCACGATGGACGGTGGGCCACCCGTCGGCAACGCGATTCTCGCGAGCGCGAAGATCTGACGACGAGACGCCGCCCGGGGAGAGCGGCGGCGGAGTGGGGGCAGCGTGGCGCCTATATTCCGACCCATGCCCGCAGACGTGCTCGTGCTCGGCGCCGGTCTGGCCGGCCTCTCGTGCGCCCGTGACCTCGCCCGAGGAGGAGCCGACGTCGTCGTGCTCGAAGCTCGGGACCGGGTCGGCGGTCGCGTCGAGCAGGCGGTGCTCGCCGACGGTCGCGTCGCGCAGATGGGCGGCGAGGTCGTCGGCACGATCCATCACGCCTACGTCGAGCTCGTCGCGGAGCTCGGGCTGACGCTCGTGCCGAGCTTCACCGCCGAGCCCGGCGAGACGGCCTACGACCTGCTCGATCGCGTGGAGATCGGCGAGCAGTGGCTCACGCGGGAGGATCTGGCCTCGCTCGAACGCGTCGAGGCCGAGCTCGTGCGCCTCGCGCGCGACGTCGATCCCTCCGATCCGTGGTCGCATCCCGACGCGGCTCGCCTCGACCGCATCTCCTGGAGCGACCTGATGCGCGATCAGAGCGCGACGGCGAACGCCTACCGGGTAACCGAGATGCACTCCGTCGGCGCGGCGGGCGGCGTGCTGGGGCGCAGCTCGCTGCTCGGTGGGCTTCGCGCGATCTCGGCGGGCGGCGGGCACCTCCAGTCGGACTACGAGGCCTGGGAGTGCCTGAAGGTGGAGGGCGGAAGCGCCTCGCTCACGCTCGTGCTGGCGGCCGAGCTCGGCGAGCGCGTGCGCCTCGGTGCTCCCGTCGTGCGCGTGCGGGTCGGTGCGCCGTGCGTGGTCACGCTGGCGGACGGCGAGCAGCTCGAAGCGGCCGCGGTAGTCTGCGCGATGCCGGTCGGGCCGGTGCGTGACATCGAGATCACGGGAGTCTCGGACGTCCGGCTCCGCTCGCTCCATCGCCAGCGCCAGGTGCATGCGAGCAAGGCGGTCACGTCCCTCGCCGGCCCGCTCTGGCGAGGCGCCGGCTGGAACGGGCTGTCTGCCTCCGAGCGCGACGTCGGCGGATTCTGGGTGCAGGGCGAGGCCACGCTGAGCTCGCTGTTCGGACCCGAGCAGACCGCCTACCTGGCTGCCGCGCCGCCGGGAGTCGCCGATCTGGCGCTGCGCGGGGCGCTGGAGCGGATCATGGGACCGGTCGAGCCGCTCGAGATCGCGTGGAGGCACTGGGGCGCCGATCCCTGGACGCAGGGCTACGTCTCGCACTGGGCCCCGGGCGACCTCAGCGCAGTCGGTCCGCTGCACGGCACCCACGAGCCGCCGTTCTACGTCGCCGGGTCCGACCACTGGGCGACGGGCTACATGGAGGGCGCGGTTGCGACCGGCCGCGCCGCCTCCCGCGCGATCCTGGGTGAGTCCGCCCGCACCCTCTATCCGGCGCGAGCAGGAGCAACATGACCGGAGTCGTCCGTCTCGATCCGTCTGCCGTGACGTCCCGTCCCCAGGTCGTCGAAGGCCCGGCGCTGACGCGCACCGCGAGCCTGTTCGAGCCGGGCGACGGCCTGACGGCGGGCATCTGGGAGGCCGAGCCCTTCACCGAGCACGTGCCCGCCTACCCCTGCGACGAGGTCTGCGTCGTGCTCGAGGGCACGATCCACCTGCGCATGCCCGACGGCAGCGCCCACGCCTTCGGGCCGGGCGAGGCGTTCGGGATCGCCGAGGGCACCGAGTGCACGTGGCACCAGGACGACCGCGTGCGCAAGTTCTATGTGATCCGCGAGCGTCTCAGCGGCTAGAAGCGCTCACAGCATGCCTCGCGATGCCTGGCGGTGTCTCACAAGCCTGGACGGTGATCGCCTTTTGCGGTTCCGTTTGGTACAGGAGCCGCCCCAGCCGCGCGCTCGCCAATAAAAGTGCCAGGCACCGATCTTTGCGGTTCGTGCGGCTCAGGCAGCGGAAACGGCATGGGCGCTGGGTTTCGTCGCGTGAGCTCCAGCCGGGCCTCGGCGCGGATGGCCTCCATCCGCCAATAAAAGTGCCAGGCACCATTGTTGGGGCTGGATGCGCAAACGCGCGCCGTAAGTCCTTAGCCTGGATTCACCATGTGCTGGGTGTGTCGCATCCTGCCGGCTGGTGTCAGGCCGCTCCCCACGCGGCTGGGCACCCGGTCGCTTCGCTCGCGGGCCCCCACCCGCGTGGTGCGCTCCGGGCTGCGCTGGCTGGCCTAGGCGTCCGGCCGCGCCTCCGACAGCGCAGCCCGTCCTGACGGCCACCAGCAGGCCCGCCACGAACCCACCACACGGTGGATCCAGGCCTAGACGACCCACTCGGGCGTCCGATGGGCGCGCGTCCGCGGCGCGCTCCGGCGCTCCGCCTCGGCGAGCCGGCGCACCGCCTCGACCGTCACATCCGGGCTCGTCAACGGCAGGCGCAGGCGGTGATCGAGGCCACCTGAGGCATCGAAGCGCGGGCCGGGAGCGACGAGCACCCCGAGCGTCCGCGCCGTGGCCGCAAGGCGGCTCGAGATGGGCCCCGGCAGCTCGAGCCAGACGCAGAGCCCGCCGCGCGGGGTCGTCGCGAGCCGCCACTCGGGCAGCTGCTCGGCGAGCGCCTCGAGCAGCACGTCGCGGCGCTCGACGAGCAGACGGCGGCGATCGGCGATGAGCGGCTCGAGCTCGGCCAGCACGCGGACGGCGACGAGGCCGTCGAGCGTCGGCGAGCCGATGTCGCTGGCGCTGCGCGTGCGCGCGAGCCGATCGACGATCCCCGGCGCGGCGCGCACCCAGCCGACGCGCAGGCCGGCCCAGCAGAGCTTGCTCAGCGATCCGAGCGTGATCGTCGTGTCGTGGCGGTCGAGCGCCGCGAGGCGGGGCGGGCGCGGCGCGTCATCGAACGCGAGGTCGGCCGCGATCTCGTCGACGACGACGAGGGTCCCAGATCGGCGCGCCGCGACGAGCAGCGCGCGCCGCTGAGCCTCGCCGACGCTGACTCCGGTGGGATTCTGATGGTCGGGGGTGAGGTATGCGAGCCTCGGAGCGACGGTCTCGAGCGTGGACTCGAGGAACGGCAGATCCCAGCCCTCGTCATCGATCGCGACCGGCAGCGCACGCGCGCCGCGCGCGGCGATCGCGTCGAGCGCCGCGGGGTAGGTGGGCGATTCGACGAGCACCCCGTCGCCGGGGCGGACGAGCGTCCGCAGCACCAGATCGAGCCCGTGCAGCGCGCCCTGCGTGACGAGCACGTGCTCGCGGCGCGTCGGTGCGCCGCGCTCCGTGAGGTGCGCCGCGATCGCATCGCGCAGCTCGGGCAGCCCGTAGGGGTCGTACCCGATGCCGCCGAGGTGGCGTTGCAGATCGGCGGCGGCGAGCGCCGCGAGCGAGCCCAGGCGAGCAGGCGCCGGGAGCACGGCGGCCGTCATGTCGAGCTCCGCGGTCGATTGCCCGGTCCCGTCCGGACGCGCACCGATCGTGCGGGGAAGCGTGGTCCACGAGCCCGCCCCGCGGCGGCTTGCGAGCAGGCCGTCGGCGCGCAGCACGTCCATCGTGGCGGTCACCGTGTTGCGGCTGAGACCGAGCAGCTTCGCGAGCGAGCGCTCCGAGGGAAGACGCGTGCCGGGGGGCAGCCGGCCGTCGTGCGCGAGGCCGCGCAACGCGGTCGCGAGCTCGAGGTAGGCGTGGTCGCCCTGCCGCCAGTCGCCGAGCAGCCGCTCGAGGCGTGCCGGCGGCATCGGCCGGAGAGACGTCGGGCCAGCGTCCGCGAATTGGCCCTGTTGCGAGAGTGCCATATCTGCCACTCTACGTGACATGGCCGTTCCCCGACTGCTCGCGCTGACGCCGCGAGACAACCGCTCGCTGCGTCTCGGCCAGCTGCTTCTCGGTCTCGCGCTCTACGGCATCTCCGCCAGCATGCTCGTGCTCTCGGGCCTCGGCCTCGACCCCTGGGACGTCTTCCACCAGGGCCTCTCGCACCGCATCGGGCTCGGGATCGGCGTCTGGACGAACATCATCGGAGCGGTCGTCCTGCTGTGCTGGATCCCGCTGCGCCAGCGTCCCGGGGTCGGCACGATCCTCAACGTCGCGCTCGTCGGCACGGTGATGGACCTCGTGCTCGGGACCTTCGACCCGCCCGGCGACATGGCCGCCCGGGTGGCGCTGCTCGTCGTCGGCATCGTGCTCAACGCGATCGCGACGGGCGCCTACATCGGTGCCGGCCTCGGGCCCGGCCCCCGTGACGGGCTGACGACCGGCCTGGCCGCGCGCGGCCTCTCGATCCGTGTCGTGCGCACCTCGATCGAGCTCGCCGTGCTCGCGACCGGGTGGCTGCTGGGCGGCACGGTCGGAATCGGCACGCTCGCCTACGCGCTCGCGATGGGACCGCTCACGCACATCACGATCCCGCGGCTCGCGCTGCGAGCGACGGCAGAGGCGCCGGCCGGGGACTGACGCGCACGGTACCGTTCGCGCCGTGTCGCTGATCCGCCGAGAGGAGTCGCTGCTGCTCGTCGTCGACGTGCAGGAGGGCTTCTACCCGCCCGCGCGGACCGACGTCGATCGCGCGGCGTTCGAGGCCTACCTCGATCGCGTCGCCTGGGTCGCCGGCATGGCGGCAGGGCTCGCGGTGCCTGCGGTCGTGACCGAGGAGGATCCGGACAAGAACGGCCACACCTCGGCGCGCGTGCTCGCGTGCGTGCCCGCGGGCGCCTCCGTGCTCGTCAAGCCCGTCTTCGGCGCGGGCGACAACCCGCCGATCCTCGCCGCGATCGAGCGTGCAGCGCCCGACACGGTCGTGATCTGCGGGATGGAGACCGACGTCTGCATCGCGCACTCCGCCCTCACCCTGGCCAGCCGCGGCTATCGCGTCGTGGGCGTGCGCGACGCGCTCTTCTCGCCCGGCGCGGCGCACGGCCACGGGATCGACCGCCTGCTCGCGAACGGCGTCGAGCTGCTCTCGGCGAAGGAGGTCTTCTACGACTGGACGCGCACGCTCGCCGACGTCCGCGCCTTCGTGCGGGACCATCCGGAGCTGGCGGACCCGCCCGGCTTCTCCCTGTGATGGACCACCCGTTGCATCGGCACGCCGCTGCCGGGATGATTGCCGCATGGCGACGCCCGCATCTGCCGTGAGCGGCGAGAGGAGCTGGCTGCCGGCCGAGGCGAGGGCGCGGGAGCGCGCCATCCTCGAGGGCGTCGCAGGCAGCTCGCCGGACGCGCTCGCCGGCAGGCTCGAGTCGCTGATCGAGCAGAACCGCACGATCCACGAGCTCGACTGCATCAATCTCAACCCCGCGACGAACGTGATGAATCCGCGAGCCGAGGCCGCGCTCTCGGCCTCGCTCGGCTCGCGGCCGTCGCTCGGCTATGCGGGCGCGAAATACGAGATGGGGCTCGAGGCGATCGAGCAGATCGAGGTGATCGCCGCCGACCTCGCCCGGCGCGTGTTCGGGGCCGACTACGCCGAGATCCGCGTCGGCTCGGGCGCCCTCGCGAACCTCTCCGAAGCAGCCCACACTTTGCGCGGCTCCGCCGGCAATGTGGGCGCCTTCAGGCTCGCGGTGCTCCTTGGCCGAATCGAGGCGGCAGGCAAGACGGGGGACGCCGGCGCTGCAAAAGCTTGCCTGGCCTTGCTAGACGCCGAGTACGAAAGCACGCGCGTCGCGCTGCTCGCTGCGGCCAAGTCCGCGCGCTAGCGGTTCGCGCGCCGTTCCCAGACTTCCGGGTTGACGAAATTGCGCGGTTTCTCGCCTTTGAGAAGGCGCACGACTTCATGCGCGGCGCCTTCGCTCATGCGTTCCACGGCCTCGACCGTCAGGCCGGCCTGGTGCGGGGTGAGCAC
>JANLRV010000032.1:0-25280 GCA_031361905.1 Actinomycetes bacterium
GTGGTTCGTTATCGAGCGCGCGCGCCGCGGCTGGGCCTGAGCCGCCCGGCGGGTGGGTGGGGGGCAGCGTTAAATGACAGGGATCGGATTCGCCGTTAATAGCCCGGGGCCTGACCCGGGGATATTCACGGCGAAGCGCCGGGCGCTAGGATCCGCGATGCAAGAAGCTTTCACGGAATGCCTCGTCGTGTCCGCCGGCGTCTCGCCCCAGGCTTGCGGGCCACTCGCCAGACGCGCACGATTGATTCCGTCAGAGCTTCCAGGTCCGCGGCAAGGCAGGTAGGCATGGCAGGGACGGATGCGCGGGGCGAGGGAAGGCGCGTCGCGTTGACGCGGCTTCGCCGCGGCACGGTGCATTCGATGACGATGAGCGCGCACGTCCCGCAGTTCACGCTGCAGCGGGACATCGCGACCGACGGCCTCCGACGCATCCGCCGCGAGCTCAAGGAGCTCGTCGCCGCGGTCACGCTGACCGACGTGATCACGGCCGCCTGCGCACGCACGCTGCGCGAGCATCCGAACGTCAACGCGAGCTTCCACGAGGAGGCCGTCGTCGAGCACTCGCGCGTGAACATCGGCCTGGCCTTCGCGATGGACGACGGGCTCACCGTGCCGGTCGTGCTCGACGCCGACCAGCGCACGCTGCCGGAGCTCGCCGCAGAGCGCGAGCGGCTCGTCGAGCGCACGCGCCGCTACGCGCTCCACCCGGACGAGATCTTCGGCGGCACGTTCACGATCTCGAACCTCGGACCGCTCGGCGTGGATCGCTTCAACGCGCTGGTCCTGCCGCCGCAGGCGGCGATCCTGGCGCTCGGCGCGATGCGCGAGCGGCTCGCGCTGTCCGTCGCCTTCGACCATCGCGCGGTCGATGGCGCTCCCGGCGCCCGCTTCCTCGCGACGCTCGCCCGCAGCCTCACCGAGCCCGACTGGGCGCTCGGCCTCGTCTGAGAGCTCGTTTCAAAATGCCTCGTGGCGTCTGGTGGCGTCTTCTTTCGGTCCTCTGCTTGCTAGCAGAGGACCGAAACACCGTGTCAAGCCGCTTGCGGCTTGACACTCGCCTGAGCCGTGATCAGGTCGTCAAGCGTAGCTTGACGACCGTGTGGAGCGGTTTGCTATCCAGCACACCGCGGAGATTGCCGATCCTTTTGGCACAGGAGCGGCTTCGAGGCGATCCCGCCTCAGAGAGCGTCAAGCCGCTGTGCGGCTTGACGCGGTGTTTGCTGTGTCTGCTATCCAGCAGACACAGCAAAGAAGCCACTCACCAGCCACTCACGACTCATTCTGAAACGAACTCTAGGAAGCTCTCGCAGAGTGATTGCTAACCCCTGGACTCGGAGGGGGCCGGGCGGGCTCGCAGCCGCACGCGCTCGCGCAGGCCTGCGCGCTGCCCCGCGGTGAGCGGGAGCCGGCGGATCACCGGCGCCGCCTCGACGCCGTCGCGATCGATCAGCGCCGCGGCGACCTCCCACGCACGCGGATCGAAGGCCGGCAGTCGCAGCGCCTCGCGGCAGGCCGTGCGCGAGGCCGCGAGGACCTGCTCGAGATTCCCGAACGCCTCCGCGATCCGCAGGACGTGCCGCCGCAGCGCGAGCATCACGATCGCGTCATAGGCGGCGTAGTCGAGCTGATCGGCCGTCAGCGGATCGGCGCCCCACCAGTCGGCGCCGTGGTCGCCCTTGGGCGCCCCGAGCATGCGGCCGGTGACGGTGCCGAGCGTCGCGTCCCGTCGCTCGTAGGCGGGATCCTGAAGCGACCAGAGCCGCTCGAACAGCCGAAACGCGCAGCTCGTGTCGAGCACCTCCGTCCAGAGGCCCTGCCCGAAGTGGAAGCGCAGCCAGGACTGCTCGTAGCGCGCGTTGTGGGCGACGATCTGCCGGCCGTCCGCGAGCAGCCGGATGAGCGGCTGCGGGCGCACGGCGTAGCAGTCGACGATGCCGCACACGGTCGCCCCGCCGACCTCGCCGGCGACCTGGATCAGGCGGACGGCGCCGTCGCGCGGCGACCACTCCGGCGGCGAGCCGAGCGGGCCGCAATCCGTCTCGATGTCGACGCCCACGACGGGGCAGCCGGCCAGGCGCGCGCACAGCTCGGTGAGCGCCGGCGCAGTCGTCACGAGCTCGAACGCGGGGCGGGGGAGCAGCGCAGGCGCCGCTGCGGGCTCCGGCGGCGCGAGCCGGGGGAGCGGCGGCTCGGGCAGCCCGGCGGGCGCGACGAGCGGAACGCTCGCGTCGATGAAGCGGATCTCGGCGCGTCCGTCGGCGGCGGTCTCGTAGCTCGCCTCGTAGGAGTGCATCGAGAGCGAGTGCTCGAGCAGCGCCCGCCGCTCCTCGAGCTCGAGCCGCTCGAGCTCCTCGAGCTCACGTCCGGTCAGGCGGTTCAATCTCGCCGAGAACCACGCGGGGTTCGACTCGGGCCAGAGCCGCAACTCCACGTACGCGCCGGCAGCCGTGCCCGTGCAGACGCGGAAGGTGATCGCCCAGAAGGGCCGCGCGCGCCGGTCGGTCTCGCCGGCTCGCACGATCTCGCCCTCGAAGGGCACCGCCGTGACCGTTCCCCGCGCGTCCGCCGGCAGGCCGATCGCGGCGTAGCAGCGCGGGTCGATGACGTCCACGGCGTGACGATAGGCCGAGGGTCGGCCGCCCGTGCGGCGGCGCCGTACGATGAGAGGATCGAGGGGCGATCCCATACGGACTGCAACCGCGGCGTGACTGCGCCGTTCCTGCTCTCGCTCGTCGCGATCTTCGCGGGCGTCGTCGGGCTCATCTCCGCCGCCACGCCGGCGTGGCACGGGCGCATGAAGATCGTCGCCGACATTCTCTCGCCGGCCGCACCGCACGTCGCCGACGGCGTGCTCGTGGCGGCGTCGTTCGGCCTGATCCTGGTCGGGCGGGGACTCGCGCGCCGGCGCCGCCGCGCGTGGCAGGCCGCGGTCATGCTGCTCGCGGCGGGCACGGTGCTGCACCTGCTGAAGGGCCTCGATTTCGAGGAGGCAGCGTTCGACGCGATCGTGCTCGCGCTGCTGATCACGTTCCGCCGTGAGTTCGACGCGCTCGGCGATCCCGGTGGACCGTCGCGCGCGCTCTCGGCCGCGCTGATCGCGCTCGGCGGCCTGTTCGGCTACGGGATCGCGGCGAGCGCCTTGCACGCCGCGATTCGCGGCGGCGCCTTCTCGTTCACGGACACGCTCGAGACGATCACGTTCGGCCTCGTCGGGCTCGACGCGAGCGACCACCCGGGACGCTTCCAGCACGATCTCACGCTCAGCATCGCCGCCGCTACCGTGCCCGCGGTCGCATATGTCCTGTGGCTCGCCCTGCGCCCCCGGGCGCGACCCGTGGACCAGGGCGAGGGCCTGCGCGTCGACGCCCGGCGGCTCGTCGAGCGCTATGGGCGGGACTCGCTCAGCTACTTCGCGTTGCGGCGGGACAAGTCGTACTTCTTCAACGCCGAGCGGACCGCGTTCGTCGCCTACCGCGTGACCGGCGGCGTCGCGCTCGTCTCGGGCGATCCCGTCGGCGACCCGGAGGCGGTCCCCGCCCTCTTGCGCGAGTTCCTCTCCGAGTGCCACCGTCACGCCTGGCGCATCGCCGTGCTCGGCGTCGGCAGCGCGGGAACGGCGAGCTGGCACGAGGTCGGGCTGCGGACGCTCTACGTCGGCGACGAGGCGGTCGTCCTGCCGGCGCAGTTCTCGCTCGAGGGCCGTGCGATCCGCAAGGTGCGGCAGTCGTGCGCGCGGCTGCAGAAGGCGGGCTACCGGGCGGTCGTGCTGCGGGCGCGGGACCTGACCGTCGAGCAGCGGCGTCAGGTCGGCAGCGTCAACCATTTCTGGCTGCGCGGGCAGCCCGAGCGCGGCTTCTCGATGTCGCTCGACGACCTGCTCGCGCGCGAGCACGGCGACGGCGTCTTCACGCTCGTGATCGACGAGGCCTCGACCGTCGCCGGCTTCGTGCACTTCGTGCCGGCGCCCGCGACCGGCGACCTCTCGCTCTCGGCGATGCGGCGGCTGCACGACACGCCGAACGGGCTGATGGAGTTCGCCCTCTGCGAGACGTTCGGCTGGGCCAGGGAGCAGGGCATCGCGCGCGTCTCGCTCAACTTCAACGCCTTCGGCGAGCTGCTGCGCACGGACCAGGGCCTGACGGGCCCGCAGCGCCTGCTGCGGCGGGCGCTCAGCCGGGCCGATCGGTTCTTCCAGGTCGAGCGGCTGCTCGATTTCAACCGCAAGTTCTTTCCCGAGTGGCAGCCCCGCTACGCGGCATTCGAGCGCTACTCGGATCTGCCGCTGGCGGCCCTCGTCGTGCTCTCGAGCGAGAGCCTCGTGACGTGGCCCGAGACGCTGCGCAGGCTCGGCCGTGGCCCCGGCTCGGTGCGCCCTCGCCCGCGGCCGCAAGCGACCCCCGGCGACTGATCTGTCCGACCCGGATCGTAGGCTTCGTGTATGGCAGAGGGCACGACGTCTCCGGCACCGCTCGCACCAGCGTCTCGGGATCAGCTCGCTTCCGTCCTCGACGGACGACTGGCCGAGGTCTGGGCCGAGCTCTTCCAGGTGCCGCCCGAGAAGTGGGATCACGAGCTGATCGGCTGGTTCCTGCGCGCCGCGTACGGCCAGGGATACTGCGACGCGCTCCGCGAGCCCGGCGGGGCGCTCTGCGGCGAGCTCGGCTACCGGCGTCCCTGACCCGCTTCGGCGGGGTAGAGTGCGGGCGATGCGTGGTAGCTCCCTGCGCCTGATCGTCGCTCTCGGCATCGCGTCGACGCTCGCCGCGGTGCTGCTCTACAGCACCGTGCTCGGCGGGGCCGTTCAGGTCACGCGCGTGTCGGAGCTCGCGCGCAAGGGCGACGCCTCGACCCAGGTCGTCCGCCTCGCGGCCGCCGTGATCACGGACGGCGACGACTCGATCACGGCGACCGGAGAGCGGCGCTTCGTGATCGCCGACACGCGCGACCACTCGCTCCGCTACACGGTGATCTATCGAGGCTCGATCCCGGACAACTTCGCCGTCGGGCGCGACGTGATCGTCGACGGCCGGCTCGAAGGGGGCGTCTTCCACGCGAAGACCGACTCCCTGAGCACGAAGTGCCCGTCGAAGTACGCCTCCTCGCCGCCCGAAGGGCTCTGACCGCCGGATGGATCTGATCGGTCGCGGCAGCCTGCTCCTGGCCTTCGGGCTCGCCGTCTACGCGACGGCAGCGGGCTGGATGGCCGGTCGGCGACGGGACCGCCGGCTGCTCGAGAGCGGCCGGCGTGCGTTGCTCGCGGCATTCGCGGCCGTCGTCGTCGCCTCGGCGGTCTTCATGTGGGCGATCCAGACCCACGACTACCGCTTCCTGGTGGTCTGGCGCAGCTCGTCGGACACGGTCCCGCAGCCATACCTGACGTCGTCGTTCTGGACGACGCAGCAGGGATCGCTGTTGCTCTGGCTGCTGGTGCTGACCGGTCTCTCGGCGCTCGTGACGTGGCAGAACCGCCGTCGCAATCACGATCTGATGCCCTGGGTGGTCGCGATCCTCGGAGCCGCCTGCGCCTTCTTCGCGTTCACGATCTGCTTCATCGCGAGCCCGTTCGAGAGCGTCGGCGCGGTCGTTCCGACCGCCGGACGCGGCATGGTCGCGTCTCTGCAGAACCCGTACAACATGATCCATCCGCCGATGCTCTACCTCGGCTACGTCGGCTTCACGGTCCCGTTCGCGTTCGCGATGTCGGCGCTGCTCGCCGGCCGCGCCGACGAGCGCTGGATCCAGCTGACGCGCCGCTGGACGCTCGTCCCGTGGCTCGCGCTCGGCCTCGGCATGCTGCTCGGCGCGAAGTGGGCCTACGAGGAGATCGGCTGGGGCGGGTTCTGGGGGTGGGATCCCGTCGAGAACGCGGCGCTGATCCCGTGGCTGACCGGCACGGCGTTCCTGCACTCGGTGATCGTGCAGGAGAAGAAGGGGATGCTGCGCGTCTGGAACGTCTCGCTCGTCGCGCTCACCTACGTGCTCTGCATCACCGGCACGTTCTTCACCCGGAGCGGCTTCACGTCGAGCATCCACACGTTCGCGCGATCGAGCATCGGCTGGTGGTTCGTGGCCTGGATCGGGATCGCTGCCGCCTTCGCGATCGTCGTGATCAGCCGCAACGCGCACCGCCTCAAGTCGCCGCACCGGATCGAGTCGCCCGTCTCGCGGGAGGCCACCTTCCTGTTCAACAACCTGTTGTTCGTCGCGCTCGCGTTCGCGGTGCTGTGGGGGATCCTCTTCCCGCCGCTCTCGGAGGCGGTCGGAGGGCACAAGATCCAGACCTCGACCCCGTACTACAACTTCTTCGCGGTCGCGATCGGCCTGCCGTTGCTGATGCTGATGGGCATCGGCCCGGTGATCGCCTGGCGCCGTGCCTCGACGCGCGGCGTGATTCAGGCGTTCCGCTGGCCGTTCCTGTCCGCCGCGGCAGGCATCGGCGTGCTGCTGCTCGCGGGCTTCGGCTCGAGCGTTCCCGGGGCGATCGCGCTGAGCCTCTGCCTGTTCGTGACGGTCTCGATCCTGCTCGAGATCGCACGCGGGGCGGCCGCTCGCCGGCGCCTCGCGCCCGGCACCTCGTGGCCCGCGGCCACGACGCAGCTCGTCGCGCGCAACCGGCGCCGCTACGGCGGCTACGTCGTGCACCTCGCGATCGTGATCGGGATCGTCGCGATCGTCGGCACGAGCGCGTACGCGACGGTCCGCCAGCCGGTGCTCGAGCCGGGGCAGAGCTTCAAGATCGGCGGCTACACGCTCACGTTCGTGCGGCTGACCACCGAGCGGGGGCCGAACTGGAACAGCACGAACGCGCTGATCGAGGTGCGGCGCGGAGGCAAGCTGATCGACACGGTGCGGCCGGGCAAGCGCAGCTACACCGACGCGCCCGAGTCGTCGCAGGAGGTCTCGATCCGCCCGACCTGGACTGGCGAGGATCTCTACATCGCGTTCAACGGTGCCGTCCGCGGCACCGGGGTCAACCTCAAGGTGCTCGTCAACCCGCTCGTCAACCTGCTCTGGCTGGCCGGCCTCGTGCTGATCGCCGGCTTTGGGATCGCGATCTGGCCCGACGCGCGCGTCGCCGCACGCGTCGCGCGCCGCACCGATGAGCTCGCGCGCACCGCGGCGCCATGATCCCGGCCGCCCTCCTGCTGATCGCGCTCGTAGGCGTTGCCGTGATCGCGATCGGCGCGCCGTTCCTGCGCCCGTCGACCGCGCTCGACGTCGGCACGGAGGAGGAGCAGGCGCGCCGGGAGCTGCTCGAGCGGCGTGACGCCACGCTCGCCGCGCTGCAGGAGCTCGAGCAGGATCGCGCGGCCGGACGGCTCACGCAGGCGGACTTCGAGCAGGAGCGGCTCGCGCTTCGAGCCGAGGCGGTCGCTCTCCTCCGGCAGCTAGATGAACGCGAGGACGCGGTGTGATTGAATGTCGCCGATGACCAGATTGCGTGCATTCAGCGGCGTGCTCCTCGTCTCGCTCGCGACGCCGGCGTCGGCGCTCGCGGCCGAGGCCGAGCGGAAGGGCAAGGACTACACCGTCGAGATCATGATCGGCCTGATCCTGTTCCTGATGGCGGCCCTGATCGTGATCGGCATCCTCGAGCAGCGCAAGAGCCACTGACTCCACGGGGCGTGCGGGCGCAAGCGGGTAGCATGCCCGTATGACCACCGTCGAGCAGATGACTGAGGCGCTGAACGCCGTCGAGGACCCCGAGATCGGGATGGGGATCGTCGATCTCGGACTCGTCTACGACGTCGCGATCGATGCTGCCGCGAACGCGAAGGTGATCTACACGCTGACCTCGATGGGCTGCCCGGTGGGCCCCTGGATCGCCGAGCAGATCGAGCAGGTCGCGCGCAGCTGCGACGGGATCGCCGAGGTCGAGACCGAGCTCGTGTGGACGCCCGCCTGGTCGCCCGAGAAGATGTCCGAAGACGCGAAGTTCATTCTCGGGTACTGAGCGGGGGTGATCGGAGCGGTCGCGCTGCACTGGTTCCGGCGCGACCTTCGTCTCGATGACAACCCGGCTCTGCGAGCCGCCCTCGCGAGCGGGCTGCCCGTCGCCTGCGCGTTCTGCCTCGATCCGAGGCTGTTCAAGGCGGCCGACGTCGCGCCGGCACGGCTGCGCATCCTGCTCGCCGGGCTCGAGGATCTGCACGGGCGGCTCGTCGCCAGGGGCGGCTCTCTGATCATCCGCGTCGGCGTCTCGCAGAAGGAGATCGCCGGGCTCGTCCGCCAACTCGGCGCGCGCGAGGTACACGCCTGTGCCGACGACGAGCCGTTTGCCCTGCGGCGCGACGCCGATGCGGCCCGGCTGATCGCCGAGGCCGGGGCGGAGCTCGTGCTTCACGACGACCTGACGGTGATCCCGCATCGCATGATCGCGTTGCCCGATGGTGGGAGTCCGAAGACGTACTCGTCCTACGCACGCTGCGTCGAGCGAGTCGTCGGCGATCCGAAGGCGCTCCCGGCGGAGCTCGCGCTCGACGGGCGGCTGCTCGCTTCGACCGAGCCGTTCTCGCTCCCGGACGAGGCGATGCTCGCCATCTCGACAGCGCAGCGGTTTCCGTTGCCGGGAGGCGAGACGCACGCGCTCGAGCGCCTGCGCAGCTGGCGGGACGAGCGCGCCGGGCGCTATGCCGCGCAGCGAGACAACGTCTGGGATCCCGACGCGACCTCGCTGCTCTCGCCTGCCTTCAAGCTCGGCATGCTCTCGCCTCGCCGGGCCGCGGCCGTGGCAGCGCGTGCGGGTGCGGCCAAGTGGCGGTCCGAGATCCTCTGGCGCGACTGGTTCAAGTACGTGCTCGCGCAGCATCCAGATCTCGCCGAGCACGCGGTCGAGCGTCGCTGGGACGCCCTCGAGTGGCCGGGAACGGATGCCCACTTCGAGGCTTGGACCCGCGGCGAGACGGGCTTCGGCGTCGTTGACGCCGGGATGCGGCAGCTCGCGGAGACCGGCTACCTGCCGAACCGCGTGCGCATGATCGCCGCGAGCCTCCTCGTCAAGCACCTGCACGTCGACTGGCGCCGCGGCGAGCAGTGGTTCCGGGCGCATCTGGCGGACGGCGACCTCTCCTCCAACGCAGGCAGCTGGCAGTGGGTCGCGGGACTCGGCCTCGATGCGGCCCCGTACTTCCGCGTCTTCAACCCGCTCCTGCAGGAGCGGAAGTTCGATCCGGACGGCGTCTACGTGCAGCGCTGGGCGCCGGACCGCCCCGGGCCGATCATCGACCTCGCGGTGGAGCGGGAGCGGACGCTCTCGCGGTATCGAGCGGTCGCCGGATAGTGCGAGGTGCTAGACGGCCACGCCGGCCAAGCGCGCCGCCACCGCCAGCTCGTCTGCCCGCTCGTTCAGCTCGTGCCCGGCGTGGCCCTTGACGAGCTCCCAGGTGATCTCGTGACCCTGCTCCGCCGCGAGCAGGTCCTGCCACAGATCCTGGTTCTCGACCGGCTTCTTGGCTGACGTCCGCCAGCCGTTCCGCTCCCAGTTTGCGATCCAGCCCTGCCGGTGCGCGTTGACGACGTAGGCGGAGTCCGACTGGATGCGCACGCGGCACGGCCGCGTCAGCGCGCGCAGGCCCTCGATCACGGCGAGCAGCTCCATCCGGTTGTTCGTCGTCAGCGGCTCGAAGCCCGAGAGCTCGCGGCGGTGCTCGCCGCTGACGAGGACGACGCCCCATCCTCCAGGGCCGGGATTCCCCGAGACGGCGCCGTCGGGGACGAGCAGCACGTCCTTCACCGATCGCGTCCGAGCACGATCTTGCCGATCTGCAGTCCCGCCTCGAGCCGTCGCTGGGCGTCGCGCACCTGCTCGAGCGGCAGCACGGAGTCGACGATCGGGTTCGCCCGCCCGCGCGCGACGAGGTCGGTGACCGCTCGGAAGTCCGAGTCGGAGGCCATCGTCGAGCCGAGGATCGAGAGCTGCTTCCAGAAGATCCGGTGGATCCGCGCGGGAGGGTTGCCTCCCGTCGTCGCGCCCGTGGTGACGAGCCTGCCGCCCTTGCGGAGCGCCTCGATCGAGGTCTTCCAGGTCGCCTCGCCGACGTGCTCGAAGACGACGTCGACGCCTCGGCCGCCCGTGATCTCGCGCACCGCTGCGAGCACGTCGTCGCTCGCATGGTTGATCGTGTGCTCCGCGCCGAAGGTGCGCGCCGCCGCGAGCGTCTCGGCACGTGACGCCGTTGCGATCACGCGCGCGCCGAGCGCTGAGGCGATCGTCACTGCGGCGCTGCCGACGCCCGAGCCGGCGCCCCACACGAGCACCCACTCGCCGGTGCGCAGCTCGGCCCGGCTGACGAGCATCCGCCACGCGGTCGCGAACGCGAGCGGGTACGCGGCGGCCTCGGGCCAGCTCAGGCGCTCGGGCTTCGGGTGCAGGTTCTGGACGGGCACGCAGCAGAAATCGGCGTGCGTCCCGTTGACGTGCTCGCCCATCACGTGCAGATCCGGGCACAGCGACTGCTCGCCGCGGCGGCACTCGCTGCACGTCCCGCAGAAGAGGCCCGGGTTGATCACGACCTCGGCACCGAGCTCGAGGCCGCTCACGCCCGGCCCGAGCGCGTCGATCACGCCCGCGCCGTCGGCACCGAGCGTGTGCGGCTTCGGGCGCGACGGCTTGCCGAGCCGGATCCAGATGTCGATGTGGTTGAGCGCGCTCGCACGGAGCTGCACGCGGGCCTCGCCGGGCCCGGGCTCGGGCGTCGGCACATCGTCGATCACGACGACGTCGACGTCGCCCTCCTCGTGGATCCTCGCCGCGCGCATCGACGCAGGGTAGCCGGATGGAGGCGGCGGCTATGCCGCGACGTCGAGCGAGGCCCAGAGGTGTTGCGTGGCGTACGCGCGCCACGGTCGCCACGGCTTGGAGCGCCGCTCGATGCTCGCCGGGTCGCCCGGCAGCCCGAGCCGCTCGACCGCGTGGCGCACGCCGAGATCGCTCGGCAGAAACGCGTCGGGATCGCCGAGCGCGCGCATCGCGACGTAGGCGATCGTCCACGGACCGATGCCGGGGATCGCCGCGAGCGCCTCGGTCGCGGCCTCGCGGCTCGCGCCCCGATCGAGGCAGACCGTCCCGCCGGCGAGCGACGCAGCGAGCGCGAGCACGGTGCGCTTTCGGCTCTGCGGCATCGCGAGCACGGCAGGATCGATCTCGGCGAGCGCGGCCGGCGTGGGGAAGAGGTTCGTGAGCGCACCGTCGGCCAGCGGCAGCGGCTCGCCGCAGGCCGCGACGATGCGCCCGGCGAGCGTGCGCGCGCCCTTCACCGAGACCTGCTGACCGAGCACGGCGCGCACGGCGATCTCATCGCCGGACGCGCAGCCCGGCACGCGGCGACCCGGCCTGCGGGCCACGAGCGCAGCGAGCAGCTCGTCGGCTCCGAGCAGCTCCGCGATCGCGACCGGGTCGGCGTCGAGGTCTAGCAGGTGGCGGCAGCGCTGCACCGCCGACTGCAGATCGCGCACGTCGTCGAGCTTCAGCGCGCAGCGCACGCAGCGATCCGCGCCGGCGGAGAGCGTCACGACGCCCGTTCCGTGCGGCAGGCGGAGCGTGCGCCGGTAGGCGCCGTCGTCGATCTCCTCGATTCCCGGAATCGCGCGCGAGCCGAGGAACGCGAGCAGCCCGTCGGCGTCGAACGGCTCGCGGTACGGCAGGCGCAGCTGCAGCGTGCCGGGCGCGGTCGATGCGCGCGCGCGGCCGCGGCGACGCAGCTCGGTCGGCGTCGAGGCGAAGACGTCACGGACGGTGTCGTTGAACTGGCGCACGCTCGCGAAGCCGGCACCGAACGCGACCTCGCCGAACGGCAGATCCGTCGTCTCGATCAGTGTGCGAGCGGTCTGGGCTCGCTGCGCGCGGGCGAGCGCGATCGGGCCGGCTCCGACCTCGGCGACGAGCTGCCGGTGCAGGTGCCGCTCGCTGTAGCCGAGCCGGGAGGCGAGGCCCGAGACGCCGTCGCGGTCGACGACGCCGTCGGCGATCAGACGCATCGCCCTGCCCGTCAGGTCGGCGCGCACGTTCCACTCGGGCGAGCCCGGCGAGGCGTCGGGACGGCAGCGCTTGCAGGCCCGGTAGCCGGCCGTCTGCGCACCTGCAGCGGTTGCGTAGACGCGGATGTGCTCGCGCTTCGGCATCATCGCGGGGCAGCTCGGCCTGCAGTAGATGCCGGTCGAGGTGACGCCGATCACGAACCAGCCGTCGAAGCGCGCATCACGGCTCGAGACGGCTCGAACGCACTGCTCGAAATCTTCGACCATGGCCTCATCTTCGCACGTCGAGTAGCGGAAATCGGACCTCTCCCGGGTGGTACGTTGGGTTGCGTGGAGCTTGCACGCGACTGCGGGGACGACCTGCTCCTGGGCGTAGCCGCGGCCGAGCCGTACCTCGAGACGGAGCGCGTGATCGCCGAGCGCCGGGCGCGCGGCCTGTTCGGTGAGATGCGCTTCACGCTGACGAACACCGCACGCTCATGCCACCCCGAGCGCCTCGTGCGCGGCGCGCGCAGCGTGATCGCGGCAGCCGCTCCACTCTGGCGCCCGGCCGCCCCGCGGCCCGACGATCCGACGGGCCGGATGCCGCGCTACGCCTGGAGCGATCCCTACGCGCCGCTGCGCGCGCGGCTCGGCGTGATCGCCGACGGCCTGCGCGCGCAGGGCGCGCGTTGCGCCGTCTTCGTCGACTCGAATCACCACGTCGACCGCGCTGCGGCGATCCGTGCCGGCCTCGCGTTCTCAGCGAAGAACACGATGGCGATCGTGCCGGGACATGGCTCGTTCGTCGCGCTCGGCGTGATCGTCACGGACGCCGAGCTCGAGCTCGAGCCGGCGCCGCAGCTCGTGCCACCCGGCTGCGGGTCGTGCACGCTGTGCATCGACGCCTGTCCGACCGGCGCGCTCGACGAGCCGGGCACGCTCGACGCGACGAGATGCATCTCGTGGACGACGCAGCAGCGCAACGCGATGCCGGAGGAGCACGCGGCGGCGCTCGAGGATCGTGTCTACGGATGCGACATCTGCCAGGACGTCTGTCCCTGGAACGCAGGCCCGGCGCGGCGTGGTGCCGACGAGCAGCCGCACGCCGGCGCGTGGATCTCGCTGACCGACTGGCTGACGCTCCCGGATGCCGAGCTGCTCAGCCGTCACGGCCACCTCTACGTGCCGGACCGCGATCCGCGCTACCTGCGGCGCAACGCCCTCGTCGCGCTCGGCAACGCGTTCCCCGAGCATGCGCCCGAGCTTGCAGGCCCGTATCGCGACAGCGCCGATGACCTGCTCCGAGTGGCGGCGCGACGCGCGCTCGAACGCAGCTAGAGCTTCTTTAGAAGTTCTAACTCTTAGCGGGAGTGGGACGACACCGGCTCGCGCGCGAGCTCGGCGAGCTCCCGTGCGCGCGCCGCGACGCGGTGGCGGAGCGCCTCGGGCTCGAGCAACACCGCCTCGCCGAGGTAGCGGCAGAGCTCGGTCGTGAGCCAGCGCTCGCTGCCGTACGGCACCGATGCGAGCGCCGAGCCGTCGGCGAGCTGCACCGTGTCGGATCGGCCTTCGAGCTCCCAGCGGGCGACGGACGGCGCGAACAGGATCGAGGCCGTGCCGGCCTGGTCCCCGAGCGTGACCTCGGTCTTCGCCTCGATCTGCGGCCGCCGCTCGAACGTCTCACCCGTGCGGCTCGCAGAGCGCACGCGGTCGACGCGGAACGTGCGCTCGCCCTCGCGCGACCGGTCGTAGGTGTCGCAGTACCAGTCGCCGCGCACGCCGCGCAGGAAGTGCGGCTCGATAACGCGCTCCTCGACGGCGTCGCTCTGCCGCGAGAGGTACTCCATGCGCACGACCTCGCGCTCGCGCACGGCGTGCGAGAGCACCGAGAGCACGTCCTCGTCCACGCCGCTCGGGAGCGGGGCCGGTGCACCGCGCGTCTCGTAGCGCCCGAAGGCCGCGCCGATCTTCTCGCGCACGCTGTCGAGCGTCGTCCCGGCGTCTGCGGCGACGAGCGGTCCGACGAGGTCGAGCGCGAGCAGGAGCGCCTTGCCCTCGAGCGGCGAGAGGCGCGCCGGCTGGCGGAACTCGTCGCCGTACAGCTCCTTCTCCACGTGCAGCGTCCGGCCGTCGTCGACGCGCTCGACGTAGACCGCGTAGCAGCCGCCGCCGAAGTTCACGAGGTTGAGCAGCTGGACGTGATCCTCGAGCTCCTCGTCGCTCAGCTTGAAGCGCGCTGCAAGCTCGGCGGCGTCGATCTCGCCGTCGCTCTCCTCGCCGCACGCGGCCAGGAGCTCGGCCAGGAGCGCCTGCAGCACCGCGAACCGCTCGGGCGTGACGGGGCTCTCGACGCGCTCGCCGGACTCGACCTCGCGATCGATCAGCTCGACCGGGACGGCATGGGACGGCGCCTCGCCCGAGTGCGCCGCCGCCGTCTGCTCGAGCGAGCCGGCAACGAGGTCGACGACGGAGGCCGGGGAGAGGACCGTCGCGAGGCCGTCCAGCCCGATCATGTAGCGCGCGAGCTCGCGTCCGCTCGCGAACGGCGTCGTCAGCGTGATCGAGCGATCGTCGTGGCGCTCGACGGTGCCGTACTCGCCGACGGAGCGCTCGACGAGCCAGGCCGCGTCAGGCGCCACGTGGACGACGGCGAGCTCGTCGTCGGCCTCGCCGAGCTGCCAGGGCGCGCGATTGCGGTAGAGCGTCGGGTCGAACTCCGTCGGAACGCGGAAGTCGCGCTCCCGCCGCGTCGCGAAGCGCACGTCGCCACGGATCCGCGCGAGCCGGAACGTGCGGATGTCGAGGCGGTCGTGGTCGTGACCGATCACGTACCACTGCCCGCCCATCACGTACAGGCTGTAGGGGTCGATCGTGCGCGTGGCGAGCTCGTCGGACGAGATCGCCCAGTAGGGGAAGACCACGGTTCGCTGCTTCGAGACCGCGGTCTCGAGCTTCTGCAGGCGGGCCGCGACGTCGCTCGTGAAGCCGCTGCCGAGCAGCCGGAGCGAGACCTCGGGGGAGGCGTCGTAGACCGGGTTCGGCCGGCCGAGCGCGAGGTTCTGGAGCGCGAGCCGGAGCGGCTCCGCGTACGCGAACTGGCCGTCGAGCAGATGCACGGCCGTCGCCAGCGCCGCGAACTCGGCGTCGCTCAGCTCGAGCGCCGGCAGGAAGTAGTGCTCGCGCAGCAGCGTGTACAGCTCCTCGCCCGTGAAATCGTCGCGCTGCGACTGCAGGGGGATGCCGAGTGCCAGGAGCTCGGTGCGATCTGCGTAGAACCGGCGGGCGAACGCCTCGTCCGACATCTCGGTGTAGCCCTCGACCGCCTGCTTGACGTCGCGCGCGGACGCGGAGCGCCGCTCCGCCATCAGGTAAGCGACGAGCGAGAGCTGGCGGACGAGCTTGTCGGTATCGGGGGTCACGAAGGGCGCAGTCTACTGCCTCGAAGCTCGAGTGAGTGGGCGTTCTACGATGAGGGAATGCGCGCCTCCGTGACCTGGATCGCCGCGGCCACGTGCGCGCTCCTCCTCGCACTGGCAGCCTATCCCGTCGCCGGTCGCGCCGCGACGTCAGCTGCGACGGCGCCGGATGCCGATCTCGCCCGCGCAACCGCTCCGCCGGGCGGCGGGCCGAGCGGCGCACGATTCGCCCACGGCCTCGCCGATTGGCGGGTGCTCGGCCCCGGAGCCGTGAGCGTGCGGGCGGGTGGCGCTCCCGGCCGCTACTGCGCGGTGCGCGACAACTCGACGCTCGTCTCGGCGTCATTCACCGTGCCGGCCTCGCACCAGATGCTCTTCGTGACCGCCAGGGCACCGGTCGGAAATCCGCGCGTCCGCGTGCTCGCGCGTTCAGGCACGCGAGATCTGCTGCTCGGCACGCTGACGCCCGGGCGCACGTGGAAGACGTTCCCGCTGAGCGCTCGCGGGGTCGCGGGCTCGGCGATCGCCCTCGTGCTCGACCCGGTGATGGGTCGGACCGATGCGCTCGATCTCGCGAAGGTCGGGCAGACGGGGATCGTCGCGCCGGCGCTGACGCTCGCGCGGGGCGTCGCCGAGCGGATCCACCGCGGTCCCGGCGCGGCGCAGCTGTCCCTCGGCAGCGGGCCGTTCAGCGCGGCGACGACGCCGTTCCGCATGCCGCTCGATGCCGTCACTGTGAGCGTCTGGGCGCGCGCGATCGTCGACACGCAGCCGACCTTCGAGCTGCGGGCGCAGACTGGCGTGCTCGGGAGCAAGACGGTCGTTGGCGGCTGGCAGCCCGTCCGCGTCTCGGCGCGGGGACTGCGCGGGAGGCTCGTCGCGCTCTCGATCGGGTCCGTCGACGCCTCCGGGCTGCAGCTCGGCCTGATCGGCACGGTCCAGCGGTCTGCCCATCTGCGGCTCGCGCGCACGCCGGATCCCGAGGGGACGATCCTGATCGTGCGCGGATCGCCGCTGATCGCACGCGCCCGCCTGCGGCTCGTGGTGACGCGCGTGAGCGGTCGCGTGCAGCAGCGCGCGGTGCGTCTGGGCTCGTCCGGCCGAGCCCGAGTGCTGCTCCGCGGGATCGGCCCCGGCGCCCGCCTGATGCTGGCCTTCGCCGGCTCGGAGGCCGCCGCGCCGGCGACCGTGTCGCGGTGATCGGGCACCTCGATCTCGACGCCTTCTTTGCAGCGGTCGAGCAGCGTGACCGGCCCGAGCTGCGCGGCAAGGCGCTCGTCGTGGGCGGTGACCCGCACGGCCGCGGGGTCGTGGCGACTGCGAGCTATGAGGCGCGCCGCTTCGGCATCGGCTCGGCGATGAGCTCGGCGGAGGCGCTCCGGCGCTGTCCGACCGTGATCTTCGTGCGGCCCGACCACGAGCGCTACCGCGAGGTCTCGCGTGAGATCTGGGGGCTCGTCGCGGCGTTCGTCGGGCGCGTCGAGCAGGTCGGGATCGACGAGGGCTACCTCGACCTGGCGCCGCTCGTGCGCGGTCCGAGCGAGGTGCGCGCGGTGCTCGGGGCGCTGCAGGCGGCGGTTCGCGACCGCACGGGGCTGTCGTGCTCGCTCGGCTGCGGCACCGGCAAGACCGTCGCCAAGATCGCGAGCGACCGGCGCAAGCCCGGAGGCATCGTCGTCGTCGAGCCGGGGCGCGAGGCCGTCTTTCTCGGACCGCTTCCGCTGCGCTTGCTGCCCGGCGTCGGCCCGCGCTCGGACGAGCGGCTGCGCGAGCGCGGGATCACCACGATCGGCGAGCTTGCGGCTTGCAGCGACGCCGAGCTCGCACGCTTCGGGATGGGACGGGTCGGCCTGCAGCTTCGCGAGCGCGCGCGCGGACGCGACGAGCGCACGGTCGCGGTCGAGGCCTCAGAGCCGGTGACCGTCGGCGAGGAGACGACGTTCGACGTCGACCTGCGCGACCTCGAGGCGATGGCGGGCGAGCTGCGGCCGATCGCCGAGCGCGTCTTCGAACGCGTCGAGCGGTCCGGCTACGTCGCGCGCACGGTCACGACCAAGGTGCGCTACGCCGACTTCGCGCTCGTCACGCGCTCGCGCACGCTCGCCGGGCCGCCACGCGACGCGGCCGCGCTCGCCGAGATCGCCGTCCAGCTTCTCCGCAAGGCGATCGACGATCGAGCGGCTCCGGTGCGGCTGCTCGGCGTCTATTGCGCCAAGCTCGAGCGAGAGGCGCAGCTCGAGCTGCCGCTCTGAAGCGGCGATCCGAGGAAGTGGATGGATCCGGGGCGAACGTCGCGGAGCTCCTAAGCGGCGTAGACGCCGGCGGGCGCGTGCTCGTCGAGATGCGCGTGCGACGGGCAGAACGTCGAGCCGGGCATCGCAGCCCGCTGGCACGGCTGGCCCTTGCGCGTGAGGGCATGGCACCGGCCGAGCTCGGTGCTGCGGCGCTGTGCCTCGCTCTGGGCTGCCAGCTGCACGCGCCGGATGACCTCGTCGACCGCCACGAAGACCCGAGCCTGATGGCGAATCGGGAACTCGCGCCGGATCTCCTCGAAGAGGCTCCTGACGGGGCGTGCGAAGTAGGACGGATCCGTCCCGATGCGCTCGATCGTGCCCTCGCATGCGGCCAGCACCCGGCGCTGCGCTGCGGCGCGCTGCTCGAGGCCTCCATCTGCTTCGACGAGATCCTTGACTGCGAGGTAGATCGCGCGGCTGAACTGATACATGCACTCTCCTGGCCGACCGACACGACCCACGTTCGGCGGCTTGCCATCGGAACCCTGCCGATTCTGCCGATCGGCTACGCGCGAAGCAAGGGCGCGATGCGAGCTCGTGCGATCGCGATCGCGTCCGCGGAGAGGTCGCATCCTCGGAACAGGCGCCCGTGCGAGAGCGCGGCGACGGCCGTCGTGCCGCTCCCGAGGAACGGATCGAGCACCGTCTGGCCGAGCTGCGACGCGGCGAGGACGATCCGCTCGAGCAGCGCGAGCGGCTTCTGCGTCGGGTAGCCGACGCGCTCGCTCGAGGTGGGGGCGATCGATGCGATCTCCCAGACGGAATCGAGCAGCTTGCCTCCCTGCAGGCCGTAGCGGCGCCCGTGGGCGTTCATGTAGCGACGGCCGCTCGCATCGACGTGGCGGTACTTGCGCTCCATCGCCTCGGTGACCTCGCCGCGCGGCGCGTCGAAGGCGTTCTCGTGGCCGCGGGCGTAGAACAGGATCGAGTCGTGCTTGCGCGCGAACGCCTGCCGGGGCGCGCGCCCGCCGAGGCCGTAGCGCCAGATGATCTCGTTGCGGAACCGATCCCGGCCGAACACCTCGTCGAGCAGCAGCCGCACGTGGTGCGTCGTGCGATAGTCGATGTGGATGAAGATGGAGCCGGTCTCGTCCAGCACTCGATGCAGCTGAATCACGCGGGGCCTGAGCCAGTCGACGTAGTGCTCGGGGCCCTCGAAGCGGTCGGCAAACGACGCCTCTCCGGCACGGCGGACCGATTGCGTGAGGAACGGGGGGTCGGCGTAGACGAGGCCGACCGAGGCGGTCCCGACGGTCTCGAGGTAGACGAGGCAGTCGGCGACGACGAGCTCGGCCGTCGGCGGCACGGATCTACGAAGCGACGCTGGCCGCGAGGGGCATGGGCTCCTCGAGGTGTGCATGCGACGGGCAGTACTCGCGGCTCGGAAGCGGCGTGCGCTGGCACGACTTGCCCTTGCGCGTCGTCGCGCGGCAACGGGCGTTCGCCTCGTTGTGACGGTCGAGCTCGGCCTGGATGAAGGCCTTCGCAAGATTCACGGTGCGATCGACGGCGTAGAAGACGCGTGCCTGCTGGCTGATCGGGAAGTAGTACCGGATCTGCTGGAAGAGGCTGCGGGTCGGCTGCGGGAAATAGCGCGGGTCGCTCGCCAGGCGCTCGACGGTGTGCTCGCACGCCTCGAGGACTCGTCGGCGCGCCTCCGCGACGGAAATGCCGTCGGGGTGGGGATCGACGGCGTCCTTGATCTCGAGAAAGAGTGTTCGGCTGAAGCGATACATGGCAGCGGCTCGTGACGGCCACGTGAAGGTTCGTTCGGCGATCCTCGTGCGTGGCAAGGTCTTTGGTCTGACGTTCACGGTATCGCATGGATCGAGGAAAAGCTAGAGCTCGGCAGGTTTTTCGGTACCCGACTTTGTGACATGCCGCGATAAGTCGTCACACGGGAGCTTGTGCGGCCTCTCGTTTACCCTCAGGCAACTTTTCGGGCGTACGCATCAGGCTGGCCCGCCTTCCGCTGGGAGGCGGCGGCCGCGATCGCCGCGGCGCGCGTCGCGTAGGTGCCGCAGTAGACCGTCCAGTAGCCGGGAGTCAGTGCGGGGTAGTTCGACGAGTCGAGCACCCCTGCCTTGCAGGTGAGCGCCTGGGCGAAGGTGCGCGCCTCCTCCTGGCCGTGGTCCGCCTTCGAGAGCGAGTTCACGATCACCGTGAACCCGGTGCCCCGCCAATCATCCGGAAGCTGCTCGGTCCGGCCGGTCGGCGGGCCGCTCGAGCTCGTTCCGGTCCCGGTCGTCTGGCCGGTCTCGCCCGTTGGGAGCGTCGTCGTCTCTGCTCCCGTGGCCGTCGATTTCGGCGGGCGATCGTCGGGCAGCGCGGTGTTCGTCTCGGGCTGCGCGGTCTTGCCGTCGCGATGCGCGAGACCGTAGGCACCGGCGCCTCCGCCGATCAGACAGAGCGCGAGCAGCGCGCCGATCGTCGCCCGGCGGTTGCCCTCCGGCGTGGAGGCCGGCTCGGCAGGCGGCCGGACGGGCTCGCCGCACTCGAGGCAGTACCAGGCGTCGGCCGCGCAGCGTGCGCCGCAGTAGCGGCAGCGCTCGGTCTCGGGCTCGTTCACGACGCGTCGGGCGCTTCGGCTCGACCCGCGTCGCCGCTCTCATCGGGCAGTGGTCCGAGCGCGTCGTCGAGCGCGCCGAGCTGGTCGCTCAGGCCCAGGATGATCGCTGCGCGGTCGGCGAGCAGATCGACGCGCATGCGCTCGCGCTTCGCCATCTCGACGACGAGCCCGCCCAGCTCGCGGAGCGCCCGCTCGCGCGTCTGCTCCAGGCGATTGCGCTCGCGGCGCAGCTCGCGCGGTCGCATGCTCGGCGGCTTGACCTCGGCGACGGGACGCGCCGGGGCCGCGACGGAGGCGCCCTCGGGTGTCCGGTCGAGCAGCGCTCCGAGCTCGTCCTGCGGCTGCTCTCGATCTGCGCCTCGATGTTCCATCCGCTTGCCCCGATCTCGACGTCCGACAGACGAATAGTAGGGTGCCCCCTCGCGGTGGCCGGAGCTGCTGCGTGTCAGGGCCGATCGCAGCCGCCCGGGGAGCGGCACGGCAGGTCTACCGAAACCTTGTAGGCCTTACGAAATCCTTACCTCCGAGCCATGCATCCGTGACACCGGGGCCGCACACTGAACCCAGTGACCCGCAAGTCCCTCCTGCTCGCGCTCCTCTGCGCTCTCGCCGCCATCACGCCCGGCTCGCTCGCGTCTGCCGCGGGCCAGACGAGCGTCGTCGTGGCGAAGGGCACCGGCACGCTGCAGCTGACGGTCGGCGGCGGCACGGTGTTCGGGCAGCTGCGCGCCGAGGGCTCGTCGATCTCGGTGCTCGATCTCTCGCCGGCGCACGATCTCAGCGTGATCACGAGCGTCTCACCGACGCTCGACCCGGTCAGCGGCATGCAGACGTTCCAGCCCGCTCCCGGGCGCCGGGCGCTGCCGTTCCGCGTCACGGGCACCTTCTACGTGCTCACCGTTCACGGCACCTCGAACACGAATGCAGTCGGCGTCTACGGCCGGGTGCAGGCCCTGGGTGCGGGCTGGCTGACGGTCGACGGCGGGCCGCGCAAGGGGTGGAAGGGCAAGATCCTCAAGCTTGCCGCAGTGCCGGTCGAGTTGCGCGCGGTGCGAGCTCCCGTGGCCTCGCCAGTACAGTGAGCCTGTGACCGAACGCATTCTCGTCGTCGAGGACGAGGCGAACATCGCAAGCTTTGTCGCCGCCTACCTCGAGAAGGCCGGATTCGCCGTCGAGCGAGCCGCCACGGGCGGCGAGGCGATCGCGAAGGCCGAGAGCACCGACCCGGCGTTGATCCTGCTCGACCTGAACCTGCCCGACATCGACGGGCTCGAGGTCTGCCGAAGCGTCCGTGCGAAGAGCCAGGTGCCGATCCTGATGCTGACCGCGCGCGACGACGACGTCGACAAGATCGTGGGCCTCGAGGTCGGCGCCGACGACTATCTGACGAAGCCGTTCAACCCGCGTGAGCTCGTCGCGCGGATCCGCTCGATCCTGCGCCGTGCCACCCAGGCACCGCCGCCGATCACCAAGGGGCGCCTCACGCACGGCGTGATCGTGATCGACGCCGGACGCCGCGAGGTCACCGTCGGCGGCGACGCGATCCAGCTCGCCCCGAAGGAGTTCGATCTCTTCTGGGAGCTGCTCAACCACCGCGGCATCGTGCTGACGCGCGAGCAGCTGCTCGAGCGCGTCTGGGGATACACGTTCGCGGGCGACACGCGGACCGTCGACGTGCACGTGCGTCAGGTGCGTCGCAAGATCGGAGACACCTGTCCGGTCGTCACCGTCTGGGGTGTCGGCTACAAGGTCGCCGACGATGCCACTGCGCTCGCTTAGGGCGCGCCTTGTCGCGCTCCTGCTGATCAGCCTGACGCTCGCGGCGTTGCTGTTCGCCGCGCTCACGGCACGAACGTTCGAGCAGGAGCAGCGCACCCGCAGCCGGCATCAGCTGGAGCTGCAGGCCGCCTCCTTCGCGGATGCGCTGAGCGACATCAGCAATCTGGCGTACTCCTCGAAAGATCCGCTGCCGGACACGTTCAACCGCAACTTCAGCTCGATCACGGCGGCCGAGGTCTTCTTCGAGCCGGCCGGGAACGGCGTCGACCCGCCCGAGGGGATCACCTTCGATCGCCCGCCTCTCGAGATCCGACGCAAGCTGGTTTCCCGCAAGCTCGCGAACGGGCGGACCCAGACGTTCGTGGTCGATGTGCCCGGCCGTGGGGGCGTGCTCGCCGCGGCCCACCGCTTCACGATCCCGGGCGCGAAGGACCGCTCGATCCCGATCGGCACCGTGATCATCTCGCGCCCGCTCAGCGAGCTCAGCTCGTCGACGCTGACGATCCTCGAGCAGATCGTGCCCTCGCTGTTGCTCGCGCTCGCCGCGGCCGGAGCGCTCGGCGTCTTCCTCAGCCGGCGCATCTCGGAGCCCGTCCACGAGCTGTCGGTTGCGAGCGAGCGGATCGCGCGCGGCCTCTACGACATCGAGCTGCGCTCGAAGGGAACCGACGAGCTCGGCACGCTCGCGCTGCGCTTCGAGGAGATGGCGCTGCGGCTGAAGCAGTCGAGCGAGGCCGAGCGCAGCTTCCTGATGCGGATCTCGCACGAGCTGCGCACGCCCCTGACCGCGATCCAGGGCCACGTGCAGGCGATGAGCGAGGGCATCATCGACGACGAGGAGGGTCGGCAGGCGTCGTTCGCCGTCGTGCTCAGCGAGTGCGACCGGCTGCAGCGGCTGATCGGCGATCTGCTCGATCTCGCGCGCCTCCAGGCGCACGCGTTCAAGCTGAACCGCGAGCACGTGGATCTCGCCGAGCTCTGCCTGCAGGTCGTGCAGACCCATCGCGAGGCGGCACGGACTCGCGACATCGATCTGCACGAGGAGCTGCACTCGTCGGCATCGGTGATCGCCGACGGCGACCGGCTCGTGCAGGTGCTCGGCAACCTCGTCGCGAATGCGGTGCGCGCCTCGCCGAACGGCGGCGATGTGCAGGTCCACCTGCACGAGGTGCCGGGCTTCGTCCAGATCAGCGTCGCGGACTCGGGCACGGGCGTGCCGCGCGACCGGCGCGAGGCGATCTTCCGGCCGTTCGTGACCGGCGAGCCGGGCGGGACCGGCCTCGGGCTGCCGATCTCGTCGGAGCTCACGCACGCGATGGGCGCGACGATCAGCGTGGGCGAGGCGCCGGGCGGCGGCGCGCTGTTCACGATCGCGTTCCCCGATCTGCTGCGCGTCCCGGCCTCGGCGGGTGCTCCCGTGCCGTGACGGCCGGGCGCGTGCCGACTGCACGCGCCCGGCCGGCCTCACTTGGCCTTCGACGCCGCGACGCCGTCGATCGCGTGCGACACCGCAGCGGTGATCTTGGCCGCGATCGGCTTGGCGATCCCGGTCGTGCCGAAGACCCCGCCGAGCGCGAGCAGCAGCGCTCCGATCGCGATCACGATCCCGACGTACTCGACCGTTCCCTGACCGCGGCCGCCGCGGAGGGCACGGACGACCGTGCGTGTGGATAGGTGCATGTCGTGCTCCTTGTCTCTGTGCGCCTCAGACGGCGCACGGGTTTGGTTCTGCTCGTCCGCTGCGGACGAGCAGGGATTCGGCGATCGGGTGGAGGCCGCCCTGATCGCGCCGCAGCACGACGACGTGGACGTAGCGGCTGGGCAGGGGCAGCGGGCCGGAGGCCGACCGCCCGAGCGGACGGGCGCAGCGTGACTCGTAGACCACCCCGTCGCGCAGGAACGCACGCCGGGCCGGCCAGGCGACGAAGATGTCGTCCTCGCGGAGCCCGGGCGGGATGCCGGCGCCATCTCCGAGACGCGCGGCCGCCGAGATGGTCGTCGAGGCGACCGAGAGGTGGTCGATGCCCTCGATCGTCTCGCCGGTGGAGTGGGCCAGCGCGTCGGTCGAGCCAAGCAGACGCGCGAGGCGCTCGCCGGGAATCACCGCCGCGAGCGAGAGCAGCAGCGGGCCGACGCGCCACCCGTGAGAGAGCTCGCTCTCGAGCGCGCGCGCCGCGTCGATCGCGGTCACTCGTCGCACGACCGGAGGGCCGCTCGGCGTCTCGCGATCCCCGTCGGCCCCGGAGGCCGGAGCGAACGGGTTCTCGTAGGGCGCCGAGAGTGCCCGGTAGGCTCGACCGGCGATCGCTTCGGGCACTGCCGCGAGAGCGATGCGGGTGATCGCGTCGTCGAGGACGGCCTCGGCCGTCTCTGCCGGCAGACGCTCGCGCAGCACGAAACGGGCTGCTCTGAGACGGGCGCTGCCGTCGCTGCCGAGCGCGGACGCGACCAGCGCGAGATCACCGGGCCCGGCCGTGCTCGGCGCGGCGCTCGCAGGGGCGATGGCCGCGATCAGCGCGTTCGCGAGCCGCTGCGCGTCACGGGCGGAGGCGATCCAGCTGACGATCGCCGCGAGCAGGAGTCCGACGACGAGCGCGAGCGCGACCGACTCGACCGAGGCCTGGCCCCGCTCGCCGGTCACAGGCACGGGTGTGTCCAGCGCGGGTAGACCTGCTGCACGAGCGCGTCACGGACGATGCGCAAGGCGTCGCCGCCCGAGCTTCGCAGCACCCGCACGCGCACGGTCTGGCGGGCGGCGTTGGCATCGCCCGCGACAGGCTGCTCGATCACGATGTCGCCGGCTCGATGCCCCGGCTCGATGCCATCGGCCGGGGCTTCTTGCGGCAGGGCGTCGGCGATGTCCGCGAAGGCGACGGCCGGGGTGAACACGGGAACCAGCCCGGCCGCGCCCATCGCGAGCTGGGCGAGCGGATTCTCGGCGAGCGCGTCGCTGACCCAGCGATCCTGCTCCGCGCGGTCCGTGACGCGGATCGTCGGCGATCTTCCCGCGACCGGCGAGTAGATCTGACGCGAGCCGTAGATGCCCGGGATCACGCAGGGGTGCGCCGGCTCGGCGGCGACGATCGTGCGGATGGCCCGCGCGAGCGTGAGCGGGCCGAGGACCGGCCCGAGCCGCGCGTCGAGCGCGTCGGCGAGATCGGCCACGTCGGGGGCGTCGGCGCCGCCGCCGCCGTTGCGGACGACGGCGGCGAGCTGCCGCTCGGCGTCCGTCAGCCCGTCGTCCACGTGCGCGTCGGCCGGGCC
>JANLRV010000062.1:0-28017 GCA_031361905.1 Actinomycetes bacterium
TACACGAAGCGGCGCCCGCCCCGGCACCGGAACCGGCGCCGGCTGCCGCCGCTCCTCCGCCGGCCGCGCCTCCACCGCCGGCGGCGGCCGCACCGGCGACGTTCGACCTCGAGAGCGTGCGCGACGCCTGGAGCGAGATCGTGCAGCACCTGCGCGGCCCCGAGGGAGGCGTGCTGCGAGCGGCCCGTCCGGTCGCGGCCGAGGGCGACCTGCTGACGCTGCAGATCGCGGCGCCGCTCGTGACGAGCGCCGATCGCTACGCGCCGAACCTTGCGCAGGCCGCGCTCGAGGTGCTCGCCCAGCGGATCCGCGTGCGCTTCATCGCCGCGCCCGTCGCGGCTCCAGCGGCCGAGCCAGAGCCGGCGGACAGCGCCAGCGAGCCGGCCGACGACGACGACGTCCCGCTCCTCACCGGCGAGGAGCTCTTTGCCCGACTCCGCGAACGCACCAACGCAACCGAGGTGACCGAATGAGCCTAGATCCGCAGAAGATGATGGAGCTCGCTTCCCAGATGCAGGCCGACATGGCGAAGGCGCAGGCCGACCTCGCCGACGCCCGCGTGGAGGCGACCTCCGGCGGCGGCATGGTCACGGTGACGGCGAGCGGCACCGGTGAGATCGTCGGTCTCAAGATCGACCCGGCTGCAGTCGATCCCGGCGACGTCGAGATGCTCCAGGATCTGATCCTCGCCGCGATCACCGAGGTCAGCCGCCAGTCGGCGGACCTGCAGCAGAAGAGCATGGGCGCGATCACCGGCGGGCTCGGCGGGCTCGGACTTCCCGGCCTGTGAACGTCTGACCCGTGCTCTCTCCGTCCGTCGACACGCTCGTCGTGCAGCTTGCGCGCCTGCCGGGGATCGGGCACCGCACGGCACAGCGTCTGGCGTTCCACCTGCTGCGCGTGCCTCCCGAGGAGGCGCTCGCCCTGGCCGATGCGATCCGCACCGTGAAGGAGCGCGTGGGCTTCTGCAGCGTGTGCTTCAACCTCACCGAGGAGCCGCTCTGCCGCTTCTGCAGCGACAGCCGGCGCGATCGCAGCGTGATCTGCGTCGTCGAGGCGCCGAGTGACATCGTGCCGATCGAGCGGACCGCCGAGTTCCGCGGCCTCTATCACGTGCTCGGCGGCGCGCTCTCGCCGATCGACGGCGTCGACCCCGAGCACCTGCGCATCCGCGAGCTCGAGGAGCGCGTCGACGCGGGCGGCGTGAGTGAGATCGTGCTTGCAACGAATCCCACGATGACCGGCGAGGCAACGGCGTCGTTCATCGCCGACCGCCTGCGCGGCAAGGTGCGCACGACCCGCTTGGCCAGCGGGCTTCCGGTCGGCGGCGACCTCGAGTACGCCGACGAGGTGACGCTCGGGCGCGCGCTCGCCGGACGACGCGAGGTGTAGCTGGAGTGGAGGTTGACCCTTGACCTTCTCCATCAGGCGGGAAAGTCCTTCGCAGAACGATCCGGCGTGGGCTAGAATCGCGATTCCCCCGGTCTGCCCGGCGGAACCCCATGACTGACGACTACGAATTCAGGGCGAGCGAGCGCCGGCGACAGCGCCAGATCGACTCGAGCGAGGATGAACGCCGCGCGCGCCGCGACGCGCAGCGTGCGCGCCAGCGACGCATCCACCGGCGTCGCCGGCTGGCCGCCCTCGGCGTGCTCGCAGTCGCCATCGCCGGCGCCAGTGGCGCCTGGGTGATGAGCGGGTCGCCGCGCGCGCCGCTGACGACGACGATCGCCTCGACCAAGCAGCTGAAGACCACCAGGACGCCCGCGCATGTCGCCATGCCCCTGCACGTGCGCGGCATCCACTTGAGCGGCCCGTCGATGACGATCCCGGGCAAGTACACGGAGGTCCTCAGGCTCGCGCGCACCGGCGGCGCCGGCCTCAACACGGTCGAGATCGACCTCAAGGACGAGCGCGGTGAGATCTCCTTCACGAAGGGAGCGCCGGCCCTCGCGAAGGCGATCGGCGCGACGCGCCGCTACGTCGACCTGCGCACGGCGACACGGCTCGCCCACGAGCAGGGCGTCTACGTGGTCGGGCGGATCGTCTGCTTCCAGGATCCGATCCTCGCCACGCAGCGCCCGGGCATGGCGATCCGCAGCAAGAGCGGCGGCATCTGGACCGACCCCGAGGGCAAGCAGTGGGTCAACCAGTACGACGCGCGAGTCGGCGCATACCTGATCAGCATCGGCAAGGCCGCGCTGGCACTCGGCGTCGACGAGATCCAGTTCGACTACATCCGCTTCCCGACCTACGGCGGCGCCGTCTGGCCGCACGCGCGCAAGGAGTCGAAGTCGGCGACGATCAACACGTTCCTCGCGCGGGCCCACGCGGCGTTCAAGCCGGCGAAGCTCGCCGTCTCGGTCTTCGGGATCGCGGACGTGCGCCCGTCGGACGGCGCCTCGATCGGCCAGGTCATACCGGACCTCGCCAAGAACGTCGACGTGATCTCGCCGATGGTGTACCCGACGCTCTACAACCCGGGCGAGTTCGACCTGCCGAACCCGAAGGCCGCCCCGGGAACGGTGGTCACGCGCACGCTCGGGTTCTACAAGGGCGACCTGCTCGGGAGCCACGTCCTCTTGCGCCCGTGGCTGCAGAACTACGACGGCTACGGCTACGACCAGGTCGCGAAGCAGGTGCGCGCGGCCGACAACGTCGGCGTCGACGGCTGGCTCCTCTGGAGCCCGAGCGTGCAGTACCAGGTGCGCGCGCTCAACATCACGATCCGCTGAGAGGCGGATCCGCCTAGGTGGGCCACCGCTCCGGTCGGCCTGCCTATCCTGTCGCTCGTGGAGCCCGTTGCCGCAGAGATCGCCTTCGACACCGTCGTGATGAAGTTCGGCGGGTCGTCGGTCGCCGACGCCGCGAAGGTCCAGAACGTCGCGCGACGGCTCGTCGAGGCGAAGAAGCGGGGCCTGCGGGTCGTCGGCACGGTCTCCGCGATGGGCAAGACGACCGACGGCCTGATCGCCCTCGCGCACGAGGTCTCGCCCCAGCCGAACGCGCGCGAGATGGACATGCTGCTCTCGACCGGCGAGCGCATCTCCTGCGCGCTCGTCGCGATGGCGATCAACGACCTCGGCTTCGAGGCGGTCTCGCTGACCGGCTCGCAGGCCGGCATCGTCACCGACGGCGTGCACACCAAGGCGAAGATCCGCGAGATCCGCCCGCAGCGCGTGACCGATGCGCTCGACCTCGGCAAGATCGTGCTCGTCGCAGGCTTCCAGGGCGTCTCGACCGAGACGAACGACGTGACCACTCTCGGCCGGGGCGGGACGGACGCGACGGCCGTTGCGCTCGCCGCGGCGCTCGGGGCCGCGTGTGAGATCTACTCGGACGTGGCCGGCGTCTACAGCGCCGATCCGAGGATCGTCCCGAACGCCCGCAAGCTCCCCCGCATCTCCTACGAGGAGATGCTCGAGATGTCCGCAGCCGGTGCGAAGGTGCTGATGCTGCGCTCAGTCGAGCTCGCCCGAAACCACCGGGTCCGCGTGCACTCCCGCTCGACGTTCAGCGACGAGGAGGGCACCTGGATCGTCTCTGCCGAGGAAGTCATGGAACACCCGATCATCTCAGGCGTCACCCACTCGCAGAGTGAGGTCATCTTCACGCTGACCGGCATCCCGGATCGCCCGGGCTCGGCCGCCGACGTGCTCGAGGCCGTTGCGGCGGAGCACGTCAACGTCGACACGATCATCCAGAACGTGGTGCACGGCGTCGCCGAGCTCTCGTTCTCGGTCCCGCACGAGGACGTCGAGGCGACGCGACGAGGAATCGCGCAGGCGACGAAGCTGCTCGGTCCCTTCCAGGTCGAGGTGGACGAGACGATGGGCAAGGTCTCGATCGTCGGCGCCGGGATGCGCTCGCACCCGGGCGTCGCCGCGAAGATGTTCCGCGTGCTCGCCGACGAGCAGATCAACCTGCGCATGATCTCGACCTCGCCGATCAAGATCAGCTGCATGATCGCGCGCGACGAGCTGCCCGCGGCGGTGCGCGCGCTGCACTCGACGTTCGCGCTCGAGACTCCCCCGGTGCAGGAGGCCTGAGCGTGGCGCGCGTCGCGATTCTCGGCGCCACGGGGGCCGTCGGCACGACGCTCCTGCGCGTGCTCGAGGAGCGATCCTTCCCGATCGACGAGCTGCGCCTGCTCGCGTCCGAGCGCTCTGCCGGGCAGACGCGCTCGTTCGCCGGCCGCGAGCTCGAGATCCAGGCAGCGACGCCCGAGTCGTTCGAAGGGATCGAGATCGCGATCTTCTCGGCCGGGGCGAGCCGCTCGCGCGAGTTCGCGCCGCACGCGATCGCGGCCGGAGCGGTCGTCGTCGACAACTCGTCGGCGTTCCGGATGGACGAGCACACGCCGCTCGTCGTGCCCGAGGTCAACCCCCACGCGGCGCGCGGGCACCGCGGCCTGATCGCGAACCCGAACTGCTCGACGATGCAGCTCGTGCCCGTGCTGCGTCCGCTGCACGCGCGGAGCGCGCTCGAGCACGTCACGATCTCCACCTACCAGTCCGTCTCCGGCACGGGCCAGAAAGCAATCGACGCGCTGCGCCGCGAGAGCGAGGCCGTGCTCGCCGGCACGCCCGGCGAGGCGCAGATCTACGCCCATCGCATCGCCTTCAACGCGCTCCCGTTCGCCGGCGCATGGCAGGGCGAGGATGGCTACACCGACGAGGAGCTCAAGCTCGTCAACGAGTCGCGCAAGATCCTCGAGCTGCCCGACCTGCGCGTGAGCGCGACGTGCGTGCGCGTGCCGGTCTTCAACTGCCACTCCGAGTCGGTCTGGGTGAGAACGCGCGAGCCGATCTCCCCCGACGAGGCCCGCGCGCTCCTGGCAGACGCGCCCGGCGTCACCGTGATCGACAACCCGGCCGAGAACGAATACCCGATGGCGATCGAGGCCGACGGCAAGGCGGGCGTGTTCGTCGGCCGCATCCGGCGAGACCTCGGCGACGAGCGAGCGCTGGCGATGTGGATCGTCTCGGACAACCTGCGCAAGGGCGCCGCCGAGAACGCCGTGCAGATCGTCGAGCTGCTGATCTCGGATGGCTTGCTGGCGCGCGGCTGAGGCGCACCGACGAGCACCCTTGATGGGGTGCCGAAAGCACCCACCAAGGGTGCTTGTTCATACCACAACTGCGATCTAAACTAGCGAAAGCTACCGGGAGCCGGGGAGGCACCTAGGGCGCGGGAATCCATGGCTATCGCGTCCAGGTGAGCCGGATCTCAGAAAGCGCAGCTCTCGCGAGCTGTTTCGGCCGAGAGGCCACAGAGGGCGGATGACGAGCCGGGGGCGGCACGTCACCCGCCCTCCTATTTTCTCGCTCGGGCACCACAACTAGCTCGTCTCGCCCAGTTGCGGGCGCGGCGTGATCATCGAGCGCGCGTGCCGAAGCGCCTCGTGGACGAGACCCTCGGGCTCCTCGACCGCGATCAAGCCACCGAGCTCGAGCCGCATCAGCTCGACCGGGCCCTCGGCGCGCAGCGGGCGGAACCCGTAGTCGCCGAGGAAGTCGCGCGGGAAGATCGTGCGGTGACGCAGGAAGCGGTCGGCGAACGACGCGTCGCCGGCGTGCCCGAGGCCGAACGCCTCGACTGCCGGCAGGCGCCGGTCGTGGCACTCGCTGATGCAGGCGAGGAAGAGGCTCTGGAGCGCCCACGGGCTGTTCGGGTCGGAGAGGTAGGCGCACGTGATCAGCACGGCGTCGGGCGACGCCGGCCCCGCCGGCAGCGTTCGCGAACGCGGATAGGAGGCGGCCGGGCCGTACTGCAGCGAGGCCACGTGGCGACCATCCTCCACGTACACCTTTCCCCACGAGCCGAACTCGTCCTCGGTCTCGGTCACCCAGCGCTGCTTGTCGACCTCCCGCGTGTCGCTCCGTTTCTGCCACCAGACGCAGTCATGGCAGACGGTCGGGCGGATCTGCTCGGTCGCTCCCGTCAGATGGTGCACGCGCATGCAGGGAGAATAGGGGCGCTCCGGCTCGATCGTCCGGCGAGACGAGGGTCAGCAGCGACGTCTCGGCTCGCGCGAGAAACCTGACGGGCTCGAACGTGGTGCCGATGCCACCCGAGACATGCGTGATGGTGGCGCCGCGCACGCTGACCGCCGGCCCGGTGCCCTGCTTGGGGTGCGCGAGGCTGACGCGGCCGCCCGGACGGGGAAGGCAGATCTGCCCTCCGTGAAGGTGCCCGCAGAAGACGACGTCGGCTGCGCCGGGCGGCAGCCGCTCGGCGACGATCGGAAAGTGGCAGAGCAGCAGCGAGAGGTCGCCCGCAGGGTCGGGCGCAGCGGGAACGAGCTCGGCGGCCGGCACGCCGGCGAGGTAGGCCCTCGCGGAGACGCCCGCGACGTCGACGCGGGTGCCGCGGATCTCGATCGTCGTCGAGTCGCCGTCGAGCAGCACGAGCCGCTCGAGCACCGGATCCCAGCCTTGCGCGAACGGATCATTCGCGAAGCCGACGTCGTGGTTTCCGAGCACGGCGAACGCGCCATCCGTCGCCTGGTCGGCGAGCCGGTCGAGCAGCGCGGTCGCTCGGCGGGAGGCACGGCGGCGGGTCACGAGGTCGCCGGTGACGACGATCAGCTCGGGACGCTCCCGCTGCGCGATCTCGATCGTGCGGGCAAGCAGCGAGAGGCCCGGCCCGAAGCCCGCGTGGATGTCTGAGACGTGCAGCACGCGCAGGCCCTCGAGCGCCGCCGGAAGCCTCTCGACGACGAGCCGCCGGCGGACCAGGCGCAGGCTGAACGTGTCCCGCGCCGCGAGCGCGAGCCCCGCCGCCGCGGCGAGCGCGGCGATCCGCTGTGCCACCTCGATCAAATCGTTGCAAACCCGTGATACGCTCTTGGCGAATTGCTGCTAGGCCTCTCGCGATGCGAGGCCAGGCAGGTGCAAGATTGGCAGCCCCCCGCTGCCAAACCCGGCCGGGTGCGGGCGTCCCTTCCGTCGCAGGTCGCCCCCCGGCCGGCGTGTTCGCTCATGCCCGGGGGCAGGCGCTCCAGAGCCCGCGTCCGGCCGCCTGCGCGGCCTGCTCGACCGACCGATAGCGCACGGCGCGGTCGATGTTCGGTGCGATCTCGAGCGTGCGAGCGAGGCCGCCACGCAACAGCTGCTCCTCGAGATCGCCTGTTGATCCGGCGACGCGCACGTATGCGAGCAAGCGCCGGTAGCGGTCACGACGCTCGCGTCCGGGAGTCAGCTCGACCTGGCGATGCAGGGCCGCGCGGCGCACGAAGCGCATCGCGCGCAGCGAGTAGCACTGGCGCGGGTTGCCGTCGTGCGCGATCTCCGGCGTGTCGACGCCGATCAGGCGCACGCGCTCCTCGCCTCCCTCGGGCATGCGCACGATCACCGTGTCACCGTCGAGGACGGCCACGACCTGCGCGCCGAACGGGGCCGCCGCGCGGTGCGATCGGAGCCGATCACGAACCGGAACGATCGCGAGCAGGCCGACGACGACGGTGAGGACGAGAGCGACGCGGAGCATGCGCGCACGCTACGTCCCGACCACGCGCGGGATCGTGCCGGACCGTGCCGTCGCGGTCACGGCTTCGCGCGCGTCCGGTAGTACTTCATCGCCGTGCGCCCGACACGGCGCATCGTGCGGAAATTCGCGCCGGCCCCGACCACGACGCCGATCCCGAACGGGAGCTCCTTGCCGAGCAGCGTGCGCACGCGTCGCTGCGCGACGCGCTTGATCACCTGATTCCCGATGCTCCGGTTGACCTCGCCGCTGAGGGCGCTCGGGTCGACATCCTTGTCCTTCGCCTTGAGCGATCCGTCGGGCCTCAGCGAGACGATCTCGGCCTCGATCGCGAGCACGGTGAGGATGTCGGCGCGGCGCGAGGCGCGATCCTCCAGATCGTGGCCGTAGGCCCGCGCGATCGCGAGGATCAGCGTGACCTGCGCGTAGGTCTGCGCCACGGAGTCGGCCAGGGCCGTGGCGAGGCCCGCGACCGTGCCGACGCCGGGAACGACGGCCGGCAACGACGTGACCGCGCCGCTCGCCGCGCTGACCGCGCAGCGCTTGTAGATCAGCTCGCGCGCGAAATCCTCGCCCTTCTGCTCCGAGCTCGCCCGCTGCTCGTCGACGTCTCTCGCAATCGCCGCGCTGCGCACGCGGATCACCTCGTCGATCGCACGCTCGGTGTGCTCGGCGAGGCGATCGGCAGCCTCGTCGACGACCCTGCCCGTGAGCTGGCGCGAGACGAATCCCATCTCAGCGAACCGTCGATCGAGAGCTACCCACGAGGGACATCATGATACGGCGGCGCCCGCGGAGATCATGCCGAGCAGCGCCTCGCCGTAGCGATCGCTGCGCGCGGGGCCCATCCCCCGCACCTCGAGCAGCGCGTCGCGATCGGCCGGGCGGGTGCTCGCGAGCTCGTCGAGCATCGCGTCCGTCGCGATCACGTACGCGGGCACGGCGTCCTCCTTCGCGCGCTCGCCACGCCACACGCGCAGGCGCTCCCTGAGCGAGCTCGCCTCGGCGTCGAGCACGATCTCGCGCGCCGGGGTGCGCGCGCGGCTGCGCGATCGCGCGGGCGTCGCCTCGACGTGCAGGTCGGTCGTCGGATCGCACACGTCGCAGCAGCGCCCGCTGCGGTCCGGCACGATGCGATCGCCGAAGTGGCGCAGGATTTGCTCGCGCCGGCAGGTCTCTGCGGTCGCGTACGCCGTGATCGCCGCGAGCGCCTCCCAGCGGCGGCGCACGAACTGCCGCGAGGCCTGCTCGACGTCACGCGAGCGCCGTGCCCCGATCCCGCGCAGGCGCAGGCTTCCGCGAGCCTCGTCGACGCGTGCGGGGTCGAGATCGACGGCCCCGATGCGCTCGGCGACGGCGAGCAGCGCACGACCGCGATCGCCGAGGTCGCCGACGGTCGTGGCGAAGCTCCCCTGGTCGTCCGCGGCGGAGGCGAGCCGCTCGAGCAGGCGGTTGACGTCGTCGCGGGCAACCTCCGACTGCTTGATGAAGTGCCCGATCAGCCCGCGGTCTGCCGGCCGGTAGATGAGCACGCAGCGAGCGGGGAGCCCGTCACGCCCCGCGCGACCGGCCTCCTGGTAGTAGGCCTCGATCGAGGCCGGCAGCGCCCAGTGCCAGACCGACCGCACATCGGCCTTGTCGATGCCCATACCGAACGCGGTCGTGGCGACGATCACGCCGTCGGACGACTCCATGAAGCGCGACTGGCGCGCATCGCGCTCGCCGGCGGAGAGGCCCGCGTGGTACGCCTCGGCGGGAATGCCCCGCTCGGCGAGGCCCTCGGCGACCTGCTCGCAGCGGGCGCGGGTGCCCGCGTAGATCACCGCAGGCCGTGCGGCGGGGTCGCTGAGGCCGCGCTCGACGAGCGACCAGCGGGCGCGCTCATCGGGCGCGAGCACGACGTCGAAGGCGAGGTTCGGGCGGTCGAAGCCGGTGCGCACGCGCTCGGGATCGCGCAGCGCGAGCGCGCGGGCGATGTCGTCGGCGACCTGCGGCGTCGCGGTCGCGGTCAGCGCCATCGTCGCGCGGGCGCCGATCTCGTCGCGCGCAGCGGCGAGCCGCAGGTAGTCGGGGCGGAAGTCGTGCCCCCACTCGGAGAGGCAGTGCGCCTCGTCGACCGCGAAGAGCGAGACGTCGCGACGCTCGACGAGCTCGCGGAAGCGCGCATCGGCGAACCGCTCGGGCGCGACCAGCAGCAGCCTGCAGGAGCCGTCGGCGACCGCGTCGAGCGTCGCACGCACGTCCTCGCGCCCGAGCCCCGAGTTGAGCACGCGCGCCTCGCCGTGTCCCCGCCCGGCAAGCGCGTCGTGCTGATCGCGCATCAGGGCGATCAGCGGCGAGACGACGAGCGTGAGCCCGTCCAGCAGCAGCCCCGGCAGCTGGTAGCAGAGCGACTTCCCCTGCCCGGTCGGCATCACGACGAGCGCGTCGCGCCCCTCCATCGCGGCCTCGATCGCCTCGCGCTGGCCAGGGCGGAACGTCTCGAAACCGAACCGGTCGTGCAGCTGCCGCGTGAGCTCGTCCACGCCTGCACCGTACCGGCAAGGGTGACGGCCGCTCTGCTTCACGGCCGCGACGGGCCGTCATGCGAGAGCGAGAGCGAGAGCCACCGCCGATCGGCGTGCCAGCGCCGCATGGTCTTCACGCTCGGCGGCCGGGCGAAATCGTCGGCATGGCGCTCCCTGAGGCTGACGATCGTGGCATCAAGCGAGGCGCCCTCGAAGAAGTGCCGCTCGGCCTCCTCCCGCAGGCTCACCCACGAGTACGACCCCGGCCGGCGCCGCTGCTGTGTCTCGGCGCGGCCGTTCTCACGCACGCGATCGTGATGCGCGTCGAGCGCTCGCTGCCGCGGCAGGGTCATGCACCCCTGCGCCTCCCAGACCCGCATCAGCGTGAGCGTGAACTCCCGCCCCGCATACGAGCACTGGAACTCGACGCTCGCATGCAACCGGCACAGCGACACGCGAACACCGAAGCCAAGATCAAGCCGCGTCGTCGTCCCGCGCGTCCTGTCCAGACAGATCGCGCACACCGGCGACTTCGTGGGAACCCCGCGTGCCTTGTAAAGACTCGGAACATACGCCATGCGCCGAGCATCAGGGATCTTGCTCGACGCCGAAGCGCCGGTTCGGGTCGAGATTGTCACGGGGCGTGCCGGGATCTGCGCGGGGAGCGGTGGGGTGTGCTGGAAACAATTGTCCGCGGGTCACGCGGCCAATTGGCCACATGCCTGTCTGCAGTCAGAACACCGACACGGCAATCGCAGACCCACCCACCACCGGTCGAATCGGCTCGCCGAAAGACTGGCTCTCGATCGAATCAGAATTATTCATCGAGAAGAACCGCCCGACCTGACACCGCAGCCGTCGCGCCACGCACGCCCGGGGTGGCTAGAAAACACAAAAATCGGCGCGATCGAGAGCCGGTGTTCCCGGCGGATCGAGGCCCGCGCACCGGGCAGGCGAACCGTTGCGCCCTCCTGCCCTGACATGTCACGCGGCCAATTGGCCACATGCCTGTCTGCAGTCAGAACACCGACGCGGCAATCGCAGAGCCACCCGCCGCCCGTCCAATCGGCTCGCCGAAAGACTGGCTCTCGATCGAATCAGAATCATTCATCGAGTCAACCGCCCGACCTTCTCGCGCCACCCACGCCCGGGGGTGGGTTGAAAGCACAAAATCGGAGCGATCGAGAGCCGGTGTTCCCGGCGGGATCGAGGCCAGCGCACCGGGCAGGCGAACCGTTGCGCCCGCCTGCCCTCACGCGTTGCTACATCTCGACGGCCACCACTGGCGTCGCGCCCGGGGCGTGTGCGCCGGCGCGGAAGTGGCGGAGTCCGAAGTACGCGGCGAGGGCCGCCGCGAAGGTCAGGCCGGTGCCGACGTACATGGCCGTGGTCAGTCCGTGCACGAAGGCGTCCGCGGCCGCGGCTCCGGCGCGCGCGCCGGCTGCCTTGCCGCCGGTCTCGGTCGCCCTCGCGGTGATCGCGGCAACCTGGCCGCTCGAGACGGCGTCGGCGGCACTCGCCGCCGTCTTCCGAGCGCTCTCGGGGACGGAGGCGACGTAGTCGCTCCACCGGCTCGCCGATGTCGTCGCGTTGATCGACCCGAGCACGGCGATGCCGAGCGCCCCGCCGACCTGGCGCGACGCGTTGATCACGCCGGAGGCGATGCCGCTCTTGCGCGGGTCGACCGACCCCATCGCGACGCCGGTCGTCGTCGGCATCGTCAGCGCGATGCCGGCTCCGATCAGCACGAACGCGGGCAGGATGCCGGCCCAGTAGTTCGTCGTCGTCGTCAGCTGGGTCAGGATCAGGAGCCCGACGCTCGCGGAGAGCATGCCGATCGTCATCAGCGGACGCGGACCGAAACGCCCGGTCAGCTTGCCGGCCACCGGGGCCACGATCATCACCATCAGGGTCATCGGCAGCGTGCGCGCACCCGCGCCGATCGCGCTGTACCCGCGCACGTTCTGCAGGTAGAGCGTGAGGAAGTAGATCGTCCCGAAGAGCGCGAAGCCGACCAGGGTGACGACGAGCGCGGCCGTGTCGAACGACCGCGTGCGGAAGAAGCTGAGCGGGATCATCGGATCTGCGATCCGCGCCTCGTAGGCCGTGAAGCCCAGGAAGAGGGCGATTGCCGCTCCGAGCGGCAGCAGCGTGTTGATCGAGAGCCAGCCGTGCGTGTTCGTCTGGATCAGACCCCAGATCAGGGCGAACAACCCGGCGGTCACGAGCACCGTGCCGACGATGTCGAGCGTGCGCGTCGACGAGTCCGACGACTCCTTGACGACGAGCACGGTCACGATCGCGGCGATCACGCCGATCGGCACGTTGATCCAGAACACCGACGACCAGCCCTGGTGCTCGACGAGCCAGCCGCCGAGCAGCGGTCCGACGGCGAGGCCGAGGCCCGAGACGCCGGCCCAGATGCCGATCGCCGTCGGCACCTGCTTGCGCGGGAACGCGCTGACGAGGATCGAGAGCGAGAGCGGGTTGAGCAGCGCGCCGCCGACGCCCTGCAGCGTGCGCGCGATGATCAGCTGGCTGTCGCTCGTCGAGAGCGCGCACCAGACCGATGAGAGCGTGAAGATCGCGAGGCCGACGAGGAAGATGCGCTTGCGCCCGAAACGGTCTCCGAGCTTTCCGCCGAGCAGGATCAGCGCGGCGAACGAGAGCACGTACGAGTTGATGACCCACTCGAGGCTCTCGAACGAGGCGTGCAGCTCACGCTGGATCGACGGCATCGCGACGTTCACGACCGTGTTGTCGAGCATGATCATGAACAGGGCGAAGCACATCGCGGCGAGCGTCCACCACTTGCGGTCGTCATGGGCTTCTTCATGCATGGGCGGGCTCCTCGGCGGGGTGCGGGCGGATCAGAGAGACGAAGGCTTCGAGCATCGCGGGGAATCCCGCGAGCGAGCGCTCGCCGCTGACGGCGAGCTTGTAGCTGCTGGAAAGCGCGAACCCGAAGAGGACCATCGCGACCATCGCGTCGTCGACGTCGTCGCGGATCGAGCCGTCCTGCTTGCCCGCGCGCACGATCGCGCAGGTGCGCTCGCGGTGTAGAGCCGAGACGTGCTCGAGCGCGGCCCGGATCTCAGGATCGTCGGCCATCGCCACCGCGGAGATGCGCAGGCGCGAGACCTCGACGAAGAGCGGATCGGAGATCAGGTCGCGCATGCAGCGGATGTAGGCGTCGAAATGCGACTCGCCCTCGACCACCGGCAGGTCCGCGATGTGCGCGCGGATCTGCGCGGCTGCGTCCTCGAGCGCGGCGCCGAAGAGCGCCTGCTTGCTCGCGAAATGGCGGTAGATGATCGGCTCAGAGCAGCCCGCCGCGGCAGCGATCTCGTGCGTCCCGGTCGCGTGGAAGCCGTTGCGCGCAAACAGCCTGCGCGCCGCCGAGATGATCAGCGCGCGGCGCTCTTCCGCCGGCAGGCGCGAGCGCTTGGAAGTCGTGATGCCCACGACCACAAGTTAGTAAGTGTTCGCTAACTTGTCAAGTCGGCAAAAACGGCGGATCGAGCACGGGGCCGGGATCGACCGGCGCCGGCGTCACCTCGATGCCGTGCGGCCCGAGGTCGAAGAGCGTCGTGCCGTAGGCCCGCGCGAACCAGCGGTCGACGACCGCGACGTTCGCGCAGAGCGTCTCGCCGCGCAGCGCCGTGCCGTGCGCCTCGTGGATGTGCCCGAACACGCAGAGACGCGGCCGTAGGCGATCGACGCAGCGTGCCAGCGAGTCGGAGCCGGCGTCGATGCCGGCGAGCGTGTGATCGCAGGAGCCGAGCGGCGGCGTGTGCGTGACGAGCACGTCGACAGGCCCGGAGACGTCATCGAAGCGGCTCGCGTGGATCTCAGGCTCGTCCATGAAAACGCCGTTGCCGTGCCGCGGGATCCAGGGCGACCCGAAGATCGTGAGCCCGCAGACCTCGACCGCCTCGTGCACGAGGTAGATCCAGGGAAGCGCCGCCACGAACGCGCGGTCCCGCTCGGCGACGAAGTCGCGATTCCCGGCGATCGCCACGATCGCCCCCGCCGGCACCCGCTCGAGCCACGGACGCAGCACCCCGTCGGCCCAGGGCCGCTGGCGCTCGAGCTCGCGGCGCCCGTGCGCGTACACGTCGCCCGCGATCAGCAGCAGATCACAGGGCGGGACCTCGGGCAGGTTTCCATGGAGGTCCGAGATCGCCGCGATCCGCATCTGGAGTCCTCAGTCGACGATTCGGGTAGCTGGGTGCCGGCTGGGTGGCTCGGCTGCCGAGCGGCAGCGCTCGGCGAGCGTCAGGCCGGCGCACAGCAGGCTACCGGGCCGGCGACGTGAATCGGCCACCCCGCGTGTCGATTCCTCGCGCGGCCGTTCGTCTCGTTGCCGAAGCCCCGCATTGGGGAGCCCGAGAGAAGGAGCGACGATGGCGAGTCCGGTAGTTCACTTCGAGATCCGCGCCGAGGATCCAGACGAGGCGAGAGAGTTCTTCGGCCCGCTCTTCAGCTGGTCGTTCCCCGAGGGCGGCATGCCCGGCTACACCTACGTGGACACGGGCGTGGAGGGAGCGATTCCTGGGGGCATCGGGCCGATCCAGGGCGGCGCTCCGCTCGTCACGTTCTTCGTCGGCGTCGAGGACGTGGCGGCGACGCTGGCGCGTGCGGCGAAGCTCGGCGGAACGATCGTCCAGCCCGCGACGAGCGTGCCCGGCGTGACCTTCGGCCTGCTCGCGAGCCCGGCCGGGCAGGTCGTCGGGGTCGCCGGGCCGGGGGCGTAGGGCTCGAAGAGTCCGACAACGTGCATTGGGGACGGCGGGGCCGCCCCCAATGCACGTTGCGACACCTGCCGGCTAGACGGGCGCGACGAGCCGCTCTGTGAGCGCGCGGGAGCCCGCGCTCACGCGATCGAGCTGCAGCTCTCCTCCACGCAGGCCAACGCGAGCGCGACGAGCTGGCTGACGTGCAGCACCGGCAGCGCGAGCTCTCGATCGACGTTCCGGGCGATCTGCTCGCGGCGGTCTCGCAGCATCGCGTAGCAGCGCGAGCTCGCGACGACGAGCGCCTCGGCGTCTGCATCGACCGCCTCGACGAGCGGCACGGCCGCAGCCCCGAGCGCGATCTCCGGCCGCGTCTCGGCACAGGCGGCGCCGCAGCAGCCCGAGCCGGACTCGATCGGCACCTCGCTCGCGCCACAGGCGGCGACCACGCGTCCAAGCGGGCGCAGCAGATCCTGCTCCGAGGCTCCCAGATCGCGCGACGGCCGCAAGAGCTGGCAGCCGCGGAGCAACGCGACACGGAGATCCTCGAGCGGGCGCAGGCAGTGCTCGTGCAGCAACGCGAGCGCGCGCTCGCTCGCGAGCTCCCAGACGAGATGCTGCACGTCCACCGCGCCGCTCGTCGGCGGAGCGCCGACCTCGGCGAGCCTCGCGTTGACGCGAGCGCGGAGCGCGACGTCGGCGGCGAGCCGGTGGGCGCTGCGACGCAGGTGCAGCGTGACGGCATCGGACGAGGTGAGCACCCGCGTGAGACCGAGCGACTCGACCAGGCCGAGCGTCTGCGCCGCCAGGTGGAGCGCGGCCTCGGAGTCATCGAACGCGCGCGAGGCGCCAGAGTCGGCGGCGACCTCGACGAGCTCGAGCTCGAGCGCGGGAGCGATCGCACGAACCGCGCCGTCGACGCTCGCCGGGCCGTCGGCCAGGTAGGCGAACCGCTCACTCATCGTCGTCGTCATCCGGCGCGCGCAAGGCGGTGAGCAGCTTCGAGCCGCTCGAGCGGTCGCCGCGACCGAGCAGCCCGCGCACGCGAGCAAGCGGCCCGGCACCGCCCGAGCCGCCGCCGGGCCCGAGCGTGCGCAGCTCGGCGATCGACCAGAGCGGCTCGACGCCCTTCGGACAGCGCTCGTTGCAGAGGCCGCAGGCCACGCAGGCCCCGGCGCCGTGCTCGCCGGCCACGTTCGCGAGACGGCCGGCGCGCACGCGCTCGCTCTCGCGCTCGTCGGCGACGTGCCGCCGCGCGATCGCGAGCGCGGCGGGCGCCAGGAAGTCGGGGTCGTGCGCCAGCGAGACGCACTCGGAGACGCAGACGCCGCAGAGCACGCAGGCCACCTCGTCCGGTGCGCCGGCCTCGGCGCCAGAGCCTGCGGCGACGCGCGGAGCCGGGTCGATCGCGCGATGCTTGGCCCAGAAGGGCTCCATGTCGACGACGAGGTCGCGGATCACCGGGAAGTTGCCGAGCGGCGCCACCACGGGCACGTGCCCGCCGTCGACGAGCGGCGCGACCGGCGTCTCGCAGGCGAGCACCGACCGCCCATCGACGCGCACGCCGCACGCGCCGCAGCCGCCGCTGCCGCAGGCTGCGCGGTAGGCCAGCGAGTCGTCGCGCGCGTCCTTGATCTGATCGAGCGCGTCGAGCAGCGTCGCCCCCGCGCGAACGGTGACCGAGAACTGCTCGCGGCGCGCCTCGAGGCCGCCCTGCGAGCGCCGGATCGCGAGCGAGACCTTCATCGCGCGCCCACCGCCTCGCGCGTAGCCGCCGAGAAGTCGAGCCGGACCTGGCCCGCGTCGCACCACGTCAGCGCGTGCCGCTGAAAGCGCGCGTCGTCGCGCTCGGGGTGGTCGGAGCGGCGATGGACGCCGCGCGACTCCTCGCGCGCGAGCGCGCCGGTGACGATGCACTCGGCAAGCGCGAGCAGCGACTCGAGCTCGAGGGCGCCGACGAGCGCGGTGTTGAAGCGCCGCGTGCGGTCGTCGATGCGCAGGTGATCCGCGCGAGCCCGCAGCGTCTGCACGCGCTCGAGCGCCCGCTCGAGGCCGGCCTCGCTGCGAAGCGGACCGACCTCGGCGACCATCAGCTCCTGCAGCTCGGCGCGCAGCGCGGAGGGCCGCTCGCCGCTGCCGCTGCCGAGCAGAGCGAGGATCCGCTGCTCCGCCGCGGCCACGCGAGCCTCCGGCACGAGCTCGTCGCCGGGCAGCTCGACGACCGTCGAGGCGGCATGCGCGCCCGCGGCAGCGCCGAGCACGAGCGCCTCGCCGAGCGGAGCGCCCTCGAGGGTGGCGGCACCGTGCGCTCCCGAGCACGCCGCCTCGCCCGCCGCATAGAGGCCGAGCACGGTCGAGCGGCCGTCGGCGTCGACGTCGATGCCGCCGACGTGGACGTGGGCGGAGCCGTCGGCGAACTGGACGAACTCCATGTCACGCAAGGCGGCGCCGGCTCGCCAGGCGATCGCCGTGCCGTCGCCGGTCGCGGCGCGCGGGGTCGCGCCGTAGACGCGGCCGAGACCGCCTGTCGCGATCACGGTCGCCTGGGCGGTCACGCCGACCATCCGGCCGGCGACGACGTCCCACGCGATCGCACCGCTGCAGCGCCCTCCGTCGACGCTCAGCTCGACGAGCTGGAGCTCCTCGTAGACCGGGATCGCGGCGCGCACGACGAGGCCGTGGAGCCCGTGCAGCGCGCGCTGCCCGACGAGCGGGCCGCGCGCGATTCCGCCGGCCTGCTCGACGTCGCGGAGCGCCGCAGCGAGGCCGCGCGCGAGCCGCTCGGCGCTCTCCCGCACGGCAAGACCGTCGCCCGCGTCGAGCAGCTGGCGCAGCGTGATCTGGTGATCGGAGCTCGCGAGGATGCCGGCGTTCGCGGCGTGCGAGGCGCTGCGAACCGGATGCAGCTTCGAGACGATGGCGACGTCGACGCCTCGCGCGTGCGCCGCGAGCGCGGCTCGCAGACCGGCGATGCCCGCGCCGACGATCAGGACGTCGTGCCGCTTCACGCCGTGAGCCGCCAGCTGTCCGAAGGGGTCCGATGTCGTCGGGTCGTCACGCGCTGAGAGCATACCGATAGCCTGCCGACGCGAATGACAGACGAACCGCCCCGCCCCGCCCCGCTGCGGCCACGCATCCTGGCCGGGCTGATCGACCTCGTGCCGTCGGTCCTCGTGATCGCGCCGCTCGCGAAGCTGCTCGGCGAGCCGGGGTTCTTCCTCGGCGCCGCGCTCGTGATCGCAGGCTTCACGGCGTTCGAGGCGCGCGGCGGTCAGACGCCGGGAAAGCGCCTCCTCGGCCTGCGCGTCCTGCACCTCGACGGGTCGCCGTGCACGCTGATCGGCTCGCTCATCCGGAACGTCTTCCGGCTCGTCGACGCGTTTCCGGGCTTCTATCTGATCGCGCTCGGCGCCGCTGGCGGAAACCGGCGGCGCCAGCGCCTCGGCGACCAGGCAGCGGGAACCTCGGTCTACCGCGACGCCGACCTCGAGGCGCAGAAGAACACGCCTTTGTGACAGCGAACGGGCCAGCGTGCACCTATGTATGCTGGCTTGGCAGAGAGGAATCCAGGGGGCTGGCTCGATGGTGACGCGAGACTTTGTGCGGCCGGACCACGGCCGCCTCGAACGGTGGGTGGCCGATTGGGTCGAGCTGCTCGAGCCGACCGACGTGCACTGGTGCGACGGCTCCGAGGCCGAGCGCGACGTGCTCAACACGTCGCTCGTCGCGAGCGGGACGTTCACCGAGGTGCCGTCTCGCCCGGGCAGCTTCTGGTCGCGCTCCGACCCGGGCGACGTCGCTCGCGTCGAGGATCGGACCTTCATCTGCAGCGAGCGCGACGCGGACGCCGGGCCGACCAACAACTGGCGGGCGCCCGCGGAGATGCGCGGCGAGCTGCGTGCGCTGTTCGCCGGCGCGATGCGCGGGCGCACGCTCTACGTCGTGCCGTTCTCGATGGGCCCGCTCGGCTCGCCGATCGCGCACATCGGCGTGCAGCTGACCGACTCGGCCTACGTCGCGGTGAGCATGCGCATGATGACCCGGATGGGCGCAGCAGCGCTCGACGTGCTCGGTCAGGACGGACCGTTCGTGCCCTGCATCCACTCCGTCGGGATGCCGCTCTCAGCCGCCGAGAACGACGTGCCGTGGCCATGCAACGACGAGCACAAGTACATCGCGCACTTTCCGGAGACGCGCGAGATCTGGTCGTACGGCTCGGGCTACGGCGGCAACGCGCTGCTCGGCAAGAAATGCTTCGCGCTCCGCATCGCATCGGTGATGGCGCGCGACGACGGCTGGCTCGCCGAGCACATGCTCGTGCTCAAGCTGACGTCGCCGGCCGGCGACGCGCACTACGTGGCCGCCGCCTTCCCCTCGGCCTGCGGCAAGACGAACCTCGCGATGCTCGTGCCGACCGTGCCCGGCTGGACCGTCGAGACGATCGGCGATGACATCGCCTGGATGCGCTTCGGCGACGACGGGCGGCTCTACGCGATAAATCCGGAGTTCGGCTTCTTCGGAGTCGCGCCCGGCACGGGCGCCGACACGAACCCCAATGCGATGGCCTCGCTCGGGCACGACACCGTCTTCACGAACACTGCGCTCGCCGCCGACGGCGACGTCTGGTGGGAGGGCATGGGGCCGGCACCGGCCCATGCCACCGACTGGCTCGGCGAGCCGTGGACGCCCGCGAGCCCGACGCCCGCGGCGCACCCGAACGCCCGCTTCACGGTGCACGCGGGGCAGTGCCCGTCGATGGCTCCGGAGTGGGACGATCCGGCGGGCGTGCCGATCTCGGCGATCCTCTTCGGCGGCCGGCGCGCGTCGACGGTCCCGCTCGTCGTCGAGTCGTTCGGCTGGAACCACGGGGTCTTCATGGGGGCGACGATGGCGTCCGAGACGACGGCCGCCGCGGCCGGCGCCGTCGGTGAGCTGCGCCGCGACCCGTTCGCGATGCTGCCGTTCTGCGGGTACCACATGGGCGACTACTTCGCCCACTGGCTCGAGCTCGGCGGGCGCGCCGGCGCCCGGCTGCCGAGGATCTTCCAGGTCAACTGGTTCCGCAAGGCGCCCGACGGCCGCTGGCTCTGGCCGGGCTACGGCGAGAACAGCAGGGTGCTCGCGTGGGTCGCCCAGCGCTGCGCGGGCTCCGCCGACGCGCGCGAGACGGCCGTCGGCCTCGTGCCGGCGCCCGACGGGCTCGACTGCGAGGGCCTCGAGATCGATCCTGTCGACCTGGCCGAGCTGCTCTCCGTCGATCCCGGTGCCTGGCAGCGCGAGCTCGCCTCGATCGAGCAGCACCTCGACACGTTCGGCGATCGGCTCCCCGGCGCGCTGCGCGACGAGCTCGCTGCGCTGTCTGAAAGACTCCGTGCGGTAGCCTGATCGGCATGTCGCATCGAGTCACGTTCATCCCGGGGGACGGAACCGGTCCAGAGATCGCCGAGGCGACGCGAAGGGTTCTCGAGGCCACCGGAGTCGAGTTCAGCTGGGACGTCCAGCACGCCGGCACCGACATCATGAAGCAGAACGGCGGCAACCCGCTGCCGGACTCCGTGATCAAGTCGATCGCGAGCACGGGCGTCGCCATCAAGGGCCCGATCACGACGCCGGTCGGCACCGGTTTTCGCTCGGTCAACGTGGCCCTCCGCAAGACGCTCGACCTCTACGCCCAGGTGCGCCCATGCCGCAGCTACGCCGGCGTGCGCTCCCGCTACTCCGAGATCGACCTCGTGATCATCCGCGAGAACACCGAGGACCTCTACGCGGGGATCGAGTTCGAGGAGGGGACCGACAACTGCGCCGAGCTGCGCTCGACGATCCGCAAGCTCTCGGGCGCCGACATCCGCGATGACGCGGGCATCTCGATCAAGCCGATCTCGATCTTCGGCACCCGCCGCGTCGTCGAGTTCGCCTTCGAGTACGCGCGGCGCGAGGGACGACGCAAGGTCACGATCGTCCACAAGGCGAACATCATGAAGCACACCGACGGCCTCTGGCTGCGCGTGGCTCGCGAGGTCGCGGAGGGCTATCCCGAGATCGAGTGCGAGGATCGCATCGTCGACAACATGTGCATGCAGCTCGTGCAGAAGCCCGAGCTGTACGACATGCTGGTGCTGCCGAACCTCTACGGCGACATCGTCAGCGACCTCTGCGCCGGCCTGATCGGCGGCCTCGGCGTCGCCCCGGGCGCGAACTTCGGCACGCAGGGCGCGATGTTCGAGCCCACGCACGGCTCGGCCCCGAAGTACGCCGGCCAGAACAAGGTGAATCCGACCGCGATGATGCTCTCGGGCGTGCTGATGCTGCGCCACCTCGACGAGCGCGAGGCCGCCGATCGCCTGGAGGCCGCGATCGCGTCGGTGATCGCCGAGGGCAAGGACGTGACGTATGACCTCAAGGACGACCGCGACGACCCGACCGCGGTCGGCACGTCGCAGATGGCCGACGCCATCAGCGCGCGCCTCGCGCAGCTCGCACGCTGATCGCTCATGCGCGGCCGCGCCTCGCACCGGCGGGTGGCCCTCGCGGCCCTCTCCTTCGTCGTGCTCGCGGCCGTCCTGGTGCAGCTCACCGCATCGCCTCACCGCTGGTTCGTCGCCTTGCTCGCACCGGCGCTCGTGCTCGGGATCACGAGGCGCTACGTGCGCGCGTTCGTGCCGTTCGGTCTGCTCTTGCTGGCCTATGAGTGGCTGCGCACCGGCGCGCACCGGATCAACCCCCACGCCTACTACCTGCCGCAGATCCGCGCCGACGAGGTGATCGGCCTCGGCACGGTGCCGAGCGTCCGCCTCCAGGGCTGGCTCTGGGACGGACCGCCCCGCGGCACGTTCGAGAACGCGCTCTCGTTCATCCACTCGCTGCACCTCGCCGTCGTGCTCGTGGTGCTCTTCTGCGTGCTCGCAGTCTCGCAGCGGGACTACGTGCAGGCGGCGGTGGCGTTCCTGGCGACGGCCTTCGCGGCGGTGATCGGCTTCGTGCTGTTCCCGGCGGCCCCGCCCTGGCTCGCCGCACAGCACGGGCTGATCGGCCCCCTCACGCGGATCCGCGAGGTCGGCAGGCCGCCCGTCGCCCCCGGCTCGCTGACGCGGCTGTTCGACGACAACCAGGTGGCGGCGATCCCGTCGCTGCACGCGGGCTGGTCGATGATGGTCGTGCTCGTGATCCACCGGCAGTTCCCGCGCCTGACGCGGCTCGCGATCGCCTACTGGCTGACCCAGCAGTTCGCCGTCGTCTATCTCGGCGAGCACTACGTGATCGACCTCGTGATCGGCGACGTGCTCGCCGTCGGCGTCTGGATCGCGGTCGGCCGGCTCTCTCAGCGGCCGACGGAGCGCGCGATCCCGATCAGCTCCGCCTTCGGCAGCTCGGACTCGAGCCGGTAGAGCACGCCGGCGCGGCGCCAGAGCAGGGTCGTTCCCGCGAGGCAGGTGCGATAGCTGACGACGCGCCCGTCGGAGACGGCGTAGCTGACGACGTGGCGGGCGCCGCTCAGCAGCACCGCCGTGTCACCCCTGATGCCGAGGTATTCCACTTTGGTGTGGCGGTCCGAGGCGACCTTCTTGTAGTAGATGTAGTCGAGGTTGCCCTTGACCTCGCTGAGCACGGCCTGGCGGCGCAGCGCGCCGCCCGAGAGGTAGACGAGCGTGACCCCGCCGCCGCGCGTGCCGAGGCCGAGGTAGACGGCATCCGGCTGCGCATCGCCACGCGGCAGCTGCACGGCGAAGCCGGCCCGCTGCGAGGCTTCGGAGACGCTCGAGACGCGTGGCCCTCCACCGCCCAGCGGGCACGACGACGAGGCGGCCGGCAGCGTCTTGACGCGCTCGATCTGCACGCCGACGAGACCGAGCACGGCGTGCCGGACGGCGGGAATGGCCATCGCAGTCGTGAGGAGCACGAGCGCGATCGTAGCGGCGAGCAGGGTCAGGCGCCGGGCACGCAGCGGAGCCGGCGCCGCGCGCTCGATCCGGCCGGCGACGGCAGAGGCGAGATCCGGCGCCGGCGGGAACAGCTCGCCGCCGAGCGCGCTGAGCTCGCGCTCGAGCTCAGACATCGCGCACCCCCAGTCCCTCGCGCAGATGCTGGAGCGCTCGCGCCGTGCGCGACTTCACGGTGCCCCGTGCGCAGGCGAGCACCTCGGCGGTCTCGTCCTCGCCGAGATCGAGGAAGTACCGGCAGGCGATCGCGAGCCGCTCGTGCTCGGGCAGCGCGTTGACGGCCGCCAGCAGCTCGCCGCGCCGCTCGTCCGCGATCAGGCCGTGATCGAGCGCCCGCTGCTCGCCCGCAGGCGCGGCGGCCACCCGGACGGCGAGCTCGCCGCGCCGCCCGTCCCCGCGACGGCGGTTGCGAGCCTGGTTCGCCACGATCGCGAGCAGCCACGGGCGAAAGGGCGCCCCGCGGCGGAAGCGACCAAGCGCCGCGTGGGCGCGGATGAACGCCTCCTGGGCGACGTCCTCGGCGTCGGCGGCGGAGCCGGTGATCAGGTAGGCGGTGCGGAAGGCGATCGTCTGGTGCTCTCGGACAAGGCTCTCGTACGCGCGCACGTCTCCACGGCGCGCAGCCTCGATGCGCGCGTCGCCGGACGCTGGCGGACGCGTATCCACCGTGTCGATTACACCGCGATCCGCGCTCCGGTTCCGAGCGCGAGCCGCAGCTCGCCGATCGCCCGGTCGAGCTCGGCGTCGCCGGGCAGCTCTCCCATCAGGCAGAGCTGCAGCGCGTTGCGCTCGAGCAGGTAGCCGCTCTCGAAGCTGACGTGGACGCCTCGCTCGCGCAGCCGCTCGCCGATCTGGCGCGACGAGCTCTGCGTGGCGAGCTCGATCGTCGTCACCGCGGGGGACGAGCCGGAGTCGCCGACGAGCGGCTCGAGGCCGAGATCGCGCAGCCTCTCACGCAGGCCCTCGGCGGTCTCGGCGATCGCCTTGAAGCGCGCGTCGCCCTGCGGCAGCTCGAGCGCGACGCGGACGGCCGCGAGCAGATTCGACGAGAGCGTGAAGGGCACCGAGCCGAGCGCGAGATCGAGCGAGCGCGGCAGCGGACGGCTCGCACGCACGGGCGCTCCGCCCTGCAGCACGAAGGCGATCCCGGCGATGCCCGCGAGACCCTTGCCGCTCGTGGCGGACGCGAGCTGCACGCCGCGCAGATCAGCCGGGACGAGGCCGATCGAGCTGATCGCGTCGAGCGCCAGCCGCACGCCGCGCGCGGCGCAGACCCGCGAGATCGCAGCGAGATCGTGCAGCGCTCCCGTCGAGGTCTCGCAGTGGGCGAGCCAGAGCCAGGCGGCCTGCGACTCCCCGAGCATGTGATCGATCTCGGCCGGCGAGACGACGTGCCCGCGCGGTCGCCGAAGCACGTCGAACGCGAGGCCCGCGCGCCGCGCGTGGTCGCACAGGCGCTCGCCGAACTCGCCGCTCGCCACGACCGCCCCGCGGCCTTCGAGATGCGCCGCGACGACATCGTTCGCGAGCGTGCCCGAGCCGGCGGTCGCCCACACGCGGCGAGCGCCCGTGAGCTGCCGGAGCCTGGCGGCGACAGCGTCGATGTCCTCCCGGAACGACGCCGAGCGGTGCGAGACCGGCTCGCCGGCAAGCGCCCGGCGGACGCCGTCGGCGAGCGGCACGGGGCCTGGCAGGAAGCACAGCGGCGAGCGTGACGGCGCGAGTCGCATGAACGGGCGCGCGTGCCGCTCGGCGGCCGCGAGCGTGAGGTACATGGGCTGGAACGAGGCCTCGCCGGTCCCCACGAGCGGGCCGAACGGCGTGAACCCGAGCCGCGCGTAGAGGCGCTCCTGCCGCGTCGTCCCCGAGATCAGCGCGAGGTCGTGGCCACGCTCGAGGAAGTGACGGTAGAGCTCGTCCATCAGGCCGACGAGCACGCGCCCGCCGCGCTCGCACCGCTCGACCGCGAGCAGCCGGACCTCGCACGGCGACGCGTGGGGCGGAAGGTGTCCGTCGACGTCGTCGAGCTTGCCGTCGAGCGAGAACGGCCGCACCGAGCGCACGGCGCTCATGCCGATCAGGCTGCCACCGCGCAGCGCGATCAGGTAGGTGTTCTCGGCATCGAAGCGATCGACCAGGCGCCCGCCCTCGAGCGGCGCGTGCTGCGGGATCTCGTCGACGAACGTGCGGAAGTTGAGCGCGTGAATCTGCTCGAACTCTTCGAGGCGATCCGCGACCTTGAACGTGATGGGCACCGAGAGCTAACCTCGGCGAAGCGCGACGAGCGACAGCATTTCATACGCGACGTTCGCTGCAAGTAGTGCAGTCACCTGCCCGGGGCCGTCGTACTGGGGTGCGACCTCGACCACATCGAAGGAGCAGAAGTCGATGCCGGTGAGCGCGCGCACGTAGTCGAGCGCCTCGGCCGAGCTCGGCCCGCCGACCTCCGGCGTGCCGGTCCCGGGGCAGAACGCGGGGTCGACGAAGTCGACGTCGAACGTGAGGTGGACCGGCCCCGTTCCCACCCGCGCGCGCACGAGCGCGCCGTAGTCCTCGGGCGGGATCCGGCGGAGCTCGTGCCACGGGATGATCTGCATGCCGAGATCGCGCGAGACCTGGTAGTCGCCCGCCGAGTAGATGCTGCCGCGCATGCCGGCCTGCAGGCAGCGCGACGGGTCGAGCAGACCCTCCTCGCAGGCACGCTTGAACACGGTGCCGTGGTTGTACGGCCGTCCGAAGTAGCTGTCCCAGACGTCGTGGTGCGCGTCCAGGTGCACGAGACCGACCGGTCCGTGAACGGCCGCCGCAGCGCGCAGCTCGGCGAGCGTGACGCTGTGGTCGCCGCCGATCCCGAGCGGGATCACGCCCGCGCGATAGATCGGCTCGACGTACTCCCGGATGCGCACGAGCGTGTCCTCGATGTAACCCGGAACCGTGGGCGCGTCGCCGTAGTCGACGCACGAGAGCCCGCCCCAGACCGTCACCTCCTGCACCGGGTTGTACGGGCGCAGCACCGCGGAGGCCGAGCGCACCGCCTCCGGGCCGAAGCGCGACCCCGGACGGTAGGACGTGCCCGAGTCCCACGGCATGCCGAAGATCGCGACCTCGACCCCCTCGGTCTCGGCCAGATGCGGGAGGCGCCCGAAGGTGCGGACGCCGCTGTAGCGCGGGGACTCAAGGGCGTCGACGGGCTCGTACATGCGCCGAGCTTACTGAACGATGGGGGTCGGCTCGAGCAGCCGCACGAGATCGGCGACGGCGAGCTCGACGATGCAGCCCCGCGCGCCGCCATTGAGGGCCACGCGCTCGTGCTCGAGCCACTCGGCCACGGCGTAGACGGGCAGCGCCTTGCGCGCGCCGAACGGGCTGATGCCACCGACCTGGTAGCCCGTCAGCCGCTCGGCGTCGCGCTGCGCGGCGAGCTCGGCGCGCTTGCCTCCCGCTGCGCGGGCGAGCGCTCGCAGCGAGAGCTCCTGCGACCCGGGGACGAGCGCGAAGACGTAGCCGTCGTCCACCTTGACGACGAGCGACTTCGCCATTCGCTCGGGCTCGATCGCCAGAGCCTCGGCGGCGTAGGCCGCGCCCTTCTCGCGGAACTCGTAGTCGTGGGCGACGTACGCGATCCCCTGCTCGCTGAGAAAACGGGTGCCCCTGGTCGCCGCCATCTCCCGGATGATGCCGCAGAACCGGTGAGGCGAAGAGAGGGTGGGCGCGGGTACCGTGTGAGTCAGATGAGTCGGCGCACGCTCTTCACGGTGATCGGAATCGTCAGCGTCGTCGCCGCCGCAGGCTGGCTCCTGCGTGCGCCGTCCGACTCGTTCGTGCTGCTGCCCGACAAGCCGAACCGCGCGGATACCGTGGTGCGAGCCACCGGCGAGACGCCGCCGCACGGCGACGCCGGGATCTACTACCTCGACGTGCTGATCCGCCAGGCGACGGTGCCCGAGGCATGGCTCGCGCGCTTCGAGGACGACGCCGACGTGATCAACCGCGACGCGCTGATCCCGAAGGGCGTGTCGCAGACGCAGCAGCACCAGGCCGACGTCCTGCAGACGACCGACTCGAAGGTCGTCGCGAGCGTGGTCGCGCTGCGCGCCCTCGGGAAGAAGGTCGAGGTGCGCGGCCAGGGCGTGACGGTCGAGGAGGTGCTCGCGTCGGCACCGTCGTACCGCGCCGGCCTCCGTCGAGGCATGCGCATCGTGGCGCTCGATGGCAAGGCGGTCGGCTCGCTGTCGGCGCTGCACGCGGCCTTGGCCGGGCGGAAGCCGGGCGCGGCGGTCACGCTCGGCGTCCGCACGCCGACCGGCGATCGCACGATCGCGACGACGCTGGCCGAGAGCCGGGAGCGCCCCGGGACCGGTGCGATCGGCATCGCCGGCGGCGACGCGATCCCCAAGGTCAGGCTGCCCGTGAAGATCGACATCAGGACCGGGGCGCTCGGCGGGCCGTCCGCGGGGCTCGCGTTCGCGCTCGAGATCTACGACTCGCTGAGCAAGCGCGCGTTCGCGGATCGCGGCAAGGTCGCCGTCACCGGCACGATCGACTTCAACGGGGCGGTCGGTCCGATCGGCGGCATGCGACAGAAGGCGATCGGCGCGCGCGACGGCGGCGCGAGCCTGCTGATCGTGCCCCGCGAGAACTACGCCGAGGCGAAGCAGACGATCGGTGGAGCCCTCCGGATCGTGCCCGTCGGAACGTTCCGCGAGGCGCTCGCCGTGCTCGATCCCAGCTGACCTTCTCGCGGCGATCGGAAAGGCCCGCTGTTTGCGGGGAGCGGGCGTTGCACCCCGTCTCAGGGTGGCATAGCCTCTCGTCCCGTTGCCATGAAGCGAACCACTCCGATCACCTGTAACGACTGCTATTTCCGGCGTGAGCTGCTCTGCGCGCTGCGCCTCGACGCGCCCTGTCCGACGTTCCGTCCGGCCAGCCGCAACGGCCTCGTGCCGCCGCCGCAGGCACCGCTGATCGCGCGCCCCGAGGTGCTCGCGTCGGCGTTCGGCGACCGGTCCTGACCGTTAGAACGTCTACGCCTGGATCCACCGCGTGCTGGGTGTGTCGCATCCTGCTGGCTGGTGTCAGGCCGCTTCCCACGCGGCTGGGTGCCCGGTCGCTTCGCTCGCGGGCTCCCAGCCGCGTGGTGCGCTCCGGGCTGCGCTGTCTGGCCGAGGCGTCCGGCCGCGCCTGCGACAGCGCAGCCCGTCCTGACGGCCACCAGCAGGCCCGCCACGAACCCACCGCACGGTGGATCCAGGCTAAGAGCCGGTTTCAAAAGTGTCGTTCGTGTCTGGGGTTGCTGGAGCGAGCGGGGGTGCCGGCCGGCTCGCGGGCCAGGCTGGTGGCCTGTTCAAG
>JANLRV010000067.1:0-12863 GCA_031361905.1 Actinomycetes bacterium
TACACGAACCTCGGCTTCGCGCTCGGGCCTGAGGAGTTCACGATCAGCGAGCTGCGGCGCATCTACGAGGCCGCGCTCGGCCACGAGCTCGACCCGACGAACCTGCAGCGGGTGCTCGTGCGCCGCGGCTCGATCGAGCCGCCCGGCGCGCTCTCGCCTTCGGGCCGTGCGGGCGGCCGGCCCGCCACGCGCTACCGCTTCTCGACCCGGGAGCTGACGGTCACCGATCCGTTCGCCGCGCTGCGGCCCCCGCGGGCATAGGAGCTCTCACGGAATGATTCGCGAATGGCTGGCGAGTGGCTTCGTTGGTTCGTCTGCTGATAGCAGAGGACCGAAAGAAGATCGGCGGGAGAACCTCGGTGCACGCCCGCCTACGCCGCCTCCAGCGCCGCCTGCAGATCGAGCGTGCGCGCGACGTCGCAGAGCGCACGCGCGACCAGCGACTCGGGGTCGCGATCCGGCCAGACGAGGCCGATCGTGCGCGTCTCGACCGGCTCGACGAGCGGGACCGTGCGCAGCCCGGCGCCGATGCCGAAGAGGTGCAGCCACGAGTGCGCGACCACGCTGGCGATCCGCCCGTCTGCGACGAGCGGGAAGATCGTCGCGACGGAGTTCGTCTCGACGACGGGACGCGGCACGACCCCCACGCGCGCGAACGCCGCATCGATGATGCGGCGATTCTGCATGTCGCCCGTGAGCAGGCAGAGATCGAGCGAGGCCGCCTCGTGCCAGCTCACCGACGGTCGCGCGGCGAGCGGCGACTCGGCCGAGCAGAGCAGGAGGTAGCGCTCGGCGTAGAGCGGCAGCGTGCGCACGCCGGTGATCGGCTCGGAGTCGAGGTAGGTCAGCCCGCAGTCGAGCTCGAAGTCGTGCAGCTTCTGCGCGATCTCACGCGAGTTGAGCGAGAGCACCTGGATCTGCACGAGCGGGTGGCGCTCGTGCAGCGGCACGCAGAGCAGGCCGACCGCGGCCAGCGAGGTTGGCACCGCGCCCAGGCGCAGCTGGCCGGACAGCTCTCCGCGCAACGAGCCGAGATCGCCCTGCAGGCCATCGAGATCGGAGAGGATCCGCTGGGCACGCTCGAGAATCTGCTCGCCCTCGGCGGTCAGCCCCTCGAACCGGCGGCCGCGCCGCACGAGCGGCGCGCCGAGCTCGAGCTCGAGTCGCTGGAGGCCGGCCGAGAGCGTCGGCTGCGAGACGTGACAGCTCGCCGCCGCACGGCCGAAGTGGCGCTCACGCGCGAGCGCCACGAGGTACTGAAGATGTTGGATGACCACGACGTCCTCATGATAGACGTGGCCTATCATGAGGACGACCATCCGACTTGGACCACGCGCGCTTCGCGCGGGAAGATGTGACCATGCGCACACAGGGCCGACTGACCACCCCGTACGTCCGCGATGGCGGCGAGCTCCGCCCCGCCTCGTGGGACGAGGCGCTCGATCGCGCCGCCGCCGGATTCGCGACAGCCCGTGCGGGCGACACGTCGAAGAGCTTCGGCATCTTCTCGTGCTCCAAGGCCTCGAACGAGATGAACTTCCTCGCCGGGAAGTTCGCCCGTCAGGTGATGGGCACGAACAACATCGACTCCTGCAACCGCACCTGACACGCTCCTAGCGTCGTCGGTCTGGCGACGGTGTTCGGTGCGGGCGGCGGCACGTCGTCCTACCGCGAGGTCGAGGAGACCGACTTCATCCTGATGTGGGGATCGAACGCCCGCGAGGCGCACCCGATCTTCTTCCACCACGTGCTCAAGGGCATCCACGCGGGCGCCCGCATGCACGTCGTCGACCCTCGCCGCACGTCGTCGGCGCAGTGGGCCGACAGCTGGCTCGGCATCGATGTCGGCACCGACGTCGCGCTCTCGAACACGATCGCCCGCGAGATCATCCACGCCGGGCTCGCGAACGAGACGTTCATCCGCCGCGCGACCGTGGGCTTCGAGGGGTACAAGGCCTCGGTCGAGGAGTGGACGCTCGAGCGCGGAGAGGCGATCACCGGCGTGCCGGCGCAGACGATCCGCGAGACGGCGCACGCCTTCGCCCGCGCCGATCGCGCGATCACCTGCTGGACCCTCGGCATCACCGAGCACATCAACGCCGTCGACAACGTGCTCTCGCTGATCAACCTCTCGCTGCTCTGCGGCCACGTCGGGCGCTACGGCTCCGGCCTCAACCCCCTGCGCGGGCAGAACAACGTGCAGGGCGGCGGCGACATGGGCGCGATCCCGAACAAGCTCTCGGGCTTCCAGGACATCGAGCGCGACGACGAGGCCCGGACGCGCTTCGAGCAGGCCTGGGGCGTGCCGATCCGTCCGCACTACGGCTGGCACCTGACGCAGATGTTCCACGCGATGGAGCGGGGCGACCTGCGCGCGCTCTACGTGATCGGCGAGAACCCAGCCCAGTCGGAGGCGGACGTCAAGACCGCGCGCAAGCTGCTCTCCGAGCTCGACCATCTCGTCGTGCAGGATCTCTTCATGACGAAGACGGCGGAGCTCGCCGACGTCGTGCTGCCGGGCAGCGCGTCGTGGTGCGAGACCGACGGGACGGTGACGAACTCCGAGCGGCGCGTGCAGCGCGTGCGCAAGGCGCTCGACCCGCCCGGCGAGGCGCGCGACGACATGTGGATCCTCGCGCAGCTCGCGCAGCGGCTCGGGCACGACTGGGGCGACCCGGTCGCCGAGGAGGTGTGGGACGAGCTCCGCTCGCTCTCGCCGATGCACGCCGGCATGCGCTACGACCGGCTCGCCGAGCTCGGCGGGATCCAGTGGCCGTGCCCCGACGAGTCGCATCCCGGCTCACCCTTGCTGCACGAGCGCCTCTGGGCCGAGCCCCTCGAGGGACCGCCGGCGCCATTCCACGCGCTCGAGCACACGCCGCCCTACGAGTCGCTCGACGCCGACTACCCGATTCGCCTGACGACCGGCCGTCGCCTCGAGTCGTACAACACGGGCGCGCAGACGAGTCGCTACAGCTCGCCGCTGCACAAGGGCGAGTTCCTCGAGCTCGCGCCCGAGGACATCGAGCGGATGCAGCTCGAGGAGGGAGAGATCGTCAAGGTCTCCTCCCGCCGGGGCAGCGTCGAGGCTCCGGTGCGCACCGATCACGGGCTCCGCCCCGGCCTCGCGTTCATGACCTTCCACTTTCCCGATCAGGTCGACACCAACGTCCTCACGATCGACGTGACCGACCCCAAGAGCGGCACCGCCGAGTTCAAGGCCGCCGCGATCCGGGTCGACAAGATCGCCCGGCCGCTGCTGATCGAGCGAGCCGCCGCCGAAGAGCCGACCACGATCATGGGGGACTGACCCATCGACCTCCATCTGATCGAGCACGCCGATCCGACGGCCGCCGAGCGCGCCGCGCTCGATCACGCGATCGGCGAGGCGCAGTCGAGCTGGCAGGGCGCGCTCGGCGAGGATCGCGATACCCGCACCGCCCAGAACGGCCATGACCAGCGCGGCCGCCGCCACCTGCTGCTGCCCGCGCTGTGGGCGCTGCAAGAGCACATCGGCTGGATCTCGCCGGGTGCGATCAACGAGCTGAGCCGGCGCCTCTCGGTGCCGCCCGCCGACGCCTACGGGGTCGCCACCTTCTACGCGATGCTCGCCGTCGAGCCGCGGCCCGCGCGCGTCGTGCACGTCTGCGAGGACCTCGCCTGCCGCTGTGCCGGCTCGCAGGAGCTGATCGCGCGGCTCGAGGAGCACGTGGGCCCCGAGGGCGAGCTCTCGCACGACGGCTCGGCCACGTGGCTGCGCAGCCCGTGCCTCGGCCAGTGTGATCGCGCGCCGGCGGCGATCGTCACGATCGCCGATCCCGAGGCGCCGGCCGAGCACACGCTCGCGCCCACCTCGGCAGACGACGTGCTGCGCGTGATCGCCGGCGACCTCGGCGTGCCGAAGGATCCGGTCACCCCGCTCCCCCAGCACGGCGAGCCGGGGCTGCGACTGTTGCGGCGCATCGGCCGGGTCGATCCGACGAGCGTCGACGACTACCGCGCGCACGGCGGCTACGACGCGCTCCGCCGCGCGCTCGCGCTCGGGCCGGAGGGCGTGATCCGCGAGATCAAGGACTCGCGCCTGATGGGCCGCGGCGGCGCGGCCTTCCCGACCGGCGTCAAGTGGGACGCCGTCGCACGCCAGCCGGTCAAGCCGCACTACCTGATCTGCAATGCCGACGAGTCCGAGCCCGGCACGTTCAAGGACCGGGCGGTGATCGAGGGCGACCCCTTCTCGCTGATCGAGGCGATGACGATCGCGGGCTATGCGACCGGCTGCGAGCTCGGCTTCGTCTACCTGCGCGGCGAGTACCCGCAGAGCCACGTGATCCTGCAGGCCGCGATCGACGAGGCTCGCCGCCGCGGCTATCTCGGCGAGGACGTGCTGGGCGAGGGATTCAGCTTCGACCTCGAGGTCCGCAAGGGCGCAGGGGCCTACATCTGCGGCGAGGAGACGGCGATCTTCAACTCGATCGAGGGCTTCCGCGGCGAGCCGCGTAACAAGCCGCCGTTCCCGGTCAACGTCGGCGTGTTCGGCAAGCCGACCGTGATCAACAACGTGGAGACCCTCGTCAACGTGCTCGACGTCGTGCTCGCGAGCGGGCCGGGCTACGCCGAGACCGGCACCGAGGGCTCGACCGGCACGAAGCTCTTCTGCCTCTCGGGCCACATCGCGCGGCCGGGCGTCTACGAGGTGCCGTTCGGCGCCACCCTGCGCGAGCTGCTCGAGCTCGCGGGCGGCGTCGAGGGCGAGCTGCAGACGATCCTCATGGGCGGTGCCGCGGGCGGCTTCCTGCGACCGGACGAGCTCGATCTCGTGCTCACGTTCGAGGCCGTCCGCGAGGCCAAGACGACGCTCGGATCAGGCGTCGTGATGGTGATGAACGAGACCGTCGACCTGCCGCGGATGCTGCAGCGGATCGCGGCGTTCTTCCGCAACGAGAGCTGCGGCCAGTGCACGCCGTGCCGGGTCGGCACCGTGCGCCAACAGGAGGCGCTCGCGCGGCTCTGCTCCGGCAAGACCCGGGGCAGCTCGCAGGACGAGCTCGTGCTGATCGGCGAGATCGGCATGGTCATGCGCGACGCGTCGATCTGCGGCCTCGGGCAGACCGCCTCCGCCGCAATCGAATCGGCGATCGACCGGCTGAAGGTGTTCTCGTGACGCCGCTGCTCGCCCCGACGCGCATGGTCGAGCTCGAGATCGACGGCGTCGCCGTCAAGGTCTTCGAGGGCCAGACGATCCTCGACGCCTGCAAGAAGCTCGGCATCGAGACCCCGGTGCTCTGCTATGGCGAGACGCTCGAGCCGCACAACGTCTGCCGCGTCTGCGTCGTCGAGATCGAAGGGGCGCGCGTGCTCGCGCCATCGTGCGCGCGCACGGCCGAGTCCGGCATGAAGGTGCTCACCGACTCGGAGCGCGTCCGCCACAGCCGCAAGATGGTGCTCGAGTTCCTCGCGAGCTCGGTCGACCTCTCGACGACGCCCGACGCCGAGGACTACCTGAGGGTCTACGAGTGTCGTCCCGAGCGCTACGGCCCGCCCGCGGCTCCCGACCCCGAACGCGACCGCAAGCGCACCGGGCACCACGTCGAGCCTGACGGCCAGACGGCCGCGACGGTGCATGCACCGATCAAGATCGACAACGAGCTGTACGTCCGCGACTACTCCAAATGCATCCTCTGTTACAAGTGCGTCGATGCCTGCGGCGAGCAGTATCAGAACACGTTCGCGATCCAGGTCGCGGGGCGCGGCTTCGACGCGCGCATCTCGACCGAGTACGTGCTCGAGCTGCCCGACTCGGCCTGCGTCTACTGCGGCAACTGCATCGCGGTCTGTCCGACGGGCGCGCTGATGTTCAAGAGCGAGCACGACATGCGCGAGGCCGGCTCCTGGGACGAGTCGAAGCAGGCCGTCACGCAGACGGTCTGCCCCTACTGCGGCGTCGGCTGCAACCTCGAGCTGCACGTGCAAGACAACGAGATCGTCAAGGTCAGCTCGCCCGACGACCACGACGTGACGCGCGGCAACCTCTGCATCAAGGGCCGCTTCGGCTTCCAGCACGTGCAGGACCGGCGAGAATAGCGCTCTGATGCTGCAGGGTCGAGCCCCGATCGCCGACGTCCGGATCGTCACCGTCGATGCCGAGGGAGCGCGCCGGACGAAGGACAAGCTGGCGGTCGAGGAGCCCCTCGAGATCCGCTGCGGCGGGCCCGGCCAGCCGGCCACGCGCGTCGCGGTGACGATGCGCACGCCGGGCCACGACTTCGAGCTCGCCGCCGGGTTCCTCTTCACCGAGGGCCTGCTCGACGACCCGCTGGACGTCGAGTCGATCCGCTACTGCGACGACATCGACACGCCGGAGCAGCAGTACAACGTCGTCACGGTGAACCTGCGCCGTCCGTTCGACGCGTCGGCGCTCCAGCGGAACTTCTACGCGACCTCGAGCTGCGGCATCTGCGGCAAGGCCGCGATCGATCAGATCGAGGTCGGCTGCGATGCGATCGCCGGGGATCTGACGGTCTCGAGCGAGACGATCCTCGGGCTCTCCGCCGGCCTGCGCGCGCGCCAGCGGGTGTTCGACCGCACCGGCGGCCTGCATGCCACGGGCCTCTTCGCCTCGGACGGCGGCATGCTCGAGACGCGCGAGGACGTGGGGCGCCACAATGCGATGGACAAGCTGATCGGCGCGCGCTTCCTGGCCGGCGAGACGCCGCTCTCCGACCGGATCGCGCTCGTCTCGGGCCGAGCGAGCTTCGAGCTCGTGCAGAAGATCGCACGCGCCGGGGTGCCCGTCCTGTGCGCCGTCTCCGCGCCCTCGAGCCTCGCCGTCGAGACCGCCCGCCGGCTCGGCGTGACGCTCGTCGGCTTCCTGCGCGACGAGCGCTTCAACGTCTACTGCGGTGCCGAGCGCATCGAGGGTGTCGCCGATCGGGCGCATGGCGCCTGACCCCGAGGAGGCGTTCGAGCGCTGGATGGCCGTCTGCCAGCGAGCCGGCGTGATCCCGCTGCTGCCGGCGGAGCGAGTCGCGCTCGTCGCTGCGCACGGGCGCTCGCTCGCGCGGGCCGTGTCGGCCTTGCGCACCGAGCCGGCCGCCGATTGCGCCGCGATGGACGGCATCGCCCTGCGCGCGGCAGAGGCCGCGCTGCCGATCCCGGCGTTGCAGTTCGCGCTGATCGACACCGGTCAGCCGATCCCGGACGGCTTCGATGCGGTCTGCCCGCACGAGCGGGTCTCGTTTGCCGACACGACGGCCGTGATCGACGGGCCGATCTCGGCCGGCGACTCGATCCGCCGGGCCGGGGAGTCATTCCACCGGGGCGACGAGCTGCTCGCCGACGGAGCCCGGCTGACGCCCTACGCGCTCGCGCTCGCCGCGTCGGCCGGGCACGTCGAGCTCGACGTCCGCCGGCGACCGCGCGTGATCGTGATCCCGACCGGCGATGAGCTGCGGCCGCTCGGCGCGGCCGACGGGGTGATCGAGACGAACTCTCTGATGGTGCGCGCCCAGGCCGAGGAGTGCGGGGCGGCCGTCACGGTCCGCCCGACGATCGCCGACGACCGGGCCTGGATCGCCGAGGCGGTGGCGGCCGCGTCGCGGCAGAGCGACCTCGTGCTGCTGCTCTCGGGGTCGTCGGCCGGACGGCGCGACCATGCGCAGGCCGTGCTCGACGAGATCGGCGAGATCGCCGTCGCGGGCGTCGGCATGCGACCGGGCCATCCGGTGATCCTCGCCGCCGGCCCCGCCGCTCCCGTGATCGCGCTGCCCGGCTACCCGGTCGCCGCCGCGCTCGCGTTCCGGCTCTTCGGCGTGCGCCTGATCCGCCGGCTGCTCGGCCACGTCGCGCCGGGCAGGGGAATGCTGATCGAGCTCGCCGAGCCGATCGAAGGCCACCGCTCGGCCACGCTGATCGTGCCCGTGCGGTCGCTCGCGGACGGCCGGTTCGCACCGCTCCCCCGCCGCTCGTCGGCCCTCGCCTCGCTCGCCAATGCAAGCGCCGTCGTGACCCTCGCGCCGGGGACGAGCGCGGCGGCGGGCGACCGCGTGCCGGCCGATCCGCTGGCATGAGCGCGACGCTCGGCGGCATCGTGCTCGCCGGCGGGCGCTCGAGCCGCATGGGCAGCCCGAAGGCCACGCTCGACTGGCACGGCATGCCGCTCATCGAGCGTGCCGTGCGGATCCTCGCGCGGGCGACGTGCGGGCCCGTCGTGGTCGTGCGAGCGGCCGGCCAGGCGCTGCCGCCGCTGCCGCGCGAGACGATCGTGGTCGACGACGACCTCCCGGAGGGCGGGGTCCTGGCGGGCATCGCGTGCGGCCTCCGAGCCCTCGCACCGCTTGTCGAGGTCGTCTACGCCTCAGCCACCGACGCGCCGCACCTCCACCCGGCGTTCGTGCGACGCGTGCTCGCCGCCGTCTCGGGAGACGTCGAGATCGCCCTGCCTGATGCCCAGGGCCACGTCCACCCGCTCGCAGCCGCCTACCGCACCGCGCTCGCGGTGCCGGCCGCAGCGCTCGTCGAGCAGGGGTTGCTGCGCCCGGCGTTCCTCTTCGAGCGATCCCGCACGCAGATCCTGCACGAGCGCGATCTGCTCGCAGACGGCGAGGTCGCCCGCTGCGACCCCTCGCTCGAGTCGCTGTTCAACGTCAACACACCGGATGACTATCGCCGGGCGCTCGCGCGTCCACTGCCTCACGTCGTCGTCGAGCGCGGGGGCTCCCGCCGCAAGCTTGCCGCCGCAACGATCGCCGACCTCGAAGGCGTCCCCGGCACCCTCGAGATGATCTCGCTGAACGGCGAGCCGACCCGGATCGACGCGCGCTTCCCGCTCGCGCACGGCGACGTGCTGCGCCTCGACACACCGAGCCTTGACGATTCGGTCCGGTAGGCTCCGCGCCCGTGAGCGACTGGGACCTTCTCGTGATCGGCTCCGGCCCCGCCGGCCAGAAGGCCGCGATCCAGGCTGCCAAGCTCGGCAAGAAGGTCGCGCTCGTAGAGCGCCGGAACATGGTCGGCGGCGTCTGCACGAACACCGGCACGATCCCCTCGAAGACGCTGCGCGAGGCCGTGCTGTACCTCACGGGCATGCACCAGCGCGCCGTCTACGGCTCGAGCTATCGCGTCAAGGACGAGATCGGCATCGAGGACCTGTTCCAGCGGACCCACCACGTGATCGAGCGCGAGATCGACACGATCCGCAACCAGCTGACGCGCAATCACGTGCAGATCGCGAGCGGCGAGGGCCGCTTCGTCGACCCTCACACCGTCGCCGTGCGCACGGCGCACGACGAGGAGCGGATGCTCAGCGCGGAGTCGATCATCATCGCCGTCGGCACGCGTCCGGCCCGGCCGCCGGACGTCGCATTCGACGACCGAAACGTGATCGACTCGGACGGAATCCTCGGGCTCGCGCGCATCCCCGGCTCGCTCGTCGTCGTCGGCGCCGGCGTGATCGGGATCGAGTACGCCTCGATGTTCGCCGGGCTCGGCTGCAAGGTGACCGTCGTCGAGAAGCGCACGAAGCTGCTGGATTTCTGCGACGAGCAGATCGTCGAGGCGCTGCAGTACCACCTGCGGGAGCTCGGGGTGACGTTCCGCTTCAACGAGAGCGTCGTCGGCGTCGAGCTGCACGACGGCGGTGCAGTGACAGAGCTGGAGAGCGGCAAGCGCATCCCATCGGACGCCGTCTTCTACGCCGCCGGCCGCCAGGGTGCGACCGACGGCCTCGGCCTCGCGGAGGCCGGGCTCGAAGCCGACGATCGCGGCCGGATCGTCGTCGATCGCACGTTCCGGACGTCCGTGCCGCACATCTACGCCGTCGGCGACGTGATCGGCTTCCCGAGCCTCGCGGCCACCGCGATGGAGCAGGGCCGCCTGGCCGCCTGCTGCGCGCTCGGCGTGAAGTGCAGCGCTCTCTCCGAGCACCTCCCGATCGGCGTCTACACGATCCCCGAGATCTCCTACGTGGGCCGGACCGAGGAGCAGCTGACGCAGGATCGCGTGCCCTACGAGATCGGCGTCTCGCGCTGGAAGGAGCTCGCGCGCGGCCAGATCATCGGCGACCCGAACGGCCTGCTCAAGCTGCTCGTCTCCGCCGACGACCACAAGATCCTCGGCGTGCACATCTTCGGCAGCGGCGCGACCGAGCTCGTCCACATCGGGCAGACCGTGATGGCGCTCGGCGGCACGGTCGACTTCCTCGTCGACTCGGTCTTCAACTACCCGACGCTCGCCGAGTCCTACAAGGTCGCTGCGCTCGATGCGAGCAACAAGCTGAACCACCTGACGCGCGTCACGGCGTGATCGCGGCGTCGACGCGCGCGAGCACGCGCAGCAGCGCGAAGACGACCAGGGTGCCCGCGGCGAGCACCAGCATCGAGCCCGAGAACGCCGCGGTCAGGGTGTCGAACGGAACGTCGCGGCGCCCCGGAGTCGAGCCGAGCAGCTGCACGTAGATCCTGCCGAGCACGGCGACGCCGAGCGCCGCGCCGACCTGTGTCGCAGTCAGGAGCGCGCCCGCGGCGGCGCCGGCGTCATCAGCGGGCACGCGAGCGAGGACCATCGCGTAGATCGGCGAGAAGACCGCCCCCGTCCCGAGCCCGGCGGCCGCGAGCGCAGGCAGGATCGCCCACGGCTGCAGCGTCCGCCCCGAGACGTACGCGATCAGCGCGACGGCGACGTAGGAGACGGCCTGCACGATCGCCCCGTACGTGAGCACCTGCATCCCGTAGCGCGCGGCCCAGCCTGAGCCTCGCAGCGAGACGACTGCGAAGCCGATCGCGGCGGGCGCGAAGACGAGCCCCGAGGGCAGAGGCCGCAGGCCGAGACCTTCCTGCAGGTGGTAGGCGAGCAGCAGGAACAGCCCCGCGTTCGTCATCAGGAGGGCGAGCACCGAGGCCGCGCCCGCGCGGAAGGCGGGGTGCGAGAGGAGCCGCGTGCGCAGCAGCGGATCGCCGCCGCGCCTCTCCAGCCGGCGCTCGTGCCACCAGAACAGCCCGAACGTGGCGAGCGCACCGGCGAGCGCCGGAAGCGACCACGCCGGCCAGCCGTTCGCGCTCTGGACGAGCGTCAGCAAGACGAGCGAGAGCGCGCCGGTCAGCAGGATCACGCCGGGGACGTCGTAGGCGACCCGCCCGTCGCGGCGGGTCTCCGGCACGAGCCGCGGCGCGAGCACCAGGATCGCGATGCCGATCGGCACGTTGACCGCGAAGACGGCCCTCCAGCCGATCGAGTCGGGCACGATCGCGAGCAGGCCGCCGCCGACCAGCTGCCCCGAGGCAGAGGCGAGCCCGAGCGTCATCCCGTAGGCGCCGAGCGCTCGAGCGCGCTCCTCCGGCGGGAAGCTCACCTGGATCGTCGCCAGCACCTGGGGCAAAAGCAGCGCCGCCCCGAGGCCCTGCGCGATTCGCACGGCGATCAGCCACTCGGCCGTCGGCGCGAGCGCGCATCCGGCCGAGGCGAGCGTGAACGCGGCAGCGCCGATCAGGAACGCCCGGCGACGACCGATGCGGTCGCCGATCCGGCCGCCCGTCACGAGCGCGACGGCGTAGGCGAGCGTGTAGCCGGCGATCACCCACTGCAGCTCGCCGAACGTCGCGTGCAGGTCGTTCTGGATCGAGGGCGCCGCGACGTTGACGATGAAGACATCGAGCAGGCCCATGAAGCTGGCGGCGAGCAACACGGGCAGCGCGCGCCAGCGGCGGGGATCGGGCGCGGCCATCGCTGCACGATACGGGTCAGGTTGGCCGCCGGGGAACTACCATGGGAGCGTGGCGCACGCACACAACCACGCGCATGGACACCATCACGCGCACGCCCACGGCTCCAGCGACGGCAGCCGCAAGGCGCTCGGCTGGGCGCTCGCGATCACGGTCGCGTTCGGCCTGCTGCAGATCGCCGGCGGGATCGCCTTCGACAGCCTCGCAGTGCTCGCGGACTCGGTGCACAACCTCTCGGACGGGCTCGCGATCGGGCTCGCGCTGGGTGCGGCCTGGCTCGCCGGACTCCCCGCCCATGGCGCGCGCACGTTCGGCTGGCGGCGCGCCGAGATCCTCGCCGCGCTCGTCAACGCGCTCACGCTGATCGCGGTCGCGCTGTGGATCGCGTGGGGCGCCTGGGAGCGCTTCCGCCACCCGACCGGCGTCGTCGGCTCGGGCGTGCTCGCGATCGGGGCGGTCGGGATCGTCGCGAACGGCTTCCCGGTCTGGATGATGCTCCGCCACGCGGACCGCTCGAACCTGAACGTCCGCGCCGCGCTGGTCCACGCCGCCACCGACGTGCTCGGATCGCTCGGCGTCGTGATCGCCGGCGCCGTGGTGATGGCGACCGGCTGGACGCGGGCCGATCCCGTGATCGCGGCGGTGATCGGGCTGATCGTGCTGGTCTCGTCGTGGCACCTCCTGCGCGACTCCGTGCGCGTGCTGCTCGAGGTCGCTCCGGCCGGTCTCGAGCCCGCGCAGATCGGTCGCACCGTCGCGAACGAGCCGGGCGTGCGGAACGTCCATGATCTGCACGTCTGGACGATCACGAGCGGGCTCGACGCGCTCTCCGCCCATGTGGTGATCGACATCGAAGCCGACGCCGACGAGGTGCTGCACCGCCTCGAGGGCGTGCTCGAGGAGCAGTTCGGGATCACCCACTCGACGATCCAGATCGACCGGGATCACGGAGGCCTGCTGCAGATTCACCGGCGCGGGTGCCCCGCCGTTGCCCGGCGCGACGAGCCGCACGCGCATCAGCACTAGTGTCGCGCGTCAGAAATTCGTTTGCGGATGGATGGTGGCTGGGTCGCTCGGGGACGGCGCGGCTGTGCTGGGCGGGCTGGTTGCCCGTGCAAGCCGCCGGGGCGTGCCCGAGCGATCCAGACG
>JANLRV010000208.1:0-11060 GCA_031361905.1 Actinomycetes bacterium
CTCGCCCCAGACGACCAGGCCGTGCTTCGCGAGCACGACGAGCCGCAAGCCGGGGTTGTCGCGCACGGCCTCGCCGACCTGCTTTGAGAGCGTGAACCCGGGCCGGATGTAGGGGATCCAGATCGCGGCGTCGCCGAAGCACTCGCGCACGAGCTGCTCGCCGTTCGCCGAGCCCGCGAGCACGTTGATGCCGTCAGGGTGCGTGTGGTGCACGTGCGCCGCGGGCACGAACGCGTGCAGCAGCGTCTCGATCGACGGGCGTGGCATGGCCGGGTCGAGCTGGCAGCGCACGAGGTGGGCCACCATCTCCTCGTCGCTCATCTCCGGTCGCGAGATCAGCGGCAGCACCTCGTCGAGGCGCAGCGCCGTGAAGCCCGCCCGGCCCATCGTGGCGAGGTCGCTGCCCGATCCCTTGACCCACATCACCGATCGCTCGACGCCCGCGTGGTCGATCGCGGTGCCCTTCGCGGACGTGTTCCCGCCGCCGAAGTTCGAGACCGCGCGATCGGCCCCGAGCAGGTTCGAGGCGCGCACGAGCGCGTCGAGAACGTCGCCCGGCGCGTCGCCGTTGGCCGGCCAGAGGTCGCCTGCGGGAGCGATCAGCTCGGTGGTGGCGCTCATCGTGCTCCTCGTGTCGGGTCGCCGGCTGACCGCTCGCCGGCGACCCGCTCGAAGCGGCCGGACGCGCGCAGCTCTCGCACCGGGTCGGCGGCGGCGCCGAGCGCGGTCCGCGCGCTCGCGCAGAGCGGGCGCACGTCGGTTGAGTAGGCGTCGAGCAGCGTCTGGTGGCCGCCGAGCAGGTCGCCGCTCGCGCTCGCGGCGCGCAGCGCCGCGCGATCGACGATCAGGGCCCGCGCGTAGGCCTCCTGGATGTTGACGACGCTCATCACCATCGCCTCGACTTTCGCCTCGATGTTGTGGGACTGGTCGATCGTCAGGCGCGGCAGCGGTCGTCCGCCGCCGACGAGCTCGCAGAACACCAGGAACAGCTCGAACGGGTTGACCGAGCCGACGATCAGATCGTCGTCCGCGTACTTGCGGTTGTTGAAATGGAAGCCGCCGAGACGCTCCTCGGCCGCGAGGATCGAGACGATCTGCTCGACGTTGACGCCCTGGGCGTGGTGGCCCATGTCGACGAGCACGCGGGCGCGCTCGCCGAGGCGCTGGCAGACGAGCAGCGCCGAGCCCCAGTCGGCGAGGTCGGTGGCGTAGAACGCGGGCTCGAAGAGCTTGTACTCGACGAGCAGCTCCTGCTCCGGCGGGAGCGCGGCGTAGGCCCGCTTGAGCGCGTCGAGCATGCGCTCACGTCGCTCGATCAGGTCGTCCTGGCCCGGGTAGTTCGTCCCGTCCGCGAGCCACAGCGACTGCGCCGTCGAGCCGAGCGTGCGGGCGATCTCGATGCACTCGAGCAGGTGCGCCTCGGCCTTGCCGCGGATCGCCGCGTCCGGGTTCGTGATCGAGCCGAGCTTGTAGTCGGGATCCTGGAAGAGGTTCGGGTTGACCGCGCCGACGCCGAGCCCGGCCGCGCCGATATGGCCGGCGAGCTCAGAGGGATCGGACACGGCATCCCACGGGAAGTGCAGCGCCACCGCGCCGGCCGTGCCGGTCAGCCGGTGCACCTCGGCGGCATCGTCGACGCGCTCGAAGACGGAGCGCGGCCGGCCCGGCTGCGGGAACACGCCGAAGCGCGTGCCGGAATCGCCGTAGCCCCACGACGGGGTCTCGACCACGAGAGAGCGGAGCGCGGCCTCGGTGGCGTCGACGTCCACGCCGCGCTCGCGCAGGCGCGCAGCCAGCTCATCGTGCTCGGTCCTCGGGGTCACGCTTTCGTCCTCTCGTGAGCGTGCGACGTCGTCGCCTGCAGGAATCGCGCGTAGGTCTCGTCGCCGGCCGCGGCAGCTCGCGGCTCGTAGGTCTGCAGCTCGGCCGAGGCGGCTGCGACGGCGCGCATCTCGTCGAGGCTCGCCAGCTCGCCTGCGGCACGCGCCTGCACGAGCACGTTGCCGAGCGCTGTTGCCTCGACCGGGCCGGCCAGCACGCGCCGCCCGAGCACGTCGGCGGTGATCTGGCAGAGCAGCGCGTTGCGAGCTCCGCCGCCGATCACGTGGACCGTCTCGATGCTGCGGCCCGAGACGAGCTCGAGGCGCTCGAGCACGAGCCGGTACTTGCAGGCGAGCGAGGCGAGGATGCTGCGGACGAGCTCGCCGGTCGAGTCCGGCGCGCGCTGTCCCGAGCGCAGGCACGCGGCCGCGATCCGTTTCGGCATGTCGCCGGGGCGCAGCAGGTCCTCACCGTCGGGATCGAACAGCGGCACGTCGTCGCCGGTCGCCGCTGCCAGGCGCAGCAGGTCCTCGTACTCGCGGGAGCCCGTCAGCTCGAGCGATCGGCGGCACTCCTGGAGCAGCCAGAGGCCCATCACGTTGTGCAGCAGGCGGGTCGTCCCGTCGACTCCCCGCTCGTTCGAGAGGTCGAACGCCTGTGCCGCGTCGTCGAGGGCGGGCTCGTCCAGCTCGAGGCCGAGCAGCGACCAGGTGCCGCTCGAGAGGATCGCGGAGCTGCGGTCGCGCAGCGGCGCCGCGACGAACGCCGAGGCCGTGTCGTGGCCGGCGACCGCGCAGACGGGAACGGCGCCGAGCCCGTGGTGGGGCAGCAGGCCGCCGAGCGTCGTGCCGGGCTCGACCAGCTCGCCGAAGATGCGCGTGGGAAGCCCGAGGCTCTCGATCAGCTCGCTCGCCCAGGCGCCGTTGCGGGCGTCGAGGAGCCCGGTCGTGGACGCCGCCGTCGACTCGTTCGCGACGACGCCCGAGAGCCAGCTCGCGACGAGGTCGGGGACGAGCGCGATCCGCGACGCTGCCGCGAGCCGGTCGTCGCCCTCTGCGAGCAGCTGGAAGACGGTGTTGATCGGCATCGTCTGGATCCCGGTCGTGCGGTACATCGTCTCGCGCGGGACGCGCGCGTACGCGCGCTCGACCATGCCGATGGTGCGCTCGTCGCGGTAGTGGAACGGGATCCCGAGCGTGTCCCCCCGGTCGTCGAGGAGCGCGTAGTCGACGCCCCAGGCGTCGACGCCGACGCTGCGCAGCGTGTGATCGACCGACGCCGCGCGCAGCCCGTCGAGCGCCTCCGCGAAGAGCGCGAGCAGGTTCCAGCGCAGCCCGTCCGGCAGGCGCACGGGCCGGTTCGGGAAACGATGCGCCTCCTCGAGCTCCATCCGCCCACCGACGAGGCGGCCGCAGAGCACGCGCCCGCTCTCGGCGCCGAGGTCGATCGCCGCGAAGACCGCCGGGCCGCTCACTCGACCACCGCGAGCTCGAGGCCGAGCAGCGAGGCAATGCGGCGAACGTCGCCGGCGCGGTGGCCGACGCCGAGCGCGACGTGGTGCGTCGGCCCTTCGGCGCACCAGGCGTCCATGAACGCGGCCGGTCCGCGTGAGAAGCGGATGCGCGAGTTCGTGTTGCCGATCCGGAACGTCGGGCCGGGGATCGACTCGCCCTCGGCGGCGAGCAGCTTGAGCCGTCCGTCGGCGGTCTGCGAGAGGCCGAGGATCGTCACGGGCCCGAGTCGCACCTTCATCTCGACCGAGAGGCCGGCTCCCGACTTGCCGTGGAACAGCTTGAGCGCGCGCAGCACGGGCCGGCCGTCGGCGATCGCGACGTGGCCGGGGCCGTCGTGGCCCATCAGCACGAACTCCTCGTCGAAGTCGAGGCCGTAGAACTCGGTGTACGAGCCGCCCGCTCCGAGGCGGTCGAGCAGGAACATCGCTACGTTCGTCTTGAGATCGCCCTCGCCGGCCGTCGGCACGCCACGGGCGGTCAGCAGCGAGTTGCCGACGATCAGGCCGGCCCCAACGCGCTCTGAGATGTTGTCCGCGAGCCCGCGGTAGTAGTACGTGAGACCGTCGAGCGCGAAGTCGCCGACGAGGCGGTCGAGGCCGACCGCGACGCGCGCGGACCACTCGAAGCGGGCGGGATCGAGCTCGTCGGCGATCGGGTCGGCGCCGGGCACTGCGAGCTCGAAGGCCGTGCGGATCTCGTCGCCCTTCTGCTCGACCTCGGCCGCCGATGCCGCCTCGACCCGAGCGACGAGGTCGTCGATCTCGAGGATCTCGACGTGCGAGCCGAGCTGCGCGGAGATCTGTGTGAAATCGGAGTACATGTCGAGCATGCCGGGGTAGTTGTGGCCGAGGAAGCCGAAGCGCGCGCGCCGCACCGCGCGCGTCGCCGCCGCGGCGGCGATCCAGCCGCGCAGCGTCTCCCACGCCGGGTCGCCGGCGAGCAGGGTGCCTGTCACGGTTTGGTACGGGATGCGGGCCCGTGTGAACGCGCCGGCGAGCTCCGGCACGCAGCACGCCGAGCAGTTCGCGAGCCACTCGCCGGTCGTCATCGCCTCGTAGTCGACCGTCCGCGTGGGCTGCAGATTGAGGATCACGACCGGGACCTTCGCGGCCTGCACCGCGGGCAGCACCTGCGCCGACGTCGCGTACGTCGCGGTGTAGATCATCACGAGGTCGACGCGGCCCGCCGCGAGCAGGTCGCCGGCCTCGCGCGCGCCCTCGGCGGTGTCGACGAGCCCCGCCGAGACGACGTCGGCGCCGAGCTCGGCGAGCTGCTCCTCGACCCGTCGCTGATAGCCGAGCAGGCGCTCGTGAAGCCCCTCGAACTGCGGCCAGTAGGCGGCCAGGCCGATCCCGAGGAGACCCACACGAGGGTGGTCGCGCTGCGTCACGGGGTCTGCTCGGGGATCGTCGGCCGGCGGCTCGCGCGTCGCGCGCTCGCACTGGCGAGCCGCGTGCGGGCACGCTCGTGGATCGAGGCCACGTTGGGGAGGATCACGCTCGCCACGAGGATCCCGCCGATCACGACGTTCTGGTCTTGCGGTGACATCAGCGAGAGGGTCAGACCGCTCTGCAGGGCGGCGATCACGCCGACGGCGAGCACGAGGCCGAGCATCGTCCCTCGCCCGCCGAAGATCGAGATCCCGCCCAGCAGCACGATCAGCACGGCGTTGAGCTCGAGCCCGGTGCCGGCGTCGTAGCGAGCGCTCGCGAAGCGCAACGAGAAGAGGATGCCGCCGATCGCGCAGAACAGGCCGGAGACCACGAACAGGCCGAGCTTGATGCGCTTCACGCGGATGCCCGAGAAGTACGCGGCCTCCTGGTTGGAGCCGATCGCGAAGACTGCGCGCCCGAGCGGCGTCGAGTGGAGCGTGATCGCGAAGATCACGGCGAGGACCGCGAAGATCGCGATCGAGTAGGGGATCTGCGTGTGGGGGATCGGGACGACGCCGATGTTCGTCAGCGACTCGGGGAAGCCGCCGAGCGAGCTGTTCGGCAGCAGGATCTGGGCGATCCCGCGATACAGCGTGAGCGTGCCGATCGTGACGGCGAGCGAGGGCAGCCCGACCCGCGTCACGAGCAGGCCGTTGAAGAGGCCGAGCAGCATCCCGAGCACGAGCGTGATCGCCATCGAGACCCAGATCGAGAGCCCACGCGAGGTGAGGTCCGCGAGCACCGTGCCGCACAGCCCGAGCATCGACGCGACCGACAGGTCGATCTCGCCGGTGATCACGATCAGCGCGAGAGGGAGCGCGATGATCGCGACCTCGCCGATGTTGAGGCCGAGGTAGAAGAAGTTGTCCGAGCGCATGAACGCGGGCGAGAGGTGCGCTCCGAGCACGATCGTGCCGAGCAGCAGCACGATCAGCGCCGACTCCCAGCGGAGGATGCTCTTGCGAAGATCAGGCACGGCTGCTCCTCCGGGTCCGCAGCGCGGGTGCGAGACGCAGGCTGATCAAGCGGTCGAAGGCGATCGCGATCACGAGCAGGGCTCCCTGGAATGCCTGGTCCCAGTAGGAGGAGACGTTGATCACGACGAGCGAGCTCGCGATCGTGTTCAGGAGGAGCGCTCCGAGGGCCGCCCCGAGCACGCTGCCGCTGCCGCCGAAGATCGCGACGCCGCCGACCACGACGGCGGCGATCACCTCGAACTCGTAGCCGGTTCCGGCCGTCGAGTCGACCGAGCCGAAGAAGGAGAGCCAGAGCACGCCGGCGACGCCCGCGATCGCACCGCTGATGGCGAACGCCGTGAACACGCGGCGATCGACCGGAATCCCGGCCAGGCGGGCGGCCTCCGGGTTCGACCCGATCGCATAGAGGTCGCGACCGGTGCGGAACGTGCGCATCGCGTACGTCGCGATGGCGACGGCGACGATCGTGACGATGCCGAGGTAGGGGACTCCGAAGATCTTCCCGTAGCCGAGCTCGTTGAACGAGTCGGGCAGGCTGAACGAGTTGATCTGGTTGCCGCCCGCCCAGCTCGCGTCGAGCCCGCGGATCACGTACAGCGTGCCGAGCGTGACGACCAGGCTCGGCACGCGGCAGAGCGTCACGATCGCGCCGTTGACGACACCGCAGCCAATCCCGATTCCCGCTCCGGCGAGGATCACGATCGCGAGCGAGACGTGTGGGTGATGGACGTAGATGGCGCCCGTCGTGTACGCCGAGAGCCCGAGGATCGATCCGATCGAGAGGTCGACGTTGCGGGTCACGATCACGAGCGTCTCGCCGATCGCGAGGAGCGCCACGATCGCTGCCCCCGAGAGCAGCTGCTGCAGGCTCGTCGAGCTGAGGAACCGGCTGTTGTCGATCGACGTGCCGCCGACCACGATCACGAGCGCGAGCACGATCCCGAGCTCGCGGAAGCGCACGACCACCTCGGCGAGGCGATGGGCCCGCGCACGCTGGGTCCCGGCGACCGGCACCTCCGCGGCGCTCATGCGGCCACCTCGCTTCCCAGACCGGCCGCGGCGCGCATGATCGAGAGCTCGTCGGCATCGCCGCGCGCGAACTCGCCGGCGATGCGGCCCTCGAACAGCACGATCACGCGATCGGCCATGCCGAGCACCTCGGGCAGCTCGCTCGAGATCATCAGGATCGCCACGCCCTGCCCGGCGAGATCCGAGAGCAGCCGGTGCACCTCGGCCTTGGTGCCGACGTCGATCCCCCGTGTCGGCTCGTCGACGATCAGGAGCGACGGCTCGCGCGCGAGCCACTTCGCCAGGACGATCTTCTGCTGGTTGCCGCCCGAGAGCGCCGAGGCCGGGTCGCTCAGGCGCCCGTAGCGCAGCTGCAGGCGGGTGGCCCACTCGCTCGCGAACCGGCGCTCGCTCAGGCGCGGGATCAGCAGGAACCGCCGCAGGCGGTCGAGCGACGCGAGCGCCATGTTGCACTCGATCGAGAGGGGCATCACGAGCCCCTGCTGCCGGCGGTCTTCGGGCACGAATCCGATGCCGGCCGCCATCGCCGCGTTCGGCGAGGCGGGAGCCAGCTTGCGGCCGTTCACCTCGACGGTGCCGGCGTCAGCGCGGTCGATCCCAAAGATCGCGCGCGCAACTTCCGAGCGCCCGGCGCCGACGAGGCCGGCGAGCGCCACGATCTCGCCTGCCTTGACCTCGAACGAGATGTCGGTGAACTCGCCCTCGCGCGTCAGCCGGTCGACCTTGAGCACCGTCGCGCCGAGGTCCGCGACCTCCTTCGGGAAGAGCGCATCGAGGTCTCGTCCGACCATCGCGCGGATCAGCTGCTGCGTCGACGTTTCCGCGATCGCCTCGGTCACCACGTGGCGGCCATCGCGCATCACGGTGACGCGCTGGCAGAGCGTGAAGACCTCGTCCAGCCGGTGCGAGATGAAGAGCACGGCCGCGCCCCGCGCTCGCAGCGTCTCGACCACGCGGAAGAGCCGCTCGACCTCGGTCAGGGTGAGCGCGGCAGTCGGCTCGTCCATCACGATCACGCGGGCCTCGGCCGAGAGCGCCTTGGCGATCTCGACGATCTGCTGGTCGGCGATCGAAAGCCCGCGCGCGATCCGGTCGGGATCGAGCTTAACTCCAAGCTGGTCGAACAGGCGCTCCACCTCCTGCCGCATCCGTCGGCGGTCGATCCGCCGGCCGCTGCGCAGCGGCTGCGCGCCGATGAAGACGTTCTCGGCGACGGTCAGATCGGGGAAGAGCGTGGGCTCCTGGAAGATGATCGCGATGCCTGCCGCGTGCGCCTGCGCCGTGGTGTCGAAGACGACCTCGTTGCCCTCGATCAGCACTCGTCCGCCGTCGGGCCGATGCACCCCTGCAAGGATCTTGACGAGCGTCGACTTGCCGGCGCCGTTCTCGCCGACGAGCGCGTGCGCCTCGCCGCGGCGCAGCTCGATGAAGCCGTCCTCGAGGGCGTGGACGGCCCCGAAGCTCTTGCTTGCGTGGTCGACGACGAGCAGCGGCGGCGCGAGCGGGGCTGCCGGGATGGCGTCGCTCGGATCAGGCAAGGTGGAAGATCTCTTCGAGCAGCTGGAGGCCCTCGTCGGGCCGCTGGTCCTCGAGGCCCTCGAAGAACTGGGCCATCTCGGCCTGCCAGCGCGCGTTCACCTCGGTCTGCTCCATCGCGCGCCGCGCGGCGTCGAAGTCGTCGCACTCGCAGACGCCGATCAGCAGGCCGGACGGCGCGAGGAAGAGCGAGTAGTCGCGCCAGCCGGTCTCCGACAGGGCCTCGCGCATCTCGGGCCAGACGGCTGCGTGCCGCTCGCGGTACTCCGCGAGGCGGTCGGGCCGTACCTGTAGTTGAAAGCAGACTCGTTGTGCCATGGCGAGATCCCGGTAGCGCGTGACGGGGGAAGGGCCGTGTGGGCCGCGCGAAGGCGGCCCACACGGGTGGTGCTCAGAACGTACCCGAAGCTCTTAGAACTTGAACTTGGCCACGTTCTTCTTGTTGAACAGGAACGGGGGACCGAGGATGACCTCAGGCCCACCGGCGCCCTTGATGATCTTGTACGAGCCGAGCTTGCCGGCCTTGAACGTCTCGCCGACCTTGCCCTTGATGTCGCCCGAGGCGATCGAGACGGCCGCGTAGCCGGCCAGGTACCCGAGGTCCTCGGGGTTCCAGAGGGCGAAGTTCTTGAGCGTGTTGTTGTAGAGGTACTTCTTCATCTGGCTCGGCAGACCGAGGCCCTGGAGCACGACCTTGCCCTTGTACTTCGAGTTCGAGAGGTACTGCGCCGCGGACGAGATGCCGACGGTCGTGGGCGACTCGATGCCCTTCAGGTTCGGGTACGCCTGGAGCATGCTCTCGGTGGCCTGCAGCGACTCAGCCGGGTCGTCGTTGCCGTAGTAGATCTTGACGAGCTTCATGTTCTTGTACTTGGGCAGCTTGAGCTCGAGCTTCATGTACTTGATCCAGGCGTTCTGGTTGGTAGCCGTGGAGGCGGCCGAGAGGATCGCGAACTCGCCCTTGTAGCCCATCTCCTTGGCGAGCACCTGGATCTGGCTGCGACCGATGGTCTCGGTGTCGGCCTGGTTGATGAACAGCTGGCGGCAGTTCGTATCGGAGTCGAACGTGACGACCGCGATGCCCTTGGCCATCGCCTGCTTGAGCTGCGGGCAGAGCGCGGCGGGGTCGTTGCCGGCGATCACGATCGCGTCGGCGCCGGTCTGGATGGCCGTCTGGATCGCGGGCAGCTGTGCAGCCGCCGTGTCCTTCGTGCCTGACTGGACGACCTGCTTGCCGCCGAGCGCGGTCATCGCGAGCTTGCCGCCGCGGTCGGCGATGACCTCGTACGGGTTGAGCGTGTCCTTCGGGATGTAGTACACCGTCAGGCCCGACTTCAGCGCGCCCGTCGCCTGCGCGGCGACGACCGATCCGATCGTGCCAACCGCCGCGATGGTCGCGATGATGGCGACGCGTCGTACGCGACGCCCTCGTGTCAAGAACATGGGGAACCTTTCATTCGTACGGATGGGGCTTGGATGGGAAAGTGCAGTGCGGCGCGCCGCCCGAACCCGCTCGGCTGTCCGAGCGAGCGGTCGCGCCGAGCTCTACGAGCCGGGTGACGGTGGGCGAGCCTCCTTTCGGAGCGCGAGCCACGTCGAGCATTCCGCAGTTCGAGCGAGCCGCTCGAGCACATGCGCCCGGCGGTGTTCTGCAGCACTTGCGTGATCGTTTATGTGATCACTCACGGTTGTGTCCGGCTCCATCGCCGTCGACTCGAACATATAACACCGGCTTGTAGCACATACGTAGCGTCCGGCGCAAGCATCTCGACGGCACGCTCCTGATGGCTGTCTGCTCTGACAGACTGAGACGACGATGCTCGAAAAAAGTCCGTCTGCAGACGCTTCGCCGGTCATCCCGGAGGAGCGACGACGGCTCATCCTGGCGATGCTGGCCGAGCGCGGCAGCGTCACGGTCGGCTCCGTCGAGCGGGCGTTCGGCATCTCGTCGATGACGGCGCGGCGCGACCTCGCGATCCTCGCGCACGAGGGCCGGCTGCGGCGCACGCACGGCGGTGCCGTGCTGCCCGAGCTCGCGAGCCACGAGGACTCGTTTCGCAGTCGCCTCGAGCAGGAGGCCGAGCAGAAGCTGCGTCTCGCCCGCGCGATCGCCGAGAGCGTCGAGCCGAGCGAGACGATCTTCGTCGATTCCTCGACGACGAGCTACTTCGCCGTCGAGCAGCTGCTCGAGCTCGGAGTCAATGCGACCCTGCTGACGAACTCGCTGCCCGTGATGAGCCTCGTCGCGGCTGCCGAGAGCTCGAACCTCGAGCTCGTCGGGCTCGGCGGGGCGTTCCGCGCGCTGACCCAGTCATTTGTGGGCGCCGAGACCGTGCAGGCGATCGAGGGGTTCTACGCCGACCGCGTCGTGTTCTCGGTCAAGGGCATCTCGGCCGAGGGATTCCTGACCGATCCCGATGCGCTCGAGGCCGAGGTCAAGCGCGCGATGATCTCGCGCGCAGCGACCGTGGTGCTGGTGGCGACGCAGCGCAAGTTCGACGGGCGCGGGCTGAACGTGATCGCGCCGGCGCGGCGCGTGCAGATCGCCTACCTCGCAGATCCCCCGAGCTCGGGGGCACGGATGCTGGCCGAGTCGGGGGTCGAGATCATCCGCGTCTGAACCGTCGCGTTCGCCAATAAGAAGCTCTAACGGAATGAATCGTGAGTGGCTGGCGAGTGGCTCGCAAGCCTGGGGCGTGATCGCCTCGTAGCTGCTCCTGTACCGAACGGAACAGCAAGAGGCGATCACG
>JANLRV010000110.1:0-17582 GCA_031361905.1 Actinomycetes bacterium
GCCCCGGTCGCCATGCCGTTGAAAATGGCCGGGACGCGCCGACCGGCAACGTAGTACTCCTCTGCGTCAGTGGTGCGACTGAGCACGCCGATGGCCGCGTACAGCACGACCGTCGCCAGCAAAAAAGCGTAGCCAATCCAAGTGCGCGTGAGCCCCACTCGCTCCAACCACCCCAACCACTCACGCTCATTCCGAATTCAGCTCTCAGAGCGGTCCGGCGCCGCCGCGCTCGACGGCCTGCACGAGCAGCGTGGCGATGTCGACCACCTCGAGCTTGGAGCCGGTCGACTTCACGCCGTCGTCGAGCATCACGGTGCAGAAGGGGCAGGCAGCCGCGAGCGTCTCCGCGCCCGTCTCGACGGCCTCGCGCACGCGTGCCTCGTTGATCGCGCTGCCGCGCTCCTCCATCCACATGTGAGCGCCACCGGCGCCGCAGCAGAACGTGCGCTCGCGGTTCCGCGGCATCTCGATGCCCGTGCCGACCGCATTGACGAGCTCGCGAGGATCGTCGCGCACGTCGTTGTGCCGAGCCAGGTAGCAGGAGTCGTGGTACGTGATGCGTCTGTCGTCCGCCTCCGGCTTCAGGCGCCCCTCGCGGACGAGCTGCGCGAGCAGCTCCGTGTGGTGCATCACTTCGTAGCGGCCGCCGAAGTCGGCGTACTCGTTGCCGAGCGTGTTGAAGCAGTGCGGGCAGGTCGTGACGATCTTCGTGATCTGCGCCTCCGCGAGCGTCTCCACGTTCTGCTGCGCGTACGACTGGAACGTGTACTCGTTGCCCATGCGGCGCGCCGGGTCGCCGGTGCAGCACTCGCGCGGACCGAGAATCGCGAAGTCGACGCCGGCCGCTCGCAGCAGCTTCGCGGTGGAGCGGGCGCCGACGCGGGCGCGCTCGTCGTAGGAGGGCGCGCAGCCGACCCAGAAGAGCACTTCCGGCGGTGCATCGCCCGGCTCGAGCACCCGCACGTCGAGGCCTTCGGCCCAGCCGGCGCGCTCGACCTGCGGCTTGCCCCAAGGGTTCGCGCTGCGCTCGACGTCGCGCAGCATCGTCGAGGCCTCGTCGGGGAAGCGCCCCTCGACCATCACGAGGTGACGGCGCAGGTCGACGATGTGGTCGATGTGCTCGATCGCGACCGGGCACTCGTGCACGCAGGCGCCGCAGGTCACGCAGTCCCACACGACGTCGTCGGAGACCGCGTTCGGCACGAGCGGGCTGGCTGTCTTCTGCTCGCCACCGGATGCCATCGCGACGAGATCCGGCCCCTCGCGGAAGACCTGGTCGCGGATCCCCATGATCAAGAGCTTCGGCGACAGCTCCTTGCCGGTCGCGTAGGCGGGGCAGACGTCCTGGCAGCGACCGCACTCGGTGCACGACATCGTGTCGACGATCTGCTTCCAGGTCAGGTCTGCGACGGTCGCGGCACCGAAGCGGATGTCCTCCTCGGCGACGCCCTCCTCGTCGAAGCGGAGCGGCTCGAGGCGCCCGCGGGCGCGCGTGCGGCCGAAGTAGACGTTGATGCCCGCGGTGACGATGTGCAGGTGCTTCGAGTGGGGCAGGTAGGTGAGGAAGCCGAAGATGATCAGGACGTGCGCCCAGACCGAGGCTCGCTCGATCAGCCGGGTGCCGTCGCCCTGCCCGAGCAGCTTCGAGACGAGGTCCGAGACCGGCGCCCAGCTCGCCGGGTGATACTCGTTCAGGCCGAGCGCGATCCGCGAGGCGTGCCAGAGCACGAGCGTCACGACGATCGCGGCGATCAGGCCGAGGATCAGGTCGGCCTCACCCAGGTGGCTCCCCTCGAAGCGCTTCGGGCGCTGCACCTTGCGGATCGCAAGAGCCGTCAGCACGCCCGCGAGCACGAGCACCGCGAAGAGGTCGACGAGGAACGCGAACCAGCCCTGCCGCCCGAGCCAGGGCAGCGTCGAGTGGCGATCGACGATCCCGATCATCGCGATCACGATCGTCGGCAGCAGCACGATGAAGCCCCAGAAGATCGCCGCGTGCATCAGTCCGGGAATCAGCCGCTGGAACAGCTTCCGCTGTCCGAGCACCACGACGGCCTCGTTGCGCACGCGCCTCGGCACGTCGTCGAAACGAGCAACGGGCTTGCCCATCCGCACGAGCCGCCAGAGCAGGCGCGCACGGCGGGCGAACACGCCCATGCAGACGGCGGCGACCGCGAGCAGGACGAGGCCGGAGAGCACGCTAACGCCCACGCTGGCGCAGGATCTCGGCCGAGATCGCGGGCACGACCTCGTGCAGATCGCCGATCACCGCGTAGTCGGCGCTCGCCATGATCGGCGCTTCCGGGTCGGTGTTGATCGCGAGGATCCGCTTCGCTCCCTTGGCGCCTGCGAGGTGCTGGGTCGCGCCGCTCACGCCGCACGCGATGTAGATCTCGGGCGCGATCTTCGTGCCGGTCTGGCCGACCTGGTCGGTGTGCGAGCGCCAGCCCGCCATCGTGACGGCGCGCGAGCAGCCGACGGCGCCGCCGAGCACCGCGGCGAGCTCCTCGATCGGCGCGAACCCCTCTCGCGAGCCGACGCCCCGGCCTCCCGTCACGACGACCTTCGCGTCGGTCAGCGAGACGCCGCCGGCCGCCGCCGCGACGCGGTCGCTGACGCGCACCACGAGGTCCGCCTCGTCGAGCTGCGGCGTGAACGGCTCGAGCGCTGCCGCGCCGCCGCCGGCCCGCTCGCTCGCCACTGCGTGCGGCGCAACGGTGAGGAAGGCCGGCTCGCCGTGCAGCCGGGCCTCCTCGAGCAGGCTGCCGCCCCAGCGGATGCGCGTCAGCGCGAGCGGGCGACCCGCGCGGGCGGCGATGCAGTTCGCCGCCAGCGGTTGCCCTGCCCGCACGGCAGCGCGCGCCATCACGTCGTTGCCGCGCTCGCTCCCGGGCGCGACCACGACCGTCGAGCCGAGGCGGGCCGCCGTGTCGCAGACGATGCGCGCCCAGGCGTCAGGGGCGAACGCCGCGAGGCCGTCGTGCTCGGCCACGTGCGCCGTGCCCGCCCCGAGGTCGCCCAGGCCGGTCGCCGCCTCGCGGCCCCCTGGTCCGATCAGCAGCGCGTCGAGCGGGCCGCTCGCAAGCGTGCGCGCGAACGTGAGCGCCTGCAACGAGACGTCAGTCGCCTCGCCGTCGGCGTGCTCGCAGAGGACGAGCATGACTACACCACCCCCAGTCCGCGAAGAATCTCGACGACCGCCGGCGCTGCGGCGGGCCCCTGCCCGAGCACCTCGGCCTGCTTGCTCTGGCCCTCCGGCACGACGAGGCGCAGCCGCTCGAGCCGTGACGCGGGCCGGGCTGGGAAGGTCGTCTCGACCGGCTTGCGCCCTGCCCGCATCCGGCCCGGCACCGACGGGTAGCGCGGCAGGTTGAGCCCTTCGAGGATCGTCGCGACGGCCGGCAGGGGCAGGACGTAGACGTCCCGTCCGCCCGCGATCTCCTGCTCGCAGCGGGCCGCGCCGCCTGAGACCTCGAGCCCCTTCAGCCCGGTCGCGCAGGGGCGTCCGAGCGCGTGCGCGACGCGCAGGCCGACCTGGTAGCCGCCCGAGTCGGCCGACTCGTTGCCGAACAGCACGAGGTCGAACGGTCCCGTGGCCGCCTCGTCGCTGCGGAGCGCCGCGACGATCGCCTCGGCCGTCGCCTCCGGATCCCACTCCTCCTCGACCTGGAGGTGGATGCCGCGGTCGATCCCGAGCGCCATCGCGTCGCGGATCTGCTCGATCGCCTCGGCCGGGCCGAGCGTGAGCACGACCGACTCGCCGCCGTTCCGCTCGATCAGCTGGACGGCCTGCTCGACCCCGCACTCCTCATGCGGGCTGATCGTGAACCCGAGGTGCCGGGTCGAGATCTCCTGCTCGTCGGCCGTCAGCACGATCTTGCCGCCGGTCATCGGCACGCGCTTGACACAGACGAGGAGCTTCAGCGTCACGACCGCACCCGCTCGTTCCCGGGGTCGAAGATCGGCGTCGAGCCGGCGACCGCGACGGTGACCGGGAACCGCTCGTTCATGTATTCGACGGCGAGCTCGCAACCGACCACGGCCTGCCCCGGAGGAAGGTACGAGAGCAGGATGTGCTTGCCGATCGACGGCCCGGCTCCCGCGCTCGTGACGTACGAGCGCCGGCCCTTCGCGTCGTTCAGCGGAGCGCCGTCGCGCGTCACGATCGGCTCGCGCCCCAGCGGGTAGCGCCTCACGCCGCTCTGCGAGGCGTGGTCGTCGATCGTGAGCGTGCAGAGGATCGCGGCGGGGTCCTCGGCGAGGTGGCGCAGGTGCGCCTCCTTGCCGATGAACTCCTGCTCCTTGATCGGCGGTCCGGTCATGCCGGCCTCGACGACGTCGTACTCGGACTCGAGCTCGGCGCCGTAGGCGCGGTAGCACTTCTCGAGCCGGCCCGTCGTGCCGTAGACGCCGATGCCGCAGCGCACCAGCCGGTGCGGCTCGCCGGCCTCGCAGAGGACGTCCCAGAGGCGTGCGCCCTGCTCGAGCGGCGCGTAGATCTCCCAGCCGAGGTCGCCGACGTACGAGATGCGCGAGGCGAGCACGATCTGCGAGCCGATCTCGAGCTCCCTGCAGGAGCCGAAGCGAAAGCCCTCATGCGAGACGTCCCCGCGCGTGACCGAGCTCAGGATGTCGCGGGCGCGCGGGCCCCAGAGGCCGATCGTCGTCCAGGCGTTCGTGACGTCGCTGAGCTGCGCCGAGCCGTCTGCGGGCAGGTTGTCGAGGAACAGCTTCCGGTCGGCCATCCCGTGCGCGGCGCCCGTGACGACGCGGAACAGCTCGTCGCCGAGCCGCATGATCGTGAGGTCCGAGCGGAAGCCCCCGCCGGGTGAGAGGAGCGGCGTGTAGACGACACGGCCGAGCGCGACGTCGACCTGGCGCAGCGCGACGCGCTGCAGCGAGGCGAGCGCTCCCGGCCCGCTGATGTCGAAGATCGAGAACGCCGAGAGGTCGAAAATGCCCGCGCGCTCGCGCATCGCGAGGTGCTCGGCGTTGACGATCGGCGACCACCAGCGCGCGTCCCACTCGGCCTCGCGGCCGCTCACGCCGTACTCGTCGACGAGCGGCGCGTTCGACTCGAACCACTGCGGCCGCTCCCAGCCGGCAGCCTCGAAGAAGGCCGCGCCGGCCGCCTCGTGCCGGGCGTGCATCGGCGAGAGGCGCAGGTTGCGGTCGGACGACCACTGCTCGCCCGGATGGACGATGCCGTAGGTCTTGTTGAACGCCTCGCTCGTGCGCGCGCGAATGTGCGAGCGGGTTTTCTGGTGCGTGTGGAAGCGCGCGATGTCGGAGCTGTGCAGGTCGATCTCGGACTCGCCGTGCACCATCCACTCGGCCAACGACTTGCCGACGCCCGGGCCCTCCTTGACCCACACCGCCGCCGCGGACCAGAGGCCCTTCACGTCCGGCATCTCGCCCAGGATCGGCATGCCGTCCGGCGTCAGCGCGATCAGGCCGTTGATGGCGTACTTCACGCCGACCTTCTCGTTGCCGACGATCTCGGGCATCAGCTCGAGCGCGTGCTCCATCTGCGCCTCGAAGTCAGCCTGCGTGAACGGGAATTCCGTCGGCGAGAGCGCGGCCTCCTCGATCGAGGGGATCTCCTCGGGGTCGTGCAGGATCGGCCGGTGCGCGTAGGAGCCGATCTCGAGGCCGACGCCGTCCTGGCGCTCGTACATGAACACGTCCATGTCGCGCACGATCGGGTACTCGATCGCCTTCGTGGAGGCCTCGAAGCGGGGCACCGGGCCGACGTCGATCATCTGGTGCACGGCCGGCGTGAGCGGAATGTGCGTTCCCGCCATGCGCGCGATCTGCGGGCTCCAGACGCCGCACGCGATCACGAGCGTCTCCAGCTCGATCTCGCCGCGCGTCGTGCGCAGCCGGCGGACGCGGCCGTGCTCGACCCCGATGCCGAGCACCTCGGTGTTCGGGAACACCGCGAGCGCCCCCTGTGCCTGTGCCGCCTCGCGCATCAGCGTCCCCGCGCGCAGCGAGTCGACCACGCCGACCGTCGGACAGTAAAAGCCGCCGAGCAGCAGGGACTCGTCGAGGAACGGCACCATCTGCTTGATCTCGGCGGGCGTGACGAGCGAGGCGGGCTCGATGCCCCAGGCCTTGGCAGAGGCCATCCGGCGCCGCAGCTCCTCCATCCGCTCCTCGGTGCGCGCGACCTCGATGCCGCCGCACTCGCTGAAGACGTCGAGCGCGCGGTACTGGCGCGAGCTCTCGGCGGTCAGCGCCGTCATCTCCTTGGAGTGGTCGACCGGGAAGATGAAGTTCGAGGCGTGGCCGGTCGACCCGCCCGGGTTCGGCAGTGGGCCCTTGTCCAGCAGCACGATGTCCGTCCAGCCGAGCCGCGCGAGGTGGTGGGCAAGGCTGTTGCCGACGATCCCGCAGCCGATCACGACGGCTCGGGCGCGCGCCGGGAGGCCGCGTTCGCTCATATCTCCTCTTTCATAGGACGGACCGGATGGCCTGTTCGAAGGCGGCGACGTGGAGGCCCATTGCCGCCTCGGCACGCGCCGCGTCGCCGTCGTGGATCGCCTCGAGCAGCTCGCGGTGCTCGTGTACGGCGTCCTCGAGCTGTGCGACGCGGTCGAGCGCGAGGTACCAGATGCGCAGCGCCAGCACGTAGTGCTGCTCGAGCGCGCGCGCGAGGAACGGGCTGTGGGCGCAGCTCCAGACCTGGCGATGGATGCACTCGTCGAGGTCGATCAGCCCGCGCTCGTCGCGGCTCCCGTCGTCGAGCGCGCGCAGCAGCGCCGCGGTCGCCTCGCGCTCGGCAGGCGTGCTGCGCTCGGCCGCGTACCGCGCCGCGCGGGGCTCGAGCGCGAGGCGCACCTCTGAGAGCCCCGTCAGGTCGAGCACGTTGATCGGCGTGATGAAGACGCCACGCCGGGGCAGCACCTCGACGAGCTTGTCGCGGGCGAGCGTGAGCAGCGCCTCGCGCACGGGCGTGCGCCCGAGGCCGACGCGCTCCATCAGATCACGCTCGTTGACGAACTCGCCGGGGGCGAGCTCGAGCTGCACGATCAGCTCTCGGATCCGGTGGTAGGCCTGGTCAGTCAGCGAGCGGACCGGCGCTGTCTCGGGATGGTGAACCACTGGCACGCGGCGATGATATATCACGGCGCCTCGGTTTCCGAGTCACCCGTTCACGGACGACGATCTACGTCAGACGGAAGCTCGCTGCGAGGTCCGTATAGATCCGGAACTCGGCGAGGTTGGTCGACGAGCGCTCGCCCTCGAGCGGCGTCAGCGCGAGGTAGGGGTACCGCGCGTCCGTCTCGAGATGCGACCGGTCGACCTCTCGCTCGATCACGACCGTCGAGTACCCGCGCGTGAGCAGGCCGCCGTCGATCCTGGCGCTCTGGTCGTCCGGTGCCGCGCCGGGGTAGAGCACGTACTTCACCATCTGCTTGCCGGTCAGCGTTTTTGCGCCGATCAGCACGCGCTTGCTCGTCACCACCACCGGCGAGCGATGCAGGCGGGCCGGCGTCATCACCACGGCCTGGCCCAGCCTCGGGATCACGGCGACGTCGGCGGCGTCGTCGCGCCAGAGGATCGCCTCGCCGTCGTCGTACTGCCAGTCCTCGATGAACCAGGCGCGGGAGCCGGTCAGCTTGCTGACGATCCAGCCGCCGATCACGATCGCGGCGCAGGCGCCGAGCAGGAGGAGCAACGGGGTCATGGTCAGAGCCTAGATCGTTGTCCGCTCCTGGAAGCTCTGGGGTTGTTGGCGTGCTCGCCGAGTGTTCTCGGTGTGTGGCTTTCTCGGAGGCTCAGCCCAGAGCGCGCGGGGAACCGCCCCTACATGAGCCGTTGCGCCCGCCATCCGTCGGCGTCCACGGCCTTGACGATGACTCGAGCGGCCCATACTGTCGTGCGGGTGCGCACCTTCGCGCTAGCCATGCTTGCACGAGTGGGAGCGTCCCGGGTTTGGCGCCGGCACTCAGGCAGTGGATGCTCGGGTCAGCGGAGTTCCTGCGCCTGGCGATGTCAGCCACGCGAAGCCAGACTGGCAGGGTTGGCCGATGTCGGCTGAGCCGGTGATCGTGGCTGGTTTCGGTCGCACCACGAGCTCGGCGGCGACGATGGAGCGCCCACGCCGCGACTCCGATGTGGCGCGACTGCTCGCAGGTTCGGAGCCGCGTGGTGTGCTTGCTCGTGGCCTGGGCCGCGCCTATGGCGACGCGGCCCAGAACGCCGGTGGCGTCGTGCTCGACATGACCGGTCTGGATCAGCTCGGCACCCTTGATCTCGACCGGTTGACGCTTCGGGTCGGGGCGGGCGCGCGGCTGGGGATGATCGAGCAGCACCTGCTGCGTCGGGGACTGCTGCTCCCGGTCACGCCCGGGACGGCGCACGTCACGGTGGGTGGGGCAGTAGCGTGCGACGTGCATGGGAAGAACCACCTCAGTGCCGGCGGCTTCGCGGAGCACGTGGTTGCACTGGAGCTTGAGAGTCCGGGCAGCGGTCGCTTCCGGCTCGAGCGCGAGCGCGATCAGTCGGCCTTCAATGCGACGACTGGCGGCCTCGGGCTGACCGGCGTGATCGTCGAGGCGACGTTGCGCGTGCGCCGCGTAGAGACCGCCTGGATGCAGGTACGGCGTGAGCGCTGTACCGGCGCCGAGGCGCTGCTGGCGTCGCTCGCGGAGGCCGCCCGTCACGCAGCCTACGCAAACGCCTGGATCGACCTCACAGTCGGCGGGCGATCGCTGGGCCGCGGGATCGTGAGCTCCGCCGACCACGCCGCGCTCGATCAGCTTCCCGCGGCTGCGCGCCGCCGGCCGCTGGCCGAGCCCACCGCCCGGCCGTGCCTGCCGATCCCGTCTTGGCTGGCGCTGGCTCGACTCGGACGCGGTGCCATTCGGGCGATCAACGCTGCAAGCTGGGCAGCGGCCGCGCGCGGGTCGGAGTCCCGGCTGGTGCCCCTCACGCGCGCCTTACATCCATTCGACGCGTTGCCCGGGTGGGTCGGCCTCTATGGGCCGGCTGGTGTTGTCCAGTACCAGGCAGCGATTCCCGACGGAGGCGAAGCGGCCCTGCTGTCGCTGCTCGAGCGCGTCGCCGAGGGCCCCGTGGCGCCCTGCATCGCGGCGCTCAAACGGCTCGGACCCAGCGCGGGGCAGCTGTCGTTCCCGCTCCCGGGGTGGAGCATTGCCATGGACTTCCCCGCGGCCGCTCGAGGGCTGGCGAGCTTGCTTGACGCACTGGACGAGCTCGTGGCCGGCGCGCACGGCCGCGTCTACCTCGCCAAGGACGCGCGCCTTCGATCCGATCACATGCCCGCGATGTATCCCAAGCTCGCCGAGTGGCGGAGCGAGCGAGATCGCCTCGACCCGCAGCGCCGAATCTGCTCGGACCTGGCCCGGCGACTGCGGCTGCTGGGATGAAAGACGGTCTCGGGCGAGTCGACAGCGTGCTGGTCCTCGGCGGCACGTCGGAGATCGGATTGGCGACAGCGAGGGCCCTCGTAGCAGCCGGTACCAGGCGCGTGATCCTCGCAGGCCGCAACTCCCGAAGCCTCGAGGAGGCGGCAGCCGCATTCGGCGCGACGCCTGCCCAGGTCTCCATCGAGGCGTTCGATGCCACAGCAGTCGCCGAGCACGAGGGGATCATCGACGCGCTCTTCGACCGCCACGGCGACGTCGATGTGGTGCTACTCGCCTTCGGCGTCCTTGGCGATCCGGCAGAGAGTGGCGAGAATCACGACCTGGCAGTCGAGATCGTGACGACGAACGGCCTCGGCGTGGTCTCGGTGTCGATTCCGCTGGCACGGCGGCTACGCCAGCAGGGTCACGGGACGCTGGTGCTGCTCTCCTCGGCCGGCGCCACTCGAGTGCGCGCGTCGACGCGTGTCTACGGCGCGTCCAAGGCTGCCATCGACGCCTACGGCCTCGCCCTCCGCGACTCCCTCCACGGTTCAGGAGTCGAGGTGCTCGTCGTCCGACCCGGGCACGTCCGCACCCGCATGACCGCTGGACTTCCCGAACCGCCCCTCACGACCACTCCAGAGGCAGTCGCGGAGGCCATCCTGGGCGGCCTGCGCCGAGGCGTCGCAACGGTCTGGGTACCACCGATGATGCAGGTTGCGATGCTCGGCCTTCGCGTGCTACCACGGGCACTCTTCCGACGCCTGCCGATCTGAACGCGTCCCCTGCAGGTGCGGGTCGTAGCTCAGATGGTGCGGCCGCCCTCCGCGACGCTGAATCGCCTTGCGACACACGTCACTATCTTGTAGCCTCGGCCTCCGACTCCGACGGAGTCGTAGACCGAGGAGGACGTGACGCCGTGGCGACCAGCACCGACACCATCACCGAAACGGCCAGGGCGTTCTTCGACGCCTGTGAGACGGGCAAGGGCTGGGCGGGGTGCCTCCCCTACTGCCAGCCAGACGCCAGCTTTGCGGCCCAGGCTGAGCCGCTCGCCGACGTGCACACGCTGGAGGGCTACGCGGACTGGATGAAGGGTCTGCTCGTCTTCCTCCCCGACGGAAGCTACGTCGTGAAGTCCTTCGCCACCGACCACGAGCGCAACAACGTCTGCGCGTACGGCGTGTTCTCCGGCACACACAGCGGCCCGGGCGGTCCGATGCCGCCGACCGGCAAGAGCGCCAGTGCAGACTACGTGTACGCAATGGAGTTCGAGGACGGGAAGATCAGCCACATGACCAAGATCTGGAACGCCGGCCTGACCATGAAGGAGCTGGGCTGGACCGGATAGGCAGCCACAGTTGCCCCGCACGCCTACAAGGTGTTGTTCGAAATCGAGCGGGTACGGTTGCTCGAAGTTGTGATGGAGCCGGGATCGAGCACAGAGATGCACTCCCATCCCGACAATCTCGCCTATGTGCTGTCCGACGGCAAATATGCGTTCACAGCCCCATCGGGTGAAAGGGCTGAATTCGACGTTGCCCCGGGCGGGGTCTTCTGGATGGAGGCAACGGACCACGCGACCGAGAACCTTGGAGGCACCACCATCCATGCACTCATGTTCGAGCCGAAGTAGCCGCTTCGAGGTCGGCTCGCCCGCGTGCAGGCGCACGTGAGGAGCTGACCGACCTCGAGCTCGGTAGGGCGCAGCCTCGGCCGCGTCGGCCCGCACCGTGGTCCGAAGCGCCATCGAAATGGACTCGTCGTCACGGCGCTCGCCGATTTCCTCCCATCGATCCAGCTAGCGCCGCGATCGGCCTCGCCAGCGTCGCTCTCGGATCGCGGCGCCGCCGCAGGCCGGCGCCCAGGGCGCGAGAACGCCTCGTCGCACCGCCGCGGCTTGCGGGAGCGGGCGTGCCGGCCGGGCGAGCGCGGGACCGCCGCAGAGATTGGTCTAGACCAATCATGTACGCTCGCGGCATGATCCCCCAGCGAGCTCGTGCAGTAGTCATCGGCGGCGGCGTGATCGGCTGCTCGATCCTCTATCACCTGGCGAAGCTCGGCTGGACGGACTCGCTGCTCGTCGAGCAGTACCAGCTGACGCACGGCTCGACCTGGCACTCGGCCGGCCTCGTCGGTCAGCTGCGCTCATCGATCTCGCTGACTCGGATGATGCAGTACTCCGTCGGCCTCTACGACGAGCTCGAGGAGCTGACGGGCAACGATCCGGGCTGGCATCGCATCGGCGGCCTGCGCCTCGCCTCGTCCGAGCCGCGCCACGAGGAGATCCGCCGCCAGGCCGCCTGGGCCAAGACGTTCGGCCTGCCGATGGAGATCGTCTCGGCGAAGGAGGCGCAGGAGCTGTTCCCGCCGATGAGCACGGACGGCGTCGTGGCCGCGGCGTTCATCCCGGACGACGGCTACCTCGACCCCAGCCAGCTGACGTTCTCGCTCGCTGCCGCCGCCCGGCACCTCGGTGCCCAGATCGAGGCGCGCACCGTGGTGACCGGCATCGAGGTCGTGGACGGCCGAGTGGCGGCCGTCGTGACCGACAAGGGCCGGATCGAGTGCGAGATCGTGATCAACGCCGCCGGCATGTACGCCCCCGAGATCGCCCGCCTCGCAGGTGTCGATCTGCCGATCATCCCCTTCGCGCACCAGTACCTGATCACCGAGCCGTTCGAGCCGGCGCTCGAGCCGCTGCCGACGCTGCGCGATCCCGACAACCTGATCTATTTCCGTACCGAAGTCGGAGGCCTCGTGATGGGCGGCTACGAGCGCAACCCGGCGGCCTGGGCGCTCGACGGCATCCCCGCGGGCTTCGAGGCGCAGCTCCTGGCCGAGGAATGGGAGCGGATGGACGAGCTGTTCGCGAACGCCATCCACCGCGTGCCGGAGATGGAGAACGTGCAGGTGAAGAAGTTCTTCAACGGGCCGGAGGCGTTCACGCCGGACGCCGACTTCCTGCTCGGCGAGTCTGACGTCGCGGGCTTCTGGGTCGCGAGCGGCGGCTGCGCACACGGTCTCGCGGGAGCCGGCGGCGTCGGCAAGGTGATGGGCGAGTGGATCGTCGACGGACAACCCGAGTGGGACGTCTGGTCGCTCGACCTGCGCCGTTTCGGCCGCCAGTACCGCAGCCAGTCGTACGCGTTGGCCCGCTCGCACGAGGCCGTGGCGCACTACTACGACATCAAGTACCCGGGCGAGGAGAGGAAGGCCGGGCGGCCGTTGCGCGTCTCACCTGCGTATGCGCGACACCAGGCGCTCGGTGCGTCGTTCGGCGAGAAGGGCGGCTGGGAGCGCGTCAACTGGTACGAGTCGAATGCTGCGGCGGGCGACGCCTCGCTGCGCCCGCGCGGCTGGGCCGGGGAGAACTGGTCTGCGGCGATCGGCGCCGAGGCCCGCGCGGCGCGGGAGACGGCGGCCCTGTTCGACCAGTCGAGCTTCGCCAAGCTCGAGGTCGCCGGCCCCGGCGCGCTCGCCTGTCTCGAGCGTCTCTGCGCGAACCGGATCGACCGGCCGATCGGCTCGGTCATCTACACGCAGCTCCTCAACGAGCGCGGCGGCATCGAGTCCGACCTCTCGGTCGTGCGGCGCGGCGAGGATCGCTTCCTGCTCGTGACCGGGACCGCGTTCGGAACGCACGACCGCTCGTGGATCGAGCGGAACGCTCCCCGCGACGGATCGGTACAGGTCAACGACGTGACCTCGGCACACGTCTGCTTCTGTCTGTGGGGCCCACAGGCGCGCGCCGTGCTGCAGCCGCTCACCAAGATGCCGCTCGACTTCCCCTACATGACTGCGCGCGAGCTCTCGATCGGCGACGTGCCGGTGCTCGCGTCTCGCGTCACCTATGTGGGAGAGCTCGGCTGGGAGCTGTACGCGCCGACCGAGTACGGGCTCAAGCTGTGGGACACCCTGCTCGTAGAGGGCGTCACCCCCGGCGGATACCGGGCGATCGATGCGCTGCGCCTCGAGAAGGGCTATCGCGCGTGGGCGAGCGATCTCAGCTCCGAGACGACGCCCTACGAGGCGGGCCTCGGGTTCGCGGTCAAGCGGGAGAAGGAGGGCTTCATCGGCCGCGAGGCGCTCGGCGCCCCGCCCACCAAGCAGCTCGTCTGCCTCGTGCTGGACGATCCCCGCTCGATCGCGCTCGGCTCCGAGCCCGTACGGACGGCCGAGGGCGAGATCGTCGGCCGCGTCACGAGCGGCGGTTTCGGCTATGCGGTCGGCGGCAGCATCGCCCTCGCGTACGTCCCGGTCGCGCAGGCGCGGCCGGGCACGCAGATGGAGGTCGACATCTTCGGCGAGTGGATACGGGCCGAGGTGCGGGAAGAGCCGCTCTACGACCCGAAGGGCGAGCGGGTCCGGGCGTGAAGCACGTCCGCATCGCCGCGGAGATCGAGGCGGCGATCGCAGCCGGCAAGCTCGCTCCCGGGCACCGCCTGGAGCCCGAGCGAGCGCTCGCGGCGCAGCACGGCGTCAGCCGCATGACCGTCCGGCAGGCGCTGCGCGCGCTCGAGGCGCGCGGGCTGCTGACGCGCTCGATCGGACGGGCCGGCGGGTCGTTCGTCGCGGAGCCGAAGCTCGAGCGGCACCTCGGCACGTTCAGCGGTCTCTCCGAGCAGCTCGCCCGGCAGGGGGTCGCGCCGGGCGCCAGGGTCCTCTCGGCCTGCGAGCACGGCGTCTCGATCGAGATCGTCCGCGTGCGCCTCGCCGACGGCGAGCCGTTCGCGCTCGAGCGATCCCGCTTCCCCGCCGCGCGGTTCCGCCGCCTGCTCGACTGCGATCTCACCGGCTCGCTCTACGACCTCCTCGCCGAGCGCTTCGCCGCTGCACCGGTGCGCTCCGTCGAGCGCCTCGAGCCTGTGCTGGCGCGGGCCGACGAGGCGGCTGCGCTCGGTGTGGCCGTCGGTGCACCGCTCCTGCTCGTCGACCGCGTCGCCTACGACGCTTCGGGCTCGCCCGTCGAGACGGCGCGTGATCTGTTCCGGGGCGACCGCACGCGGATCGTCGCCTGGACCTCGGAGCTTGGCGCGACCGCCTGAACTGATGCCGGTCCGAGCGGTCGCTCCGGATATGCTGGCGCTCCGATGGCGATCACGCGCACCAACGAGAATCGGGGATTCCTCGCTCATGGCTGAGCTGCGCGGCGTCTTCGCGGCAGCGGTAACGCCGCTCTCGGGCGGAGGCACACGCATCGACAAGGCCGGGATCGGGCACGTTGCGGAGTTCCTCGTCGAGGGCGGCGTCGACGGTGCGCTCGTGTGCGGAACTGCGGGCGAGGGCATGGTCCTGAGCGTGACCGAACGGCAGCGGGCGCTCGAGGCCTATCTCGCGGCAGCCGGTGGGCGCATCGCGATCATGGCGCACTGCGGTGCTCAGACGACCGCGGACACCGTGACGCTCGCGGCGCACGCAGCGCGGGCCGGCGCGGTCGGCGTGTCGGTGATCGCGCCGCCCTACTTCCCGCTCGACGAGCGCGCGCTCCTCGAACACCTCGCCGCGGCCGCGAGCGCATGCGATCCGCTGCCGTTCTACATCTACGCGTTCACGGCGCGGAGCGGCTACCCCGTGCCCGTGCCCGTGATCGAGCGGCTCGCCAAGCGCGCACCGAACCTGGCCGGCCTGAAGGTCTCCGAGGCGCCGTGGGAGCGCTTCGAGCCCTACCTGATCGAGGGGCTGGACGTCTTCGTCGGGCCCGAGGCGCTGATCGGGCAGGGCCTCGCCGGCGGCGCGATCGGAGCGATCTCGGCGCTGGCCTCCGCGCTGCCGGAGCTCGTGGTGGCCGCGGTGCGCACGCGCACGCCCGAGGCCACGGCTCGAGCGGCAGCCGCACGCGCGGCGCTCGAGCGCTTCCCGATGCCCGCGGCGCTCAAGGCCGTCTGCGCGCTGCGCGGCGTGCCCATCTCCGGCGAGGTGCGCCTGCCCCTGCGCGCGCTCGACGAGCGTGAGCAATCCGAGCTCGCAGACGTCGTGCGTGCGCTGCTCGCGGAGATCGCCAGGTGAGCGCACCGGCCGGCGGGCGAGCGACCGACGCGCTCGTCCAGCACGTCAACGGCGCGCTTCGCCGGGGGATCCTCGCGGCTGCGCGCAGCGAGCGCATGGGCGGCGTCGTGCGCCGGCACGGCATGCGCCTCGGCGCCCAGCGCTTCGTCGCCGGCGAGACCTTCGCCGCCTGCGCCGGCGTGCTCGCAAGGCTCAACGAGCGGGGCCTGCACGCGAACACCACGCTGCTCGGCGAGGACGTCCGCTCGCCCGAGGAGGCGCGGTCGGTCGTTGCCGCTTACGAGCAGATTCTGGATGGCATCGCCGAGCGCGACCTGCGCGTCAACGTCGCGCTCAAGCTGACGCACCTCGGGCTTCTGCTCGACGAGGATCTCGCCTACGAGAACGTCAGGCGGCTGGTCGACTACGCGGCGGCCCGCGGCAACTTCATCCGCATCGACATGGAGCATTCGAGCCTCGTCGACCAGACCCTGGAGATCTACCGGCGCCTGCGCGCCGACGACCGCAGCGCGGTCGGGACCGTGCTCCAGTCCTACCTCTTCCGCACGCCGGCCGACCTGGACGCGCTGCTGCCGTTGCAGCCCAACCTGCGACTCGTGAAAGGCGCCTACCTCGAGCCGCCGGAGGTCGCCTACCCTCGCAAGGCCGATGTCGACGCGGCCTACGCGCGGCTCGTCGAGTCGGCCCTCGCGGGCGGCGCGTACGCCGCGATCGCGACGCATGATCAGCAGCTGATCGAGCAGACCATCGTGCTGGCGGAGCGCATGGGCGTCGGGCGCGACCGGTTCGAGTTCCAGATGCTCTACGGCGTGCGCCCCCGGCTGCAGCTCGAGCTCGTCGAGCGCGGGTACAAGGTGCTCGTCGCGACGCCGTTCGGCCCGCAGTGGTACCCGTACCTGATGCGGCGCCTCGCCGAGCGCCCGGCCAACGTGCTCTTCGTCGCCCGCAACCTCCTGCGTCGCTGACGCACACCGCGATCCCCCTCGACCCCACTCCGCGGGATCAGTCAGCAGCGATCGCCGTGGCAGCGTGGAATCAGCGGCTTGCGCTGGCGCAGCCAGCCTGGGACGGGACGGATCCTGCCCGCTCGCGCGACGAACGCCACGACCTTGAGCCAGCCGCCGCGCTTCTCGGTGTCGGCGATCTGCCAGACGCCGGTGCCGCGCGGGATCTCGAGCAGCCGGCGCGCGCTCGGCGACGGTCCGGCGCGCAGCACGTGGCCGGCGCTGTCTGCGGGCTGCAGGACGAAGTTGCCCGGCACGAACGTGCACGTGCCGGAGATCGTCCCACTCGGGGTCTCAATCGTCAGCGCTGAGCCCGCTCCGCGAATCGCGACCTTCCACGACGCGCCGCCGAGCACGGCGACGAGGTCGAGCGACCCGCCGTCCTGCTTCACGCCGGTCGCCGCGCCCCACACGGTCGGGCCGGGCTCGAAGCCATCTGCGGCGACGACCCCCGCCCACTGGTCGATCGAGAGCCGCGCGTGGCCTCCGGCGACGCAGTCGTAGTTCGGCGTCCCCGCGAAGGCAGCCGCAGGAGAGAGGAGCAGCCAGACGGCGACCACGGACGCTGCGCGAAGCACCATGCGATGGATACACCGTAGCGGGTGCGCGCGTTCCCCTCTCACCCGCGTCACGGCAACGCCGCCCTGTCTCACCGCAGCTTCCAGCTCGCGGTCTCGCCGAAGCCCGACGACGTCGTCAGCTCGTATGCGAGCAGGACCTTGGCCTCCTTACGGATGCGGAACGGGACCGTGATCGACTTGGACTTGCCGGGGGGGAGCTTCAAGATGCTCGCCGTGTCACAGCTGCCGCCGGTCGCGATGAAGCTCGACGCCTCGCCGCCGCCCTGGACGACGAGCACGGAGCCCGATTCGATGATCTCGTCGAGCCTGCTCGTGCCGAGGTTCTTGACCTTGACCGTGAGACAGCCGACGCGGTAGCGCCCGTCTACGCCGTAACCGGAGACGTTGTCTTTGAAGGCCGTCGGCGTGACCGCCAGCTTGACGCCGGCCGTCTGGCCTTTCAGGACCTTGGTCTTGCCGAGCTCGCCGGCCGCGCCCGCGGCGAGACCGGAGGCGGCCAGCGCGAGCGCGACGGAGCTCGCGACGACGAGGGAGCAGAGCGGTTTGAGCATGGCGGCGATCCTTGGTCCGGGAGGCCTAACGAGAGGCGTGACGGGAACTATGCCGGGCGC
>JANLRV010000123.1:0-4685 GCA_031361905.1 Actinomycetes bacterium
GCACGGTGCGCTCGACCGTCCAGCGCGGGTCGAGCGAGGCGTAGGGGTCTTGGAAGACGGGCTGCAGGCGGCGCCTCGCGACCCTCGTGCCGACCTCGGCGAGCGACTGGCCGTCGATCCGCACGACGCCCTCGTCGGGGCGCGCGAGGCCGAGCAGGATGCGGCCGAGCGTGGTCTTGCCGCAGCCCGACTCGCCGACCAGCGCGAGCACCTCGCCCTTCGCGACGGTCAGATCGACGCCGTCGACGGCGCGCAGCCGCCTGCGGCCGAGCAGCGGGCCGCGCCCGAAGCTCTTGCGCACGCCCTCTGCCTCGAGCAGCGCCGTCATCGCGCGACCCCCTGCTCGACGTGCCAGCAGGCGACCTCGTGCTCGTCGCCCACGGGCAGCATCCGCGGCACCTCGGAGCAGAGCGGGAGGGCGACCGGGCAGCGCTCCGAGAAGCGGCAGCCGGGCGGCGCGTCGGCGAGGTCGGGCACGCGGCCGCCGATCGTCGTCAGCGTGCCGGGCGCGTGGTCTGAGGTCGGCACGGCGCTGACGAGCGCCTGGGTGTAGGGGTGCCGCGGCGCCTCCAGCACCTGGCTCGCGGCGCCGAGCTCGACGAGCTGGCCGGCGTAGAGGATCGCGACGCGATCGCAGACCTGCGAGAGCACGCCGAGGTCGTGGCTGATCAGCATGATCGCGGTGCCGCGGCGCTCGCGCAGGCCGTCGATCAGCGCCAGCACCTGCGCCTGGATCGTCACGTCGAGCGCGGTCGTCGGCTCGTCGGCGATCAGCAGCTCGGGGTCGTTCGCGAGCGCGCAGGCGATCACGGCGCGCTGCCGCATGCCGCCCGAGAAGCGGGCCGGGATCTCCCTCGCGCGTCGCGCGGCGTCGGGGATGCCGACCTCGGAGAGCAGCTCGATCGCCTTGCGCGAGGCCTCGCGGCGCGAGACGTCTGCGTGCGCGCGGATCGCGTCGACGACCTGCGAGCCGATCGAGAAGCAGGGGTCGAGCGCCGTCATCGGGTCTTGCACGATCAGCGCCATCTGACGGCCGCGCAGGCGCCGCAGCTCGCTCTCACGCAGCTCGGTGAGCGACTGCTCGCCGAGCGCGATCCGCCCCTCGACGCGCGCCGTCGGCGGCAGCAGCCCCATCACGGCGAGGCCGAGCGTCGACTTGCCGCAGCCCGACTCGCCGGCGACGCCGACGATCTCGCCCGGCTCGATCGCGAGGCTGACGTCTCGCAGCGCCGAGACGGTGCCGAAGCTGACCGAGAGGCGCTCGATTGCGAGCAAGCTCACGAGGCGATCCCCCGCGGGTCGAGCCGCGCGCGCAACCCGTCGCCGAGCAGCAGGAACGAGATCACGGCGAGGGCGATCGCGATGCCGGGGAAGACGTCGGCCCACCAGGCCTGCTGCAGCACCTGGTAGCCGTCGTAGAGCATCAGGCCGAGGCTCGGGGTGGGCGGGCGCACGCCGAGGCCGAGGAAGCTCAGCGCCGCCTCGATCTGGAAGGCGAAGCCGGCCAGCACGCTGGCCTGCACGAGCGCCGGGCCGAAGGCGTTCGGCAGCACGTGGCCGCGCAGCACGGCGAGGTGCGAGGCGCCACGGGCACGCGCGCCCTCGACGTACGGCTCGGCGGCCACGCGCACGACCGCGGCGCGCACGATGCGGGCGAAGATCGGCAGGTAGATCAGGGCGATCGCGACGATCACGATCCACACGCCGGGGCCGGTGATCGCGATCAGCGAGATCGCGAGCAGCAGGGCCGGCAGCGCCAGCAGCATGTCGAGCGCGCGCATGATCAGCGTGTCGGCGAGGCCGCGGAAGTAGCCGGCGATCAGGCCGAGCAGCGTGCCGATCACGAGCGCCAGCGAGACCGATCCGAGCGCGACGCCGAGCGAGGTGCGGAAGGCGTAGAGCACGCGGCTGAGCACGTCACGGCCGAGCGCGTCCGAGCCGAAGGGGTGGCTCACGTCGGGCCCCACGAGCACGCGAGACGAGTCGATCGACTCGGGCGAGTGGGGAGCGAGCAGCGGCGCGAGCAGGCCGGCGAGCGCCAGCAGGGCGAGGATCGCAGCTCCCGCGAGCGCCTTGCGCGAGCCCCTCACGAGGCGGTCTCCGAGCGCGGGTCGAGCCACGTGCTGGCGAGGTCGGCGAGCAGGTTGATCGCGATGAAGAGCGCTGCGATCACGAGCACCGCGCCCTGCACGACGGTGTAGTTGCGCTGGTTGATCGCCGTCACCACGAGCTTGCCGACGCCGGGCAGGCCGAACACCGTCTCGACGATGATCGCGCCGCCGAGCAGCACGCCGAACTGGATCCCGATCGCCGTCACGATCGGCGGCGCGGCTGAGCGCAGGGCGTGGCGATAGACGATCCGGCGCGGCGCGATCCCCTTCGCGCGGTGGTACTGGATGAACGGCGCGCTGAGCGTCTCGAGCATCGCGCCGCGCGTCGTGCGCAGGATGTAGGCGGCCTCGCCGACCGCGAGCGTGAGCACGGGCAGGGCGAGGTAGCGCAGGTTCTCGACGGGGTCGTCGGCGAAGTCGACCCAGCCGGACGGCGGGAGCAGCTGCCAGGTGCCGGCGAAGAGCAGGATCAGGAGCGTGCCGAGCCAGAAGTCGGGCATGCTGATGCCCGTGAGCGAGACGGCCTCGCCGGCCGCCCGGGTGGCGCGCTTGCCCTGCGAGCTCGCGACGCCGAGGATCACGCCGACGAGGGTGCCGAGCGTCATCGCGAGCAGGGTCAGCTCGAGCGTCACGGGCAGGCGCTCGCGCAGCTGGCTTGCGACGGGCGTGCGGCTGATGAAGTCCTCGCCGAGGTCGCCGTGCAGGGCGTTCCTCAGCCAGTCCGTGTACTGGGTCGCGAGCGAGTGGTCGAGGCCGAGGCTCGCGCGCACGGTCGCGACGTTCTCGGGCGTCGCGCGGAAGCCGAGCATCGTGCGCACGGGGTCGCCCGGCACGAGCCGGATCAGCGCGAACACGAACACGCTCATCGCGAGCAGCGTGGGGACGGCGACCGCGATGCGCAGGAGCGCCGAGCGCAGGCGCGGGCTCACGGCGCTCCCTCGCGCACGCGGCCGAGCAGCTCGCGCAGCGCCTTCTCGGTCAGCGAGAAGTGGATCTGCGCGAGCGCGGCGGCCTCGTCGAGCCGGCGGCCGAGGATCGCCTCGACGAGCTGGCAGTGCTGGCCCTTCGCGATCTCGCGGATCTCGGGGCTGTAGGGCTCGGCCTGGAAGCCGAGGCTCACGCGGGCGCGGATCTGCTGCGAGAGGTCGAGCAGGTAGCGGTTCTGGGTGGCGCGCGCGATCGCGAGGTGCAGGGCCTGGTCGGCGGCGCGGGAGGCCTCGCGGTCGCCGTCGGCGGCGAGGTAGGCGTCGTTCGCGGAGCTGATCGCGGGGATGTCCTCGGGCCGGTGGCGCTGGGCGGCCGTGCGCGCGATCACGGGCTCGACGAGGCGGCGCAGGTCGAACAGCTCCTCGAAGGCAGCCCAGTCGGAGCCGATCGTGCGCTGCACGCTCTCGGCCGAGTCGGGCCCCCAGTCGGCGCGCACGAAGGCGCCGCCGTGGCGGCCGCGGCGGATCTCGACGTAGCCGGTCGCGGCGAGGCGGTGGAGGGCCTCGCGGATGCTCGAGCGGTTGACGCCGAGCATCGTCGCGAGGTCGCGCTCGCTCGGCAGGCGCTGGCCGGTCACGTACTCGCCGAGCGCGATCGCGGTGACGAGGCGGTCGGCGACGAGCTCGCCTGCGTTGCGCAGGCGCAGCGGCGCGAGCGAGCTCGCGTGCTCGGGCGTCTCGAGCAGCGGGATCGAGGTCACGCCGGCGCCCCGTGCAGCCAGGCCGGGATCAGGCGCGCGAGCGTGCGCGCGCCGGCGGCGATGCTCGCGATCTCGACCCCCTCGTCGACGCCGTGGATGTTGCAGCAGGTGGGGCCGAAGCAGACCGCGGGGATGCCGCGGCGCGCGTAGAAGCGCGCGTCGTTGGTGGCCGAGCCCGAGGTCGCGACGGGCGTCACGTCGTGCGTGCGGTGGTGGCTCTCGACGAGCGCGGCGACGAGCGGGTCGTCGTCTGCGAGCAGGTAGCCCTCGGCTCGGAAGCCGGTGAAGCGGATCGTGGCGGTCGGGTCGACGGCCTGGATTGCGGCGCGCACGTGCTCTTGCGCCTCGGCCGGGCTGAGCACGGTCGGGAAGCCGACGCGGGCGCCGAGGCGCGCCTGCGCGGGCATGTTCGAGATCCACTCGCCGGCGGTCAGCGTGCCGATGTTGACGTGGTAGCGCTCGGTCGGCGGGCGCGTGGCCGCATCCTCCCCCTCGAAGCCGGCGGCGAGCTCGCGCAGCGCGTGGGCGATCGCGAGCGCCCCGTCGAGCGCGCTCATGCCCGGCAGGGGATGTCCGGCGTGGGCGCTCGCGCGGGCGACCTCCACCTCGACCCAGAGCACGCCGACGCCGCCGATCAGCAGGTCGAGGGAGGTCGGCTCGGGGATCACGACGCCGTCGGCGACAGCGCCTGCGAGCAGGGCGGCGAGCGCGCCGTTGCCGCCGCACTCCTCCTCGATCACCGAGGCGAACGAGAGCGCGCCGTCGAGCGCCGCGGGCGCAGCCTCCTGGAGGGCCGCGATCGAGAGCAGCGCCATCACGATGCCGCCCTTCATGTCGCCCGCTCCGCGGCCGTAGAGCCAGCCGTCGCGGGCGGGCGCCTCGGGGGT
>JANLRV010000149.1:0-2029 GCA_031361905.1 Actinomycetes bacterium
GACGCGCGGCAGGCTCGCGATCGCGGCGCGGTCGAGCAAGTCGGCGCGGATCGGCTCGACGCCGTGCGCCTCGAGCGCCGTCGCCACAGCCGGGTCGCTGAAGCGGGCGACGGCGAGGATGCGCCGACCTGGGGCGGCGCGTCGCGCCATGCGCGCGAGCGTCGGCCCCATCTTCCCGCCGGCGCCGAGCAGCATGATGTCGCCCTCGACCGCCGCGAGGTCGGCCACGACTTCCGGCGTCGGCCGCGAGAGGCGCTCGTCCAGGTCCTCGACATCGCGGGGCGCGGCGGGGCTCGTGTCGGCGGTCCGCATCGGGTGACGAGTGTACCGGACGCCCCTGGCCCTCCGGGGCCTGTGCGCCGCCGCTAGGATCGCCGGCATGGACGCCCCTCCCACACCTCTCGTCGCGTCCGAGGTTCCGCCAGCCGACCGGCTCGTCGCACCCGCGCTGCTCGTCGTCGACATGCAGAACGATTTCGTGCGCGCCGGCGCGCCTCTCGAGGTGCCGGACGCGCGCGCGACGATCGCCGTCCACCGGCGCCTGCTCGCTGCGTTCCGTGCCCGCCGGTTGCCGGTGCTCTACACGCGTTTCGTCTCGCTCGAGGAGGACAACCTGCACTGGCGGTGGTCGCCGCAGTGCCATCCCACGACGCGGGCGTGCTGGCCGGATTGCACGCGGAGCTACGACGATGCGCCGGCGCCCCGCCCATGCATCGACGTGATCGACGAGCTCGCGCCTGCGCCCGGCGAGCCGGTCATCGACAAGCACGGCTATGGCGCCTTCCACGGCACCGACCTCGATGCACGGCTGCGCTCGCTTGGCGTGCGCTCGCTCGTGATCACGGGCACGGTCACCCAGATCTGCGTCGAGGAGACGGCGCGCGAGGCATTCCACCACCGGTACGCGACGACCGTCGTCGCGGACGCCGTTTCGAGCTTCGCGCCCGATCTGCATGCGGCGACCCTGCGCAACTTCGCGATGAAGTTCGGCTGGGTCGCGCATGCCGACGAGGTGATCGCGGCGCTCCCGTCCGCCATCGAGTCGTAGCGCGCGGGGACACCGCGGCCCGACGGACGCGCGCGATGGGCTCGATCGTGCGCGCCGAGGCGAGGGCGTGCCGACCGAGAGCGAGCGAGCCGCGCGCTACTCGATCAAGAGCCTGCGTATGAGCGTGTCAAGGGATTCTCTCCACGCTCCAGAGGCAGCGTCACCTGTCTGCCGCCCTCCTGCGCTGATCGGTAAGCCGCCATGAGCACTTCGACGCCGAGCCTGGCGCTCGTCATATTGCTATCCGGCGCCTGCCCGGTCTCGATGGCCCGCAGAAGCTGCTGGAACGGTGTCACGTAGGCATAGCCGGTGAGAAAGTCCTCGAGAGGCACTCGAGCGCCGTTGTGAATGAGGATGCTCTGGAACGGCAACACGGTCAGGTTGTGCCGCTCAAACTGCATCTCGATCACGCTGTGCCAATTGCGCGGGTTGAGCGCCTCGGACACGTCCATTGAAGGAAGGGTGTCGAGCGGCTGCTTACCGCTCGCAATGACGGCAAAGAAGTCGCCGTAGTCGGCAATCAACTGGCCGAAGTTTTCAACCCCGGCGTCACGGTAGAGATCCCAGTACGCGGTGCTCTTGCACTGGATAGATCTGGGCTGGCCCCACAACCCTGCGGCCAGTGGGAAGTCGGTCGACACGGTGAAACTGAAGGCATGGGTATAGCCAATCGCTCGGCCATACCGACCCTCTCCGACCTCGTCGAGGAGCTTGGCCGTGACCGGGTGAAAACGGCCAATCGCCGGAATATCGTAGACAATCTGAATCTCGCTTCCGGCCGTCGCGGTCTCGATGCGCCAGGCCGAATCCAAGCTCTCGGCCATCGGCTTCTTGAGCAGGATGTGCTTGCCGGCTCGGGCGGCCTTCTCGACGATGGCCGCTTTCTCGTGAGGAGAGCAGGCCAGGGCGACGATCTCGATCGTGGGGTCGTCCAGCAACGCTTCCGGCGACGATGCCAACTCCAGCCCGATGGCCGCTGAC
>JANLRV010000065.1:0-4288 GCA_031361905.1 Actinomycetes bacterium
CTGGACTCCGTCGGCTGCTCGATAGCAGCCGACTCCACACGCGTGTCAAGCGCCAGCGCTTGACACGCTGCTCGCAAGCCTGGGCGGGGATCGCCTTGCAGCGGCTCCTGTACCAAACGGAACCGCAAAAGGCGATCACCATCCAGGCGAGTGTCAAGCCGCGAGCGGCTTGACACGGTGTTTCGTGCCTCTGCTACCAGCAGAGGCACGAAAGAAGACGCCGCCAGGCACCGCGAAATCATTCTGTTAGAACGTCCTAGTACGGCCAGCGCTCGCCACAGCCGCTGCACGCCGGGTGCTCGGGCTGATCACCTGAGAGGCCGGCGCGGAGCCGCTGATAGCGCCCGTTCGCCCACAGCTCGGCGAGCGGCTGCTCGAGCACGTTGCCGAGGACGAGCTGCTCGAACGGCACGCCGGTGAAGGGGCTGATGCAGCACGGCAGCAGGCTGCCGTGGCAGGTCACGTAGACGAGGTTCCAGGGGCGGGCGCAGCCCTCGCCGCGCGGCTTGATCCGACCGGAGAGCGAGGATTCGGGGTCGGTCCCGCCCGACGCCTTCAGCCGCACGCCCTCGCGCTCGGCGGCCGTCCGCGCCTCGTCGAGCAGCGCGGTCTCCTGCTGGGAGAGGTCGCGATAGAGCGCAAGCTCCTCGCGCGCCATGCCCTGCTCCCAGTAGACGAGCCGCTGCACGTTGAGCGCGGGGATGCCGATCTGCGCGACGAGCCGGATGAGGTCGGGGAGCTCGTGCAGGTTCGCGCGCGAGCAGGTGAAGAAGACCTCGCAGTCGGGCGCCGCTGGATGGCGCCGGCGGAACGCTCGCGTGTTGGCGAGCACCTTGTCGAGCGCGTCGACGCCGCGCAGAAGCGCGTAGGTCGCGCGCGTCGCGCCATCGATCGAGATGCGCAGGATGTCGAGTCCGGCCTCGACGATCCGGTCGCCGCGGCGCGCGGACAGCGCGATCGCGTTGGTGTTGAAGACGGTCTGCAGGCCGCGATCGGCGAGCCAGCGGATCATGCCCGGGAGCTCGCGGTTGAGCAGCGGCTCGCCGATCCCGTGCAGCACGACCCGCTCGAGGCCGGGGCACTGGTCGACGACGTGGCGCAGCTCGTCGACGCTCAGGTCGCGCTCGGCCTCGTGGGGTCCGAACGTCAGCGGACAGGTCTGGCACAGCGAGTTGCAGCGATTCGTGACCTCGAGATAGAGCTCGCGGATCGACTCGATCGGTGGTACCTGCTCGACGCCGCCCGCGAGCGCGCGCGCTGCGCGTCCCGCATCGGGATGGTCCGCCCGCTCGCGATCTCTGACGCGTGCCATCACGGCGATCGTGACGCAGCGGTCGGCGGATGCGCGCGCGACGGACCTCGGGCGAGGCCCGCACAAACTCTACGTAATTAGTAGAGATTGCGCTCGCTATAGCTGTTGTCTAGACTCGCGCCTCCGGGCCGCCGAGGCCCGCCGTCCGTCCCCTACCGAAGGAGCTGGGAATGGCAACTGGCGTATCGCCCGAGTCCATGCAGAAGGCTGGACCGCCAGGCGACAATCGGCTCGCTGCAGGGGCCTTGGGGCTGCCACAGGTGCTCTTCTGCATCGTCACGGGCGCGGCGCCGATCGCGGCGATGCTCTTCAACACGCCCGTCGCCGTGCTCGGCTCGGGCTGGGCCGCACCCGCGACGTTCGTGATCGCGACGGTCGCGCTGACGATCTTCTCGGTCGGCTACGTCGAGATGGCGAAGCGCGTGACCGCCGCCGGCGGCTTCTACTCGTTCGCCACGCACGCCTTCGGCTCGGTCGTGGGCATGGGCGTCGCCTTCGTGATCACTGCCGCGTACATCATCTTCTCGGCCTCCGTGATCGGCGTCACCGCGTATTTCGCGAACACGACGATCCAAGACTGGCTGAGCGTCGACGTGCCCGTCTTCCTGCTGCTCTTCGTGCCGCTGATCGCGATGGCGGCGCTCTCGTTCTTCCACGTCGAGCTGACCGCGAAGCTGCTCGGAATCTTCCTCGCGATCGAGCTCGTCGCGCTGGTCGTGTTCGGCTTCGCAGTGCTTTTCCAGGGCGGCCACGACGGGCTCTCGCTTCGCCCGATCCTGCCGTGGAACGCGTTCGCAGACAACAACACGCACGCGCTGGGAGCGGGGATCGGCCTGTTTGCCGGATTCTGGTCGTGGGTCGGCTTCGAGATGGCGCCGAACTACGCCGAGGAGGCGCGCGAGCCGAAGAAGGTGATGGGCCCGGCAACGTACATCTCGGTGATCGGGCTCGGTGTGCTCTACGTGTTCATCACCTGGATGCTCGTGACCGGCTGGGGCATGGCGAACGTGCAGCAGGCGGTGACCGACCAGTTCGGCGGCAAGTTCGCCTCGATCTACTACCCGCTGACGACGGAGTTCTTCGGCCGGCCGCTGCTCTGGGCGTTCGAGCTGACGATCGTGACCGGCTCGTTCGCGTGCCAGTTCGCGTTCTTCAACACCGCCAACCGCTATCTCTACTCGATGGGTCGCGAGGGCGTCTTGCCGCGCGCGCTCGGCCGCACGCATCCCGTGCACAAGAGCCCCTACATCGCGAGCACGACGGTGACGGCGCTCGTCGGCCTCTACGTGCTCGGCTTCTGGCTCTATGACGGCACGACGCTCGCCGCTCTGACCAAGCTCGGCACATGGGGCCCGCTGCTCGGCGTGAGCGGCATTCTCGTGGTGCAGGGCATCGTCTCGGTCGGCATCATCAAGTACTTCGCGACCGAGGCGAAGGACGGCCAGCACATCTGGCGCACGATCATCGCTCCGGCGATCGGCGCGGTCTCGATGGTCGTCGCCGCGTACCTCATGCTCGACAACCGCGGCGATCTGTCCGGCGCGGCGAACGTCCCGTTCATCAAGTACCTCTGGCTGATCATGCCGGTCGTCTTCCTTGCCGGTGTCCTGCTCGCGCTCTACTACAAGAGTGCCGATGCGGAGCGCTACGAGGGCATCGGGCGGTACCTGCACGAGGACGCCTGAGCTCGAGCTCGGCGCCTCCGGCCAGCCGGCCGGAGGCGCCGAGGTTCGGTAGTGTCGCCCGATGCAGTTCTCGCTGTTCGCACACATGGAGCGGCTCGAGCCGGGCGTCCCGCACGCGCAGCTCTTCGCCGAACTCGAGGAGCTTGCACTGATCGCCGAGGCCGGCGGCTTCGAGACCCTCTGGATCGGCGAGCACCACGCGATGGAGTTCACGATCGCGCCGAACCCCTTCATCCAGCTCGCCTACCTGGGGGCGAAGACGACGCGGATCCGGCTTGGAACGGGCAACGTGATCGCGCCGTTCTGGCATCCGATCAAGCTCGCGGGCGAGGCGGCGATCACCGACCTCGCGACCGGTGGCAGGCTCGACCTCGGCATCGCGCGCGGCGCCTATCGCTTCGAGTACGAGCGACTGTTCCCCGGGCTCGACGCGATGGAGGCCGGGCTGCGCATGCGCGAGCTGGTGCCCGCGGTCAAGCGCCTCTGGCAGGGCGACTACGCGCACCGAGGCGCGTACTGGTCGTTCCCGGCGACGACGGCGGTGCCGACGCCGCTGCAAGAGCCCCATCCGCCGATCTGGATCGCGGCTCGGGATCCGAACTCCCACGCGTTCGCCGTCGAGCACGGCTGCAACGTGCAGGTCACGCCGCTCGCCTCCGGAGACGGCGAGATCGCGAGCCTGATGGAGCGGTTCGAGACTGCCTGCGCCGCGCATCCCGAGGTGCCGCGGCCCCGGATCATGCTGCTCGTGCATGCCGCGGTGGCGTCTTCGCCCGCCGACGCCGATCAGCTGGCCCGCGATCTGAGCCGCTACTACTGCCATTTCGGCGCCTGGTTCGCGAACGAGCGACCGATCTCGAAGGGCTTCATCGCGCCGCTCAGCGCCGAGGAGATGGCGGCGCTGCCGCAGTACAGCCCAGAGAGCATGCGCACGAACCTCGTGATCGGCGAGCCCGACGAGGTGATCGCGCGGCTGAAGGTGTACGAGGCGCTCGGCTTCGATCAGTTCAGCATCTGGATCGACAGCCTGATCAGCCACGAGCGCAAGCGCGCCTCGCTGCAGCGCTTCATCGAGCACGTGCTGCCGGCCTTCCGGTGAGACAGCTGCTCTACCTGCACGGCGTCGGGCTCGACCACTCGATGTGGGACGCCGTCTCGGCGCGCGTGGGTGGGGACTCGCTCGCGCCCGATCTCCCGGGCCACGGCGCGGCCCCGCGGATCGAAGGGGCGACCTCGCTCGCGGCGCTCGCCGAGCGCGCGCTCGGCGGGGCCGGCGACTCGCTCGATCTCG
>JANLRV010000161.1:0-16328 GCA_031361905.1 Actinomycetes bacterium
GATCACGTGGTTCATTCCGGTCGGCACGACGTTTGTGCGGATCTGCTCGACGACGTCCTCGGGCGTCCCTGAGAACGACAGCTTCTCGACCAGCTCGGGGGTGGTCAGCTCGATCGCGAGCTCGACGTCGCCGCTCGCGAACGCCTCGTGGATCGGCTGCGTCTGCTCGGGGCTGATGCCGTGGCGCTGAAGCTGCTCGACCGGCATGGCCGGGATGTAGAAGGCGACGAGGATGCGCACGCACTCGCGCGCTGCCTCGCGGTCCTCGGCGACGCAGGCGACGCCCCACGCGCCGATATCGAGCGTCTGCCAATCGCGGCCGGCGCGCTCGGCGCCGATGCGGACGTGGTCGGCCGCGAACTGGATCGCCTCGCGCGAGTAGCCGAGCGCCTGGTGCATGCCGTCGGTGATCTCGCCGGCGAGCTCGAACGACTTCGGCCCGCGCATCGCGCCGATCATGATCGGCATGCGCTTCTGCACCGGGCGGGCCGAGGTGAACATACCGGTGCAGGTGTAGAACTCGCCCTCGTGATCGAGCACGCCGTCGTCGAGGAACGTGCGCATCACGTGGTGTGCCTCGCGCAGCCGGGCGAGCGGCCGGCGCGTCTTGTCCTGGAGGTGGTACTGCTCGAGCATCGCGAAGTTCCCGATCGAGTAGATCAGCTCGGTGCGCCCGCCGGTCAGCTCGTCGAGGGTCGCCATCGCCTGCACGACCATCGTCGGGTCGCGCAGGATCACGTGCGTGACATCGGGAGCGAAGACGATCCTGCTCGTGCGGTGCGCGGCGGCCGCGAAGATCTGGAAGCAGTCCTTGTGGAACGTCTCGTCTGCGCCGTAGACGGCGTGGAATCCGAGCCGGTCGGCGATCTCGATCGTGTCGAGGATCTCGGGCAGCGGGTGGTCGGGCAACAGTCCGAAGCTGATCTTCATGACGCTGAGGCCTCCTCCGCCTCGATCTCGGCGAGGAGTTCCTCGCCGGAGATCCGTTCGTCGGCCCAGTGATCCTGGATCCAGTAGAGGTACTCGAGGCGGGCATCGACCATCCGCAGCGTGTCCCAGACCGGGATGTCCTGCTGCTTCACGTGCTCGCGCATCAGCGCGGGATCGACCTCGTAGACGTGCTCGTGCCGCATCACGACGGAGTCGGTGATCCGCTTGGGGTCGGGAGGCGTCTGGGCGCCGACCGTGAAGCCCTCCATCTTAGATGGCTCTTTCCGGATTGCCGGGTGTTCTGAACGTCGTCTCGGTCGGTTCTGCCGCTCTGCGCATCGCGAGGGAGCGCTCCGCCGTCGCAGAGCTTCGCGAGCCGTGATGCGCGCTTCCTCGCGATGCGCGACGCTCGGGCGTTTGTGGCTTGTCGATGCGTCACTGCAGCGACTGCGCCCGCAAACGCCCTCAGAACGCAACGATCCGGCGCCCAGAACACCCGACAATCCGGAAAGATCCATCTAGTCGACCTCCTCGTCGTTCTCGTAGGCAGAGTCGAGCAGGTACTTGCCCGGGTTCATCACGTTGTTCGGGTCGAGCGCCCGCTTGATCTTCTTCATGACCTCGTAGGCCCCGCCCAGCTCGAGCGGCACGAGCTCGACCTCGCCGGCGCGCGACGAGCCGTGGGCGGCGGAGATCGAGCCGCCGACCTCGATCGACGCCCGTGCGATCTCGCGCTTCGCGTCGACCCACGCTCCCCAGGTCTCGTCGTCGAGGTGGGGCTCCCAGATGCCGATGTCGATCTCGCAGAGCATGTCGCCCCAGGGTTTGTTCGGGCCGTTCGTGTAGCCGAACATGCCCCAGTCGTCGAAGATCGGGTAGCGCTCGATCAGCCGCTCGACGATTCGGTGCCAGCGCTCGCGGATCTCGGGAACCTTGGGGTAGGGAATCGCGGCGTCCTCGCAGTGCCACGCCATCGGCGCGACCTGCCCGTTCGGCGTGCGGCCGTGCAGCGGCGTGGCGTAGCGATCGTGCCGCGCCGACCAGTCGAGCTGGGCGATCTCGTCGCCGACGTACTCGCCGCCCGACGCGGCGGCGATCCGCATCATCTCCTTCGCGGCAGGGCGGACCTCGGCCCGGTTGCCGTAGAGCGCGAACGCGACGACGCTCGTCGCCCACTCGGGCTGCGCGATATAGGCCTCGTCGTCCCGGCGCAGGTAGGCGACCTTGCGCTCGTCGAACAGCATCACGCCCGCGATCGTCGCGTAGCCGGAGCGCATCAGCTCGCCCGCCGTGCGCCAGGCGCTGTCGTAGGAGCGCTGCAGCCAGAACGCCGAGAACTCCGCCTCAGGGCGCTTGACGAGCTCGAGGGTCGCCTGCGTGACGATGCCGAGCGTCCCCTGCGTGCCCATGAAGAGCTCTTTCAGGCGATAGCCGGACGAGCTCGAGCGGGTCTTCTTGCCGCCGTCGCCGACGCGGATGATCTCGCCCGTCGGGAGCACGATCTCGAACGAGATCACGAGGTTCCGCACGTGGCCGAAGCGAGCGCCGAGGAGCGACCAGCCGTTCGTGCCGATGCGTCCGCCGACGAGCGCGCAGGAGTATGACGCCGGGTCGTCCGGGTAGATCACGCCGTGCGGGCGCAGGAGCTCGTTGAGCTTGAGCATGTTGACGCCCGGCCCGACGGTCACGGTGCGCTCGGCGAGGTCGATCTCGTGCACCTGGTCCATGCGCTTGATGTCGACGAGGATCCCGTGCCTCAGCGGGACGGCGCCGTCGACGAGGCCCGTGCCCCCGGCACGCGGGACGACGGGGATGCGCTCGCGGTTCGCGAGCCGGACGATCTCGGAGACCTCCTCCGCGCTGCCCGGCATGACGACCACCTGGGGCACGTGATCTGCCCAGCGGTGCACCGCGAACATGGCCGGCGTGCGAGCGCGGTTGAAGCGCGCTGTCTTCGACGTCAGCACGTGCTGCGGGCCGACGATCTGCGCGAGCTCGTCGAGCACGCGATCGTCGAGCGCCGCGACCGTCGCCATCTCAGTCCGCTCCCGCGCCGACCTCGAGGCGCGGCAGCTCCTGAAGCCCGGCCGCGTGCGCGACGAGCTCGAGCAGGTCGCAGACCTCGATCGCGTGCCGGGCACCCTGCTCGGAGAGCGGCCGTTCCGACCAGACGCAGGCCGAGACGAGCAGGTCGACGTCGAGCGTCGCCGCCTGCCCCATCCGCCGCGCGCTGATCGCCGCCGTGAGCTCCGGCCGCTCGATGCCGAGCCCCGCGCCGGCGCCCGAGCAGTAGCCCCACTGGGTCACGTGATCGACATCGGCGAACGTCAGACCCGGGATCGCGCGCATGATCTCGCGTGGCTCGCGGTGGATCCCCTTGCGCTTGTTGAGGCGGCACGGGTCGTGGTAGGTGGCGCGCCGCTCGACCGGCACGGTCAGCGTGATTCGGCCCTCGCGGATCAGCTCCGCCACGAGCTCGATCACGAGCACGATCTCGAAGTCGTAGCTGTCGCCGAAGTAGCGCGGGTAGTCCTCGGTGAAGGTGATGTAGTCGTGCGGGTCGAGCACGAGGATGCGCTTCGCGCCGACGGCTCGCCAGTCCGCGACATTGTGCTCGGCGAAGCGCCGGGCCTGCTCGGCGTACCCCATCTCGGCGGCCGGCCCGCCGCAGCACCATTGCTCGCGCATCAGGCCGAACTCGACGCCCCCGGCGCGCAGCAGCTTGGCCACGGCCTTCGGCTGCGATGTCCGATAGAACGCCGCCTCGCAGTCGCAGAAGAGGATCGTCTCGCCACCGATCGGCAGCCCGAACTCCGCCGCCCAGTCGGCGACGTGCTCCTGCGAGACGCCGTCGATCACGGGCTCGCTCTTCAGCTCGTCGGTCGCGAGGTTCCAGCGATGCCAGCCGGACTGATGGATGCCGCTCTCGACCGCGAGCGAGCGCATCGCCTTGACGAGGTCGACGGTGCGCGTGCGGAAGCGGTAGAAGTCGCCCGCGAAGATCGTGTTCGGGCAGCGCAGCTCGCAGGCGCCGCACTGCGTGCAGTTGACGTAGTCCTCGGCGACATCGGCGATCGTCAGGAGCCCCTTGTCCATCGCGACGACGTTCGCATGGAAGGCCGTCGGGCTGTGCGTCTCGTCGTGCGTCACCTGGAGGACCGGGCAGACCTCGCGGCAGAACTTGTGGCCCGAGCTGAAGCAGTTGTAGGCGGCGCTCCGCCAGTCGTCGAGCAGCCGCCCGGTGGCGTCGTCGGCTCCGTTCTTGCCGGTCACGTGCCCTCCCATCAGACCGCCTCGAGCACCGTCGGGCGATCATAGGGCGCGGCTCGCGGAGGTGCAACGGAACGGGCCTCGAGACCGGTCGGCCGACGGTCTGTCCAGCTCGAGCTATTCGTTCTCGGCAGCGGCGCTCTCGGTCAAGAGTCGCAGCGCCTCTCGTCGATCCCGCACCATCCGGGTGATCGACGACAGCTCGGCGAGCAGCAGCCTCGGCGACGGGATCGGTGACGCGACGTAGCGGTAGCGAACCGAGTAGCCGTGTCGCTTGTAGAGCCGATCGAAGAAGAAGCGCACGCGCGGGAAATGGCGGATCGAGCACACCGTGATCACCTCCGCTCCTCCCTCGAGCTCCTTCAGGAGCGCGAGCGACCGAACGGCGTTCTCGGCGGTGTTGGTGGCCGCCGGCTCGCGAATCAGCGCGACGTCGCGACGACCCTTCCACTCCGCCGCCATCTGGTCGGCCTCGGTCGGTCCGCCCGTGCACGACCAGCCGGTGAAGATCACCGCGCACGGCTTCGCCTCGGCTGCCAGCGCCTCGGCGCGCCGCACGGCCGCCCGGCAGATCTCGCTGATGCGGTGCGAGCCGTCGGCGCCGATCTCGCGATAGCCGAGAACGACGATCACGCGATCCTGCCCCTGACTGCCGGGCCGTGACCGTAGCGCGAACCTGTTCAGCACGACCAGCCTCCGTTTCGCTCGAGACGCCGTGCGGATCGGCGTCGAACCTCACCGTAGTGGTGTGAGGAGGCTTTGTGGGAGCCAGACCGGTGAGGATCTCGTGAGAGTCCGGTGACGAGAGTCCATCTAGAGTGGTGCTCTTGGCGAGCGATCAGGATCCGGTGGGGATGGGCCTGTTCTTCTACCCTCGTGGTGGTTCTGCGCAGGTCGCCGGGTACCTGTCGCGGGCGCTGGCGTCTCACGGGTGGCACGTCACTCTCTGCTGTGGATCGCTCGGCACGAGCGGATCGCTTGGCAATGCGGCGACGATCTTCGCCGGGATCGAGATCGTCCCTGCCGAGTACGACGACGCGGTCGCACGCTGGGCGCGCGGCGAGGATCCGATGGACGCGCCGTTTCCGATGCATCCGTCCTACGAGGCGCGGTCCGGCGTCCCCGACCGGGCGTTCCCGTGGGTGTCGCCGGCGCAGGGAGGCCGCATGGTTTCCGCCTGGGCGCGCTTGATCGCCGGATCCGCCGGCATGTCGCGGGCGCGGCTCCTGCATCTCCACCATCTGACCCCGATCCACGACGCGGCCGCCTCGGTTCTCCCAGGCGTGCCGGTCGTGACGCACCTGCACGGCACCGAGCTGAAGCTGCTCGACGCGCTCGCCCGCGAGCCTCTATCGATCGATCGCGGGCCGCACGCCGCGTGGTGGGCATCGCGCATGCGCGCGTCGGCCCGCCGGGCAGTGGCCACGATCACGATCTCGCCCTACGAGCGAGAGCAGGCCGTGCGGCTGCTCGAGCTCGACCCGGAGACCGTCCACTACCTCCCGAACGGCGTCGACGTCAAGCGCTTCACTCCGCGCCGGCCGACCGTCGAGGAGCGGCGCTCGCACTGGCTGCGCTGGCTCGTCCGCAACCCGCAGGGCTGGGATGAGGCGACGGCGACGCCGGGGAGCGTTCGCTACGCCGAGGCCGAGGTGCTCGAGGCGTTCTTCGACGCCACGACCGGCGAGCCGCTGCCGGTGCTGATGTTCGTCGGGCGCTTTCTCGGCTTCAAGCGCCTGCCACTGCTGATTCGCGCGTACGCCCGCGCACGGGCTCGCATGGCGGTGGCCGCACCGCTCGTGATCTGGGGCGGCGTGCCGGGCGAGTGGGAGGGCGAGCATCCGCACACCGTCGTCACGCGCGAGGGCGTCGAGGGCGTGTTCTTCAGCGGATGGCGCGGCCACGACGAGCTTCCGCTCGGCCTCAGCTGCGCTCACTGCTTCGTCGCGCCCTCCACCGACGAGCCGTTCGGCCTGGTGTACCTCGAGGCGATGGCCTGCGAGCTGCCGGTGATCGCGACGACGAGCGGCGGCCCGCCGAGCTTCATCAACGTGGTCGACGGCGAGCCGGACGGCTGGCTCGTCCCGCCGGACGACGAGGCGGCCCTGACCGATGCGATGGTGATGGCGATCGACTCGTTCGCGGAACGTGCCCGCCGTGGCTCCAACGCCGGCCGGCATGCGCGCGAGAGCCACTCGTGGGAGCACGCTGCGGGCTCCCTCGCTGCGCTCTACGAGTCCTGTGCGAGCCCGCGTGGTGGCAGGCAATCGGGCTAGTTGTCGGCAGTCGTCCCGTCGGATCAGTCGTCAGCGCGCCGATCCTTCCACGAATCGAACCGTCTCGGGGCTGTCCTATGATCGGCCGCGATGGTGAGACTCGATGCCCGGCCCGAGCCACTCGAACTCGATCTTCGCCGGGTTGCGGTGATCGTGATCGATGCGCAAAACGACTTCGTAGCGCCCGGCGGCATGTTCGACCGCGCCGGCATCGACATCCGCGGGATCGCGGCTGCCGCCCAGACGACGCGACCGGTGCTCGCCGCCGCGCGCGCAGCGGGCATTCCGGTCGTCTATCTCAACATGCAGCACGCGCCCGACCTCTCGGATGCAGGCCCGCCCGAGGGGCCGCATCGCGTCAAACACGGGCCGCTCGCGCTCGGCGACACCGTCGATGCCCCGGACGGGTCGCGAAGCCGGATTCTCATACGCGACACCTGGAACACCGAGAACGTGCTGGAACTCGCACCTCAGGCTGGCGACGTCGTCGTTTCGAAGCACCGGTACAGCGGATTCTTCGAAACGGAGCTCGATGAAGTCCTGCGCGGGCTGGCGGTTACGCACCTGCTCGTCACGGGCTGCACCACGAGCGTCTGCGTGGAGTCGACGGTGCGAGACGCGACGTTTCGCGACTATACGTGCGTCGTCCTCGAGGATTGCACGTCCGAGCCGCTCGGAACGCACGAGGCATCGCTGAAAGTGATCGAGACGCTCTTCGGTTGGGTGTCGAGCTCTCAAGCGGTACTCCGAGCGCTCGCGCACCAGCCCGATCGATGACTCATCAGTCCCGGCGACTGATCGTCCTTGGGAGGGTTACAGACCTGCAATGCGCAAGACCTGCGGGCTCCGGTGCTTCTGGCCCTTGAAGCGTGCGATCTCCTCCGAGCGCAGCGTCCAGGAGAAGGCCATCCGAGGATCGAACGTGGGAGTCTCGTAGCGCGCTGCCGGGGCGCTTGCCACGTCGTCGCGGATAGCCAGGTCCGTGTCGATCTCGCTGCGCTCGAGATTCGTCGGATCCTGATGCGCGTTCCGGCGCCGCCGGGCTGCGAGCTCCGCCGAGCGCAGCGTCCAGGAGAAGGCCATGCGGGGGTCGAACGCAGGAGTCTCGTAGCGCGCTGTCTGCGTCGTGTTGATGAGGTTGATCTGGGTCATCTCGGGCTCCTCGCTCTCGACCGCCGTGCGCGGTCTGTTGAACATCAAGCTATGGAGTCCGCAGGAGTTGCACATCGGCAGCGCTACCGCTTTGCGCTGCCTAACTTCGTGCAGCGTGGCTCGGACGCTGCCTAGGCAGGACACCCCGTTCTGCGCACGCCCGCCGAGCATGCGCCTTTCGTGACATGCTTGCGCGGTTGGCGTCCCGGCATCTCGGACGCAAGGAGGAGTGACGAAGAGCAAGGCGCGTGAGCAGAGTCCGACCGTCGTCCTCGTCGGCACGCTGGACACCAAGGGCACGGAGTACGCGTTCTTCCGCGACCGTATTCGCGAGTGCGGGGTCGACGTGCTGCTGGTCGACGCGGGCATCCTCGGCGAGCCGCTCACCGAGCCGGACGTGACGCGCCAGGAGGTGGCGGCTGCGGCCGGCGCTGACGTGGCGGCGCTTGCCGACGCTCGCGATCGCGCCACGGCAATCGCGACGATGGGCCGTGGCGCTGCGGAGGTCGTCTGCCGGCTCCACGCCGAGGGTCGGCTCGACGCGATCGGTGCGCTCGGCGGCTCGGGCGGGACGACGCTCGCCACGAAGGCGATGCGGGCGCTTCCCGTCGGCGTGCCGAAGCTGATGGTCTCCACGGTGGCGTCAGGCGAGACACGTCCGTATGTCGGATCGGTGGACGTGACGATGATGTACTCCGTCGTCGACGTTGCCGGAGTCAACCGGATCTCGGCACGGATCATGGCCAACGCCGCTCGTGCCCTCGCGGGCATGGCGACGGGGACCGAGTCTCCGCCAGGCGACGAGAAGCCGCTGATCGTGGCATCGATGTGGGGCATCACGACGCCGTGCGTGACGACGGCACGCGAGCGGCTCGAGCAGCTCGGCTACGACGTGCTCGTCTTTCACCAGACGGGAACGGGCGGCAAGGCGATGGAAGAGCTGATGGCGACAGGTCTCGTCGACGGCGTGCTGGACGTCACCACGACCGAGCTCGCCGACGAGCTCGCCGGCGGCATCTGGGCTTGTGGCCCTGAGCGCCTCGAGACGGCCGGTCGCCTTGGCATACCCCAGGTCGTCTCGCTCGGCGCTCTCGATGTGATCGTGATCTCGGCGACCGGGCTTCCGGATCCGCTGCCCGATCGTTTCGGCGGTCGGCCGATCTATCTCCACGACGAGTTGCTGGCAGCAACCCGCGCCACGCCGGAGGAGTGCCGAGAGCTCGCGGCGGTGATTGCGCGCAAGCTGAATGCCGCCACCGGGCCGACGGTGCTGTTCGTGCCCTTGCGTGGTCTCTCGCTGCTCTCGACGGACGGTCAGGTGCTCTACGATCCGAACGGCGACGACGCGCTCTTCTCGGTGCTGCGCGAGCTCATCGACCGGTCGAAGGTTGAGATGCACGAGGTCGACCTCGACATCAACGACTCGCGGTTCGGGCTCGCGATGGCGGACCGTCTGCACGAGCTCCTGGCCGGGTGACCTGGTGCCGATGACGACGCTGATCGGGCGCGAGGAGAGCGTCGCCGAAGCTGTCGCTCTGCTGCGGCGAGACGACGTCCGGCTGCTCACGATCACGGGCCCGGGAGGGATCGGGAAGACGCGCGTCGCGCTTGCGGTCGCCTCGGCGGCCGCAGAGCAGTTCGCGGACGGCGTCGTCTTCGTGCCGCTCCAGTCGCTTCGCGACCCCGGCCTGGTGATCGCCACGATCGCTCGCTCGCTCGGCCTGCTCGATTTCGAGGGGGACCCCGAGCAGCGACTCGTCGACGAGCTCGAGGGCCGCCGGCTGCTGCTCGTCGTCGACAACTTCGAGCAGGTCGTCGACGCCGCACCCTCGCTCGCGGCGATCGTCGCCGGGAGCTCGACCCTGAAGGTCACCGTGACGAGTCGCACACGGCTGCGCGTCGCGGGCGAGCAGGAGCTCGTGCTCGCCCCGCTCACGCGCGAGGCGGCCGTCAGCGTGTTCCTCGAGCGCGCACGCGAGGTGCGTCAGGACTTCCGGCCGGCTGCGGCCGATCTCGCTGCGGTCGCCGAGATCTGCGACCAGCTCGACTGCCTGCCGCTCGCGATCGAGCTGGCCGCGGCGCGGGTCAAGCTGCTGACACCGACGGCGATGCTCGCTCGTCTGGAGCACCGTCTCGAGCTGCTCACGTCGGGACCGCGCGATGCGCCTGCCCGTCATCGAGCGCTCCGCGACACGATCGGCTGGAGCGTTGAGCTCCTCGACGACCAGGAGAGGATCCTCTTTCGCCGCCTCTCCGTGTTCATCGGGGGATGCACGCTCGAGGCGGTCGAGGAGGTGTGCGGCGGAGAGCTCGACGCCCTTGGCTCGCTCGTGGACAAGAGCCTCGTCCGCGTCGACGGCGAGCGCTTCGGCATGCTTGAGACGATCCGCGAGTACGCGGGCGAGCTGCTCGGTTCGAGCGCTGAGGCGGGAGAGGTCCGGCGCGCACATGCGGCCCACTACCTCCGCCTCGCGCATGCCGCCACGGCATCCGGGCTGACCGCCTCCGGCCAGGCGCTCTGGCGGACGACGCTCGAGACCGATCACGACAACCTCCGCGCCGCGCTGCGCTTCGCGCTCGACGCGGGGGACGCGGCGACGGCGCTCGAGCTGTGTGCCGTTCTGTGGCGCTTCTGGTTCGAGCGCGGCTATCTGAGCGAGGGCCGGCTCTGGCTCGACGAGTCGCTCGCAGCTTCTTCCGAGGCGTCACCGGGCCGTGCGCGCGCGCTCAGCGCGAATGGCGTCCTCGCGCGCTATCAGGGTGACTACGATCGTGGCGAGAGGCTCTGCCGGGACGCGCTCGAGCTCTCTCGTTCGCTCGACGACCCCAAAGGCGTCGCCGAGGCGTACACCGGCCTGGCGCTGATCCGAAACGCGCGTGGGGACTACCCGGAGGCCGAGGCACTCTTTCGCGAGGCCCTCTCCATCTACGAGGGTCTCGGCGAGGACGCTGGGACGGCCCGCACGCTCGATCGGCTCGCGATCACCTTTGTGATCACGGGGGAGTTCGATCGTGCCCGGCCGCTCTTCGAGCGGAGCCATGGGTTGTTCCGGCAGCTCGGCGACTCGCACGGAGTCGCGCTGGGGCTGTACGGCCTTTCCATGGTTCGTCTCCCGGGTGCCGAACTTGCGGCGCGGGTGCAGGCCGAGGAGGGCCTCGAGATCCTGCGCGCGGCGGGCGACCGCCGAACGTTCGCCAAGATGCTCTGGAACCTGGCCGACATCAATGCCGAGCTCGGCGATGCGGAGACCGCCGCGGCGCAGCTCGTGGAGTCGCTCACGCTGATGGTCGAGTTCGGCGATCGCTGGTTCTGCGGGTACGTGCTCGAGTCGGCCGCGTTCGCCTGCGCGACCGGCGACCCCGAGCGAGCGGCGCGCCTGCTCGGTGCGGCCGACGCGATCTGGATGGCGATCGAGGTCCCGCTTCCAACCCTCCTTCGCGAGCGTCACGATCGCGTGCTCGCCGAGGTGCGCAGCCGTCTGGGCGAGGCTCGTTTCTCGGCTGCCTGGGACGCAGGCAGCCGGGTTCCGCTGCGCGCGACGGTCGAGCTCCTCCCGGTGGTGCAGACGAGCGCCGAGATCGATTCCGCCGAGGGCCTGACCGTCCGCGAGGTCGAGGTGCTCGCGATGGTCGCCACCGGTCTCACCGACGCGGAGGTGGCGGAGCGGCTCGTCGTGAGCATTCGCACCGTGCACGCGCACCTCCGCTCGATCTACCGCAAGATCGACGTGCATACGCGAAGCGCCGCTACGCGATACGCCCACGAGCACGACCTGGTGGTCCAGGTGACGTGACCCCGTGGGGGAGCGCGTCGATCGGACGAGCCCGTCGTGTCGGGCTCGCGTCGCTCTCAAGCGCGCTCGCGCTTGGAGGGGGGGTCTCGAAAACGACGAAACCCGCTGAGCTCAGCGGGTTTCGTGAATGGACCTGAGAGGGCAGCTTTCAAACCCCGCCGCGACCTCTTCGCGAGTTGCTCGGAGGCGCTAGTGACCGCTGACTGAACGCGCTGTCCGAATGCGCACGCGGTCAGGCTCAGGGGGCCGTCGCGCCGACGCCGGCCGGCACTGCGGATCGCTGCGCGGCGCGGAGGCTGAGCGCGATGCTCGCGGCGACGATCCAGAGCAGCGCGAGCAGGAAGGTCGGCGGCCCCGAGATGGCCACCGGGACGCCTGCGAGCACGAGCGGCGCGCTCGCCAGGCCGAACCAGCCCAGCCAGCGCGGCAGGCACCGCCTGCGCAGGATGGTCCCGCCGGCGGCCGCGAGCATGACCGCGTCGAGCGCCCAGGTGAGCACGAAGGCGGCGGAGTTCATGTCGACGAGCGCGGCTGCGAGCCCGTCGGAGACGCCGCTGTCGGCGCGCCAGGCCAGGGCGAAGATCGGTGCCGCCGAGGCGAGCTTGATCACGGCCGAGAGCAGGCCGAAGGCGAGCACGATCCAGGGCAGCCAGCCGCCATCGCTCCTCTGCAACCACCAGGCGAGCACGACGACGAAGACCGGGAACGCGAGCAGCGCCGTCAGTTCGAGAAACCCGAGCGCCCAATCCGAGGTGCTCGGCGGGTGCCCGGCCCACCAGGCGCCGATCTCGCGCGAGCTTTGTGTCGAGTCTGGCGAGCCGGGGCCGAGCACGTCGTTGGCGAGCACGGCGACGACGACGTAGAGGGCGCCGCAGAGCGCGGCGAGGCGGGTGAGCAGCGGGGATTCCATGCCCGAGATCGTGAGCGCCGCGCCCGCCGCCCGCCACGGCCGAGCGCGGGATCCTCACATCCTCCCCGAGGAGGAACTTCGCCCGCGCGCGTCCAGTCTGGTGGCGGATGGCCGTTCGGGTCGCCAGGCGTTACGGTCCGCTCATGCGCCGGCGACTCCGAGCGGTTCTCGCCGACCGCCGCTTCCAGATCGCCGGCGACTCTGTGCTCGCGGCGGCGATTCTCGTCGTGTCCCTCGTGGAGATAGCGACGGGCGCCGGCGAGTGGTCCGGCCCGAGCGGGATTGAGCTCGCCCTCGCGGGCGGTTGCTCGCTTCCGCTCGTCTGGCGCCGCACGCACGCGCTTCCGGTCGCAGCGATCGTCGTGGCCGCGGCACTCGCGGCGGGGGTTGCCGTGGCACCGACGCAGGGTCCGTTCGAGGCCTTCGTCGCATTCGAGATCGCGCTCTACTCGGTCGGCGTCTACCTGCCGAGCCGGCGTGGCGCGGCGGTCGTCGTTGCGACGACGCTCGCCGGCGTCGGCGCGTGGGGCATCACGGCGCGGCACGTCGCCGATGTCAATTCCGGCGACTGGTTCCCCATGCTCGTCTGGGCCTGGGGAGCGTGGGCGGTCGGGCGGACCATCCGGAACCACAGCCTGCGCACCCGTGAGCTCGAGCAGATGGCTCGCGAGCTGGCCGCCGAGCGCGACGCCCGTGCCCGGGAGGCGGTGACGGTGGAGCGCGCGCGCATCGCACGCGAGTTACACGACGTCGTCGCGCACAAGATCAGCGTGATGGGGGTGCAGGCGGCGGCGGCAAGAAGGGTGCTCACGGGCGATCAACCCGCCGTGCGCCGGGCGCTGGAAGCGATCGAGAGCACCGGCCGCGAGACGATCGACGAGATGCGGCACATGCTCGGCGTCCTGCGCGAGCCCAGCGACGAGCTCGCGCTCGCGCCGCAGCCGGGATTGCGAGACCTCGACGCACTCGCCGCCCGGATGCGCGCCGCCGGGCTGCCGGTCGACGTCCAGATCGAGGGCGTGCCGAGAACTCTCCCGGCCGGGCTCGAGCTTTCCGCCTACCGCATCGTCCAGGAAGCGCTCACGAACACGCTCAAGCACGCAGGCGCAAGCGGCGCCAGCGTGTCGGTCCGCTACCTCGAGCGTGCGGTCGAGCTTGAGATCGTCGACGACGGTCCGGGAGTGGTGGCCGCCTGCGGGACCGGGAACGGGCTGATAGGAATGCGCGAGCGCGTGGCCCTGTTCGGCGGCGAGCTCGACGCCGGGCACCGGGCCGAGGGTGGCTGGTCCCTGCGGGCGCGACTGCCAGTCGCAGCGACATGATCAAGATCGCGCTTGCTGACGACCAGGAGCTCGTGCGCACCGGCTTTCGCCTGATCCTCGAAGCCGAGAGCGACTTCGAGGTCAGCGGCGAGGCGGAGGACGGCGAACAGGCCCTCGCGCTGATCGCACGCACCAGGCCGGATGTGGTGCTGATGGACGTGCGCATGCCCGGGATGGACGGCATCGAGGCGACGCGGCGGGTCGAGGCGCCGACCCGCGTGCTCGTGCTGACGACCTTCGACCTCGACGAGGTCGTGTGGGAGGCGATCCGCGCGGGAGCGGCCGGATTCCTGCTCAAGACCGCGCCCGCCGACGAGCTCGTTCGCGCCGTCCGCGTCGTCGCCGCGGGCGACTCCCTGCTCTCCCCGTCGATCACGCGACGGCTGATCGAGAAGTTCGCCGCTTGGCCCACGGCCCGAGCACCGGTCGGCCTCGATGAGCTCACGCCGCGCGAGCGGGAGATCCTGCGCCTTCTCGCGCGCGGCCTCTCGAACGCCGAGATCGCCACCCAGCTCGTCGTCGAGCAGTCGACCGTGAAATCGCACGTGGCGAGCGTGCTCGCAAAGCTCGGTCTGCGCGACCGCGTGCAGGCCGTTGTACTCGCCTACGAGTCGGGACTCGTGGTTCCCGGAGAGTCGCCGCCGCGAACGTGACGTCGCCTCGGCGTCGCCGAGGCAATGGAGCTAGTCGGACAGTTTTCGAACCCCTCCGACCGCGTCGGGATGCTCCTCGGGACGTTCGGTCGAGGCGGACTCTCGCGTGAGGCGCTCGATGAGGTCGATCGCCTGCGGGTGTGAGAGGCGCTGTTCGCGCACGAGCGTGCGCCAGCTGTCGAAGCTCACGGCGAGCGCCAGCGCCGCTTTCAGCTGCTTGCGGCGCCTCCCGCTCGTCGGCCAGGGCTCCAGCAGCACCCCGACTGCCCGGCTCCAGTGATCGTGGTAGGGGGCCATCACGGGATGGTCACGGGCGTCGGCGAGCGCGTGGGTGATCATCCGCTCTGTGCGGGCGTGGTAGGCGTACGTCTCGGCCAGCCCGACCCGGAGGCGCTCGACCGGGTCGGCGATCGGCTTCCAGCTGTCGGGGTCGGGGGCCGGGTTGCGCTCGAAGTAGAGGCCGCTGCACGCCTGGTCGAGCGCCAGTTGCTCCGGGAAGTGGCGGTAGACCGTCACGCGCCCCACGCCGGCTCGATCCGAGATCTGCGTGATCGTGGTGGCGGCAGGGCCGACCGTCTGGTGCAGCTCGATCGTCGCCTCGATGATCCGCTGCCGCGTCTCCTGCTGCCGATCGGCGCGCTGTCTGAGCTGGTACGGCCGACCCACGGCGTTGATGATACAGGCTGTGTCTCCAATCTTGACGGATCGAGCTCCGTCCGCTACGGTCGCGCCAACAAATGGAGAAACACGCTGTTTCTCCGAATGACGACATGGAGGCTGACATGGCACCTGCAACGGCGTCGCCCGCGGCGATCACCCTGCGAGACGGTGAAGGCGAGGCGCTCTGGGCGTTCGGCGTGCTCGCGACGATCAAGGCCTCAGGCGACACGACCGCGGGGCGGGTCGCCGTGATCGAGCACCTCGCACCGAGGGGCGCCGGCTCGCCGCTGCACGTGCACCGCCGCGAGGACGAGTGGTTCTACGTGATCGAGGGCTCGGTGACGTTCTGGGTCGGCGGAGACGTTTTCGAGGCCGGAGCGGGCGCGTTCGTCTACGGGCCGCGCGACGTGCCCCACACCTTCCTCGTCAGCTCGGAGCAGGCCCGGTTCCTGCTCGTGGCGGAGCCGGCCGGCTTCGAGGACTTCATGCGCGCGATGGGGCGGCCCGCCGAGACGCTCACCGTCCCACCGCCCGCCGCGCCGCCTGCGGACATCGCGCCGCTGATCGCGGCCGCGGCCGAGTACGGCATCGAGATCCTCGGCCCTCCGGGCATCCCCGCCTAGCGGAGAAGCGGGACCCCAGGGCGTCTGCAAGTGGAGCTATCCGGGTGTCATGCAAACGCCGTACCCATCGAACGGGGAGGCACTCAACGGTCCGCTGGGGTCACAACGACTAGCTGGATCGCCGAATTGTCAGCGCGGTGATGATCGCCCTTGTGGCCATGGCGATCGTCATGCGGAGCCTCTCAGCCTCCGTCTGATCCTTCGGGAAGGCTTCGTCGCCGCGCGCCTCGCGAGTGAGGTACTCGATCGCGTCGGCCACCTCGTTGAAACCCTCAGCAGGGTGCTTCGACGCATTCCATTGATTGAACTGCAACTCCCATCCGCCGACGATCGATGACTTTGCCTCGGGCAACGTCATCGAGGCGAGATTGCGTCGACGAGCGAAGAGTCGCCACAGCCGATGGGGCAGACGCTCAGACGACTTGATCGAAAGCACCTGGGACTCGGCATCCTCGGTGTAGTCGGTGAGGATGGCGGTGTGGCGGTCGATCGCGCCGCGGCGCACGGAAACGTGGATTCCACTTGCCTGAACGCGGACACGCTCCTGACGGTATCGCGTCGACCTTCGGCCGCGCGGCTCGAGTTCGCGCGCGACCGGTAGCGATCTTCGGCGGGCAGCGGCTACCGTCGTACCAGGCTATGCAAAGGAACGCTCTCTGCGCTCGGGACGACGGTGCCTACCTCCCACCGACTGATCAGCACACGCTGACCGATGCCAATCGATCTGAGGGCCTTGTG